>NZ_JAUBVD010000030.1:23223-78836 GCF_036705675.1 Microcoleus sp. AT8-A3
TATTGACGATTATTGTGGGTGAACCCGCCCCTACAATTCCCGAAATGATTAGTCCCAGCCGAAGTCTCGATCGCACAGTTGGGCTAGTCTTTGGTTGTGCGATCGAAAATATGCTCTCAATTGGTCGTATATTGTGTCGCTGATGGGGGGATATTGGGTGGCGTTGTATTTTTCGTAGGTTTGTAGTTGGTGGGGCGGCAATTCTAGAAATTCTAAGACGCTGTTGTATGTGCCGAAGGGATTGGTATATAAGTCTTCGCTTTTGAGGATTAAAAGTTGTGATTTGGGAAAAAGTTTTATCCAGGCTGGGAGTTGATCGGCGTAAATGCCGCGGGTTAGATAACTGTGGTGTTGGTGTTCGTAACTGTAGTAGTTTGGATCGGTTTGGAGTTTTTCTATTTCGCCTTTGAGTCTTTCGGGTTCGGCGGCGATCGCACTTTCTAATGATAGGGATTCGTAGCCTATTTTGATATAGTAATAATAGTGGGAGATTGCGCGTTCTACTGGGTTTCTCAGCAGGGCGATTATTTTAACTTTGGGACATAAATCATAAATTCGCTGGGGAACTTGGGGGTGACAGATATAGTAGGGGCTGGCTTCTCCGGTTAGTAGATTTTCGCTTGTTTGGGGCTGGGGAAATTGGGCGTAGTACCAGTCGGGGCTTTTGTCGAAGTTGAAGTCGAAGTAATGGATTTCTTTTTGGGCGGCGGGGAGGATTTGGGGATGTTGGATTAGGTAGTTGTACAGGGATGTTGTGCCGCCTTTTTGGGCGCCGATGATGATGAAGTCGGGGGGTTTGGGGGGTTGTTTCATGGGTGGGGATGGTAGGTTTATTTGGCGCTTGTACTGACAGTGTTTCGGATTTGGCATTTGTACCGATTGTCCGCCGGGGGTTAAAACCCCCGTCTCATAGCGCAAGTCCTTTGAAAAGGACTGAAGATGTATTTATATATCTAATATCTTAATATTTGATTAGTCCTATGCAAGAGGACTTTAGCTATGAGACGGGGGTTTTTAACCCCCGGCGGGCTGGGGCGCAAGACGAAAATTCGATCGCACTTGGGGGCATTAGGGCAATTCGATCGCACTTGGGGGCATTAGGGCAATTCGATCGCACTTGGGGGCATTAGGGCAATTCGATCGCCCAATTTAGATTCGATCGCGCTGACAGGCATAACGATTCGATGGGCCGATCGTGATTGTAGATTCCGGTGGTTGAAAAGCGCTAGCAAGGCGAACACAACAACAAAGCCGGCCAGACAAGGGCTGGGAAATACATGGGATACGATCGCGATCGCTGTTTTTGGGCGATCGCATTCACTCTGAGTCTGACTACGAATTTCAAAGGTGGTATCAAGCCCCCGCATTTATCTCGCGCAAGTCAATCGAAAATCTAAAATCCAAAATCCTCAAGAAAGAGCATTTATCTCGCGCAAGTCAATCTAAAATCTAAAATCTAAAATCTAAAATCGATTGACCCCTGACATTTCAATTTAACTAGATTAGAGTGGAGTTAGGAATATCTAATCCCTGCGGGGCAAATCTTTCGCGGAAATATATTATCGGCGGCGATTTTGGTTGTGGGTTTGTGGGTTTTATTTTTCAGCCAAGGTACAAATTTAAATTTGTGCAAGAGGCTGATATGCAGGTTGTGGAAAATGGGAACAATAAAGATGGGATTGTACTGTCGAGCAGTAACTACCAGCAATACCATCTCTGAAATTATTCAGGAAGGCGTCAATGTTTAAGAGCAAATTATCCAAAGTTATCGTATCCCTGCTGCGGCGGATTGCTGGTGTTACCAGATCCGGGGCGAAGCGGCTGATGAGAGCAATGCTGCAAACCCTGATGGCTATGGGCCGGAGGGCGAGACTGCCGGTGGCGGGGTTTGTGCTGCCGACGGTGACGATGGTGTTGCTGGTAGTGATTTTGTTGACTGTGGCGATTACCCTGCGATCGTTCGATCGGGCGAATACGGCGCGTAACGTGCGCGTGAACCAGCAGGTACTGGCGGCGGCGACTCCGGCGCTCGATCGGGCAAAAGCAAAAATTCAATATATGCTGGATCAAACTGCGGGTAGGGGTACTCCTTCCGATGAAGATTTGTACCTGACAGCAAACCCCATTGGTGGAACCGATTATTATACCTTTGGGGACGAAGAACGCCTTAAACTTCAGTATAACCTAGACGGTACCGGCGGCATAAGTCCCGATCTTGGCGTTAACGATCCTAATTTTAATCTCGAAAGCAATGAATCTATAAACACTGCTTGGAGATATCCCGTAGATACGAACAACGACGGCAAATTTGACACTTTTACGCTCTACGGCATATTTTTTCGCACCCCCCCAAGAGACGACGATAAGCTTAGCCCTACTGTGGGCGAGTTCTTAAGACAAAGAAAACCGCTGGAAGCAAGAACGCCGCCGATGTCGGTGGCAGGACTTAATCCTAAGTGCTTGCAGGGTGGAGGTACTGCTGCTAGTTTAGCGGGCGACTCAGGCTGGTACAGGCTAGATGGCAAACTTAAAAAAAGTTTTTTTGTTTATACAGTTAACGTACCCATAACAGATACCGAAGCGACCGCATTGGGTAGTAATTATCAAAAATTCACAGGCGCTTCTAGCATTTCAGCCTTGGAATATCAGCAAGACCAAATCCGCATTCCTATCGCCAACAACGCGGTGGTTTATGAAGACGATTTAGAAATATCGCCAGGGCCTCCGCTGAATCTAAACGGGCGGCTATTTACAAATAGTAATTTGCTGGTATCAGGGGCGGGTAGCGCTAACAGCATCAAACTGTATCAGGTCAGCAGCCCAGAGTCTTGTTTCTACGAGCAAGAAAACAGCAAAATTGTTGTGGCAGGCAATGTAGTAAATGGCGTGTCAACTGACAACGCGACCAAAAATGCAGTGGACGTACACCTTTACAAAAAAGCTAGCCTGCCTGGGAGCGGAAGAACCGCATTCATGCTGGGTAAAAAACTAGAAATTAAGACCAGCGAGGAATCAGCTAGCAATCCAACCTTAGACGTTCTTTACAACAACGAAGCCTATACAAAGCGCCTAGATTTGCTAGTAGAAGCGCAGATGGGACAAAACGGCAGCAACCCCGAGACTAACGATCCTTTGTTAGTGCAGCAGCGGCCTGACACCCAAGATCGCAAACAAGCGCTGACAGAATATTTTAAACAGTTCACCCGGAAGGTTCCTTTTGCGGAAGTGCCTCTGGTTGGAGGAGACGCAACGGCAGGGTACGGTCTTTCATGGGCAACACCGGCCGGAACCCCACCCATTCTAGGCACCCAAGACACCCTAAGACCTGTAGACAAATGGAGCCTTCCAAACTCTGCCGACACCAAAATCAACCTAAAGCCGGATAAGCTATACGCAACCAACCCCATACCAGAACCTCCTACTGAAGAAGAATTTCTGGGCGATCGCGTTGTGGCTGGCAACAACTTGCCAGCCCTGAGATGGGACGGTGCAAAATTTATCAACACGCCGGAAACAGTAGCAGCGAAGTGGAATCCGACAGACAGTGGCACTACGCGCGAACGATCGCCACAGGTGACGAAGCTCGCTGATGTGGGAGCGATCGATCGCGACGGTTTCTGGGAAAAAGAAGCGGCGAGATTCCCGGAAAATCCATTAGACGGCAATGGCGGCTTGCGCGTCATTACTGGTGCAGGGGTTTACGAGCGCAGAAATTCTTTCCTGCCACCACCCAGTTGGATAAATCCTACAGATGGCGCAACCTTAACTGGGGACACTGCTAGTTACGACGACCCAGCTACTCCAGGTGTGGAGGAGTTCCCCGTGGTTTGGCCGGACTCGATGCCGATGTCACCCTTGGGCCCTGGGGCGAAAGTTTACAATAATCGTCCTCTGGCTCCTCTTCCAAAATGGGTTGACTTTCCAGGTTCCACGCCAACAACCCCTCCCCCTCCTTATCCCCCCGGAGGGCTACCGCCATCGCTGCCAGTCGCCATAGATAACACGTCGATCGACCCCAGCACTCCCCAATATGCCAAGGGCGATTTGCGGATGCGGGCCACAGTAGTTTATCACTATGCAGATAACTTTTCGGCGAAGGGAGAGTTGAATGACAAACCGCTAGCCTGCGTCAGCAGCTATTACGACCCCAGCACGGCTTCGACAGCAAGAAATTTAAGTACACTTCCACCAGGAACAGATGTCAGCGGTCAGCCTGTAGGAGATCCTTTTGGAGAACTAGGGGTTCGCGGCGGTGAAATTGGTTCTAATAACGGCATCACCTACACCTCCCCAGGAGTGGGAGCCAGACCAAGCGGAACTGCCACAGTCGCTGCTAATGGGTTGTTGAGCGGTAGCGGAGATGCGAAGTTGGACGCGCAAGCTAATTTAGTCTTCCCTGACGGTCGGTTTGCCAACGGGCCGTTGAGAGAGGCTCTTCAGGTAGCGAAGGACGATCGCACTTTGGCACAAAAAGCTGCTATTGACTCTACTCTTTGCGCTCTGAGCATTCTTGATGGTACTATCGTTCCCGATCCTAACCCTAAGATTCCTCACGGGGCAATTAAAGAAGTAGCATTTTTGAACGGTCGAGAAATCAAGGCGATCGACCGCGATGACTGGACAACCAACGTTAACGAAGCCTTTACGCTGAGCAGCCCCACCACAGTTGCCCAAGCAGCAAAATTAACAGGGAACTACAATCTGCCTTTAGAAGAACGGGAACCCCTAGAAATTCGCGCCACTCGGATAGACATCAATGTACTGCGGCGAAAAACTCCATCTGTAGGGGGCGAGCCTTTACTGCCAAATAGCGGGATTATTTATGCCACTCGCGACGATGCGCTGCCCGATCTGAGTTTTCGCCCAGCTCTTACCGCAGGCGGCATAGATAAAAGTAGGAGCGAAACAGTCAGCCCCACAGATTCCCTACTAGATCCTACTCGCAAGCCCAACGGAATTTTACTTGTTAATGGTCGGGAGTTAGGTAGAGTTCCCAGCCCCACCAATCCTACTGTGGCGGATGTAGTCCTAGAAAAGGGGCTGACTTTGGCATCTAATTTGCCGGTTTATATCCAAGGTGATTTTAACCTTCACTCCCACCAAGAGTTTGATCCGGCCGGTGATTGGGGTAGCTTTTACGATCGTACAAACCTTAATCAGAACTTTGCCTGTCGCCCAAATGACCCCCGGTTAGCAGGTAATTGTACAACAGGCGATACTTGGCGTCCCGCAAACGTACTATCAGATGCAGTCACTCTGCTTTCACAAAATTACCGTTTTGGCTTCCGCAACGAGGGAGATTTTGACCTCAGAAATAATGCCGGTGCTGCTGCTGTAATGCCTCGCAAACAGCAAGGATTTTACAGCAACAACTTTGTCACAAACGGACTTTCCAGCGGGGCATTCACAGCTACGAGCGGCAAATTAGTCAACACAGGAGGCACAACACTTACGGATGCAAATTACGCAAACAACAGCAATCCTATTAACAGTTCTTACTTCAACAACTTCGTCACTCCAGTGCAGCGGCGCGGGACTTTCCCCGAGTATTTAATGGAAGTTTGTAACAAAATCCCCGTTTCTGCGTGTACGGATAGCGACTGGTTTGTAAATCCGGTGGGTTCTTTGAAGGCAAGTGCTAGCATCACCGCTGCACAATATACCGCCGGAGCCGGAACAACCGCTATCCCGCCAGCACCAGAACTGCAACGCTTCCCCCGCCGTGTTGCCTTTCAGAGAGGGGGAGTTTCTCGTTCAAGTGACCAACTGGATCTACCAACAAATGCTAATGATCCTGTGCCATTAGGGATTAGTGGCACCACAGTTGCTCCTGCTGGGCCTGGCACAAATCTAACACCTAATTCTCTGTGGTTTGCCACGACTGCTACATCAGGCGCTAATGCGGTGACTTACGGTTCAGAAAAATTTCCCTTTGTGTTTAACAAGGCTCTGAAGGACGGGAGCGGTGCAGATTTACCAAAATTAGTATCAACACCACCAGCAAACGTAACTGAAAGCTCGCAGCCGCTACTAATGCCGGTTTTGCAGATCCAAACTGTGACGGCCGCGCCGACTACTCCACCGACCAACTTACCATCAGGTTCAAATATCGTGGCCGCCACTGGTTGGATACCCAAGGCTGTAAAGACAACATCTAATATGGTCGTAGGCTCGAATGATACTCCTTCCCGAACGCTTGGTAGTGGCGTCGGTGACTCTAACGGCGGTGTGCAAAATTTGACCAGATTCTTGGAAAGCTGGGATGGAAACGTTGGATCAGTAATCCAGGGTTCCTTTATCCAGTTCAACCGGAGTGCCTACAGCACCGCGCCCTATATCCCGATTCTGAATCCGGCAGCTCCGCAGCAGACTGCTCAAACTAAATTGCGGAGTCTTTTCGAGTCATCGCCAAACCCACCGAGCCCACCTCCACCAAGCATCACTTACAGTGGCGGTACTCCATTGCCTTTTTACAGAACCAGTAACGCCAGCATCAACGTTGGTGGCAATGTGGTAGGTCGGCTTCCCTTCTTCATCCCGCCCCTTCGGGATTGGGGTTTTGACGTGGGTCTGCTATCTCAACCGCCCGACTTGTTTACCCGAAAGTTCACAACTCCTCCCTCAACACCCACCCCGGCTGAGTATTTCCGGGAAGTACCTCGCAATGACGACTGGGTAAAAACTTTGATGTGCGGAGTTCTAGAAGCAGATACCACCAAGAAAGCCACCGAAACCATCCCAACTGCCGACTGCCTCTAACCCTCTAACTATCCGCCGCGCAATTACTGGAGTCCTATTTATGACTAAGCAAAAACAACACCAAAATTTATCCCAGCCGCGAGATGGTGGCTACACGATTATCGAGTCATTGGTAGCGATGATTGTAGTTTCGGTGCTGATGATTGCGATCGCCCCCGTGATGGCCTTCTCAGTAGCAACTCGCGTCCAAGCGCGGCGGACAGAACTGGCAACGCAAGCGGCGAAAGCTTACATTGACGGTTTGCGATCGGAGTCAATTAAGTTTGGTGGCACAATAAAAGGGTTTCCTGCTAGATACACAACGACAAATCAGGAAGATTTGGCTAACGCACCAGTTCCGGGAAATAACGCCGATTTATACTGCGTTGACATGGATGGAGGAGGTTGTTCCCCCAGTAGCACCAAAGACTTTTACGTTCAGGGCGCTTGGCTAAATCCCGATCCATCTATAACTAATAACGATCCCACATTAAAAGGCTATCAGCTTTTAGTCCGAGTTTATAGGGCTGATTCCTTTGCTCCGGGTGTAACTTTGAATCCGACCCCAAAGACTGTGAAGCAATCTGTTGTGGGTTCTGGTTTGGGCGATCGGACAAGGCCAGTAGTAGAAATGTCTACAGAGATTCCCGCTACCGGAAATCCTTCCTATAAGTCAATCTTTGATCGCCTCGATCAACCATGAACTACTGTACACCCATAATTACAGTGAGTGTTATTAGATTAAAATCTCTCTCAACCACTCGACTAAGGAAGAAGTCAAAATGAAAAGTTTACTCAGGTTGCTTCTAAAAACTCAGTACCAGCGAAACCGCTCAGGGCCAGCTCAAACAGAAAAGGGCATGACTCTCGTCGAGCTATTAGTCGGAGCAATTATGGCGTTTTTAATCATTACGCCGATGCTCGGTTTTGTAGTCGATATGCTCAATACCGACAGGAGGGAACAAGTCAAGTCAAATACCGAGCAAGACCTTCAGGCAGCCGTTGATTTCATCGCCCAAGATTTGAGTCAAGCTATTTATATTTACGATAATAAGGATATTAATGTAGGAACTGCGGCTAATCCTGCTATCAGAAATAAACTTCCAGACAATGGAAATCCTAATAGAATTCCGATCCTCGTATTTTGGAAGCGACAACAGATTAAAAATTCTGTTCCTATTAACCCGACTGTGGCGGCAAGACCAAACACCTGCGATACTAGGCCTAATGAATGCAACGATACCTACGTACTTTCATTAGTTGCGTACTACCAGTTTAAGGACAACGACGTTACTTGGTGTCAACCTTTAGGAAACACTTGTCCTACCCGCATTGCCCGCTATGAAATTAGAGATGGAATAAAAAACCCGTCAACTTTGGCTTACTACCCTGACGCTGAGACAACAACTGGTCAAAGAAAAGATCCAGCTTTTAACGAAAAGTTCGACCCCAGCAAGCCAACACAAAATGTGACAGAGGTTGGGGAACTGGGAAATCCCCTATCGACAGCAACAAAGCCGGAAATTCTGGTGAACTACATCGACAACAGTACAGTTAACGTTCCACCTCTACCCGACTGTAAAACTACTCTTGGTGTCACAGACCCACCAGCACCAGCACCAGCATTAACTCCAACAGATTTATTAACAGCCGACGGCTCAACCAACAGCTTCTACGCTTGTGTAGATACCTCTAAAAACATAGCCAGAGTGACTATCAGAGGAAATAGTCTCCGCCGCCTTCAAGCCAACGATGCTGATTATGATGCCAATAAATCGGCATATTTCCCAACAGCAACCGTGCAAGTACAAGGTCTAGGTGCGCGAGGAAACTAACTGATGCCTGAAACACATTTCCGAATCGCTACCCGCCGATAAAAAATAGGAAAATACCATGAAAACCTCACCCATATTATTAAAACTTTTGCATAACTCGGCTGCCAAGCCCAGCCCTAATTTCAACAAAACTGCATCCAGAAAAGATGATGGAGGATTCACCCTTCTAGAAGTGCTCGTGATAGCGTTAATCATAGGTATATTTAGCTCGATCGCCGCTCCAAGCTGGCTGGGATTCATCACCAGACAAAGAGTTCGTACTGTCAACGATCGCGTTTTGCAAACCTTGCGAACTGCACAAAGCGAAGCAAAGCGAACTAAGAGCGATGTCACAGTTACATTCAATTACGATCCTAATGCTAATCCGCCAGTTAAGCCAACATATACGATCAATACTAATACTCCACAAAATTTGGATGCAGGAGGCGAAATAAAGCCCGGACAGGTCAAACTTTTTGCTCAAGCTAATGGAGTTGCCACAATCAAATCAATTACTTTTAATTACCAAGGCTGGATCACAAGCCCATCAATACAGAGCAGAACCCCACGACAACTAACTGACGGTTTTACAGTGACAATTTATCCACCCGATTCTCTACCTAACACCCCTGCTAAGCAGTGCGTAATGGTGGAAACTCTCATAGGAGGAATGAGAACTGCTGAAGGAAATGATTGCCCACCACCGCCCTAGCTTTCAATAAATTTAATCTTAATCTCTAACAGCAATTCCGCATAAGTTCTGAATTGCTAAAATCTATTAACTGAAATTATTTAATATTTCAAATCCTCTTAAAACAGTCAAAAAATGCAGCTAGAACTAAAACAAATAATCATCCAGCCAGGAAATCAACCATTACTCAAAGACCTAACCTAGCCGATGTTTGAAACCCTACTAATATCATTTCCGGTAACACCGAAATGAAGTTGACGGTTGACAGTTGACAGTGAACAGTAAACCGTCAACAGTCAACAGAGAACTCGAATTTACTATTCCGATGCTAACGAATTTGATATCATAACTGCTTAACTAACCAAGCGATCGCCCCTGCAACATCAGCAACCTGCTCAACATCGGGAATCGGCGGCCGCTGCACCATCACCACCGGAATTCCCAGTTCCCTAGCCGCCACAATTTTCGCATAAGTAGCACCGCCCCCGCTATTTTTACTAACAATAGTATCAATCTGATATTCTAATAGTAATTGGCGCTCATCTTCCAAAGAAAAAGGCCCCCTTGCTAATAACAACTTACCATTAGGAATAGGAGAATTGAGTGCCGGAGGATCGATCGCCCGCATCAAAAACCAAATAGCATCCAAACCAGCAAAAGCAGCCAATTCCTGCCTACCAATCGTCAGAAACACCCGCTGAGACAGCCCTAATAAAGCCCTTGCAGCCTCCGAGTGGCCCGCAACTTCAATCCAGCGATCGCCCTCCACCCTCTCCCAAGCAGGACGCACCAGCATCAAATAGGGCACATTACATTCAGCAGCCGCAACAGCAGCATTAGCAGAAATCCGAGCCGCAAACGGATGAGTAGCATCGATTAAGAAGTCGATCGGGCGATCGACTCCCTTGGCGTAGTCCCCGTAGGGGCGGGCCGAGCTAACGCGCAAAAACGCCGCCAGCCCAGCCGCCCCACCAAACCCCCCAATCCGCACCGTACCCGTTTTGGGGGTAAAAGGCTGTTGAGTGCGTCCTGCTAGCGAAGATATCACCTCAATATCAGCAATTTGAGACGCTCTCACCGCCAGTGCCGCAGCATCCCCCGTCCCCCCCAAAATTAGCAACCGTTTTTTCACCAAATTATACTTCTGCCTGCAATTTTCCTTAAAAACCGATGACTTGAGTGTCAGGAGGCAGTGCAGTTGCCTCGGAGACCTTTTTAAACACAGTTGCCTGCTCGTTTAAGGAATTAGGCCTCGCCTGTCCGGGATTCGTGCCTTGCAACTGAAGCCGCATTTGACCTTCGGGAGTCAACTCAAAAACAGTCTCAACGGTTTCTGTGCTGCTGAGGCCGACATCAATGTGCATCGGTTTTTCACCGAGATTAACTTTGTACCTCATTTCTTTGGCGCGGGCAGCTCCGTCGGGGCCTTTAGCCATGAGAAACAATTTGCCTTCTGGCGCAAAGACGAAGGTGAAAGACTGACCCGAGGCGACAGTGCCTTGCCATTGGCCTAGGAGTTGCTGGTCGAGGGTGCTAGCGGCCGGGGCTGCTGTTTCTTGGGCAATTGTTGGTGTTGCTGCGGATGCTGAACCGAGGGCGGCGTTGAAGCTAATGAGGATGCCCAAGCAAAGGCTACCTGCGATCGCTTTACCAATCATTTTTGAATTAGACATGAGACAGATCTAAAAATTGGTTATTTGTTTTGTACACTGTAGCCGTAAAACCGTACTTTGTTTAGTTTAAATCCCTTTTATGGATAGATATAGGTTGAGGTTCAAACCTACAACGCAGTTGTCATCCCCGAACTAAAGCTTTTTACTCGTTACCAGGCTTTTACTCGTTACCAGGCTCTTCCTGGTAACGCATATCCGCAGGAAGAGCCTCCCTAGTCTGGGCAGAGGCAGAGCCTCGCTTACATCGTTTCCCAGGCAGAGCTTGGAAGTTAACCAGTTATTGAAACTGATGCGAGTATTGCTATAATTGACTATTGCGATCGATCGCATCTCCAGATAGTTTAGCAAATCGATCCCATTAATAAGCTGTTCGACATCTAAATTGCATTTTTTGTGCGGGCTTTCTGGCCCAACCCCTACTCCCCACAACAACTTTATCAAGTTTTGACTGTGCAGTTTAAATGCAGGACAGCTTAGTCTTCATTAATTTTTTTCAGTATCAGCTTCGACTTGTTCTGTCGGAGATTCCGGCGCCGGTTCCTGTGGATTTCGCGATCGTTTCATTCGCTCCAATGCCTCTGCGTAAGACCAAGCCACGTTCACAATAAAAGCTTTCGCCATGCCGGACAAATTTTGTGCATCCTCGGTTTCAGGCGCTTCAGCTTTTTGGTTGCCGTCATTCATCATATTTTTGTTTTCTCCCGGCCAGGTTTTTATAGCGATTTTTTGCAGTCTGCGATCGATACCCACAAACTATGATTTTTCTTGCACCCGCACCCTAAGTATCTTTGAGGATATGACCTTGATTACCACAAATAATATCATCAATAAGCTGTGGAGCATTTAAACCAGTAACGAGGCTAAGCTAATACGCATTTAAATTGCATGGGGCAATAAATTTTCCTTCTTGTGGGGAGTAGGGGTTGGGCCGGAAAGCCCGCCCTCAACATACAGCATATTCCATGTATATGCGGTACATACAAGAAGAGAAACGCGAGTAAGGTGCGGATACACCCGTCAATCTGCAATCTTTATCAAATATGAAGGAGCGACGCACCCTACGGACTAACACCACACAATATAGCTGCTAAGGATCGCGAATTAAATAACTTACAATTTTAATTGTTATTGTGGGATGGGCGTCCCGCCCGTCCAAAAAGGATGGGCGGGACGCCCATCCCACTTTCAAGAGTGGAAGTTATTTAATTCTCATTCCTAATGTACTTTATGAACCAGCGAATATGCTGTAACATAAAAGACTTTCAACTCAAAAACCCAGTTTCACCTGAGAAACTGGGTTTTTGAGCATCTGTTCTAGTTTATGTATGGTCGCCTACTTGATTGCGTCTGCCGTATTAACTAGCTCAACCTATTTAAACCTCAAACTTTTCAGGTGTTCAGAAACTCGCAAGGGCGAGCACTCTTGGCTGCGCCCCGAAAGCAATCAGGTTTCTCAGTGTTATATTTTTTTAGTGGGAGCTACTAATCCTTTAATTCGCGGATACTTCTCTTAGCAGTGTCTTGATACATCTCCCCCATTTCTTTCACGGCTGCTCCTGCCTCTTGCCCAATCTTCTGAACTCGATCGCCTGGAGAGTCTGAGGTTTCGCGAGCTTCTTGCCTCCATTCCCGTGTTGTTTGGGGTCTTTCAGGATTGTTGAGCTCAGACTTTGAGCTGGCTTGCGCGCCAAAACCTTTGTTACTGCTTCCCGAATTAACATTGGTTGTCAGCACCAGAAAACCGACTAGGACAACACTCAAAAAACTCTTAATTTGAAAACCCTTAAGCAGGGAACTGATGCGAGCAATGGCTGTGGAAATCAAATTCATCTCAGTAATACTCCCTAAGTTGATTGGTGATAATTTTCAACATTTTTTCATCTAATTGACTCGCTCCAAATTTAGCAGCTAATGCGAGGTAAAGCCAACTTAGCTTTAACTTGCGATCGACCACCTAAATAGAGTTATAGGTTAGCGATAAAATCTGCTAAACACGCAACCTATGTGTCAGCCAATTAGCTTTTTCACACATGAATATCACCTTAACAGCAGCCAAATAGTTCTACCTCTAACTAAAGTCATAACTTAGTTAGAAGCAAAAAACATATTTTTATACACATGGTTAGACAATTTTTAATCAAGCATGGTATGCAGGGCAAATTCTTATTGCAAGCGATCGCCCGTTTTCACGTCAAACCAGTGCAGCAACTGAGGCGGAAAAACCAGCTCTACAATTTCGGAATTCCAGTGGCGGTCATTTGGCAGCAAAGCCCGCACCGTTACAGACTCCACACCTTTAACTCGGACGCTAACTAAATTTTGCATCCCCAAGTTTTCCACTAAAAAAACCTCACCTTTAATTGCCTCTGGGCCCGACATCTTGCCAGCCTCTACATCTGCAAAGCCGACGTGTTCCGGGCGAATTCCCAACACAATTTCTGGCGGCACAGTCGGCATATTTGGGAGTGGAACTCCAAACTCCCCCAACTTAGCAAAATTTCCCTGGCATTTAAGCACTAGCAAATTCATTTGCGGGCTGCCCACAAAACCAGCTACAAACTGATTTGCCGGACGAGTATAAATTAAGTGTGGCGGATCGAGCTGCTGCACGTTGCCGCTGTTGAGAACTGCGACTTTTGTAGAAAGCGTCATTGCTTCGGTTTGGTCGTGAGTTACGTACACTACAGGAGCTTTTTGTGAGGAAAACAATTGTTTAAGTTCGGCCCTAACTTTTTCCCGTAATAATGCGTCGAGATTGCTCAAAGGTTCGTCGAGCAAAAATACTTCCGGTTGGCGCACTAATGCGCGGCCGAGGGCCACTCGCTGTCGCTGTCCGCCTGATAGTTTTCCTGGTTTGCGATCGATTAATTCCGTCAATCCCAGGGATGTTGCAACTTCCGTCACTAACCGATTGATTTCGCTGGAGGAGATTTTGCGAAGTTTGAGGCTCGACGCCATATTCTCGTATACTGTCATGTGCGGATACAGCGCGTAACTTTGAAAAACCATTGCAATATCCCGATCGCCCGGTCTGAGATAAGTGACATCGCGATCGCCAATTCTAATCTCGCCTCTAGTCGGCTGTTCCAACCCTGCAATTAACCGCAGCGTCGTAGATTTACCACACCCCGAAGGCCCCAGCAACGTCAGAAATTCCCCTTCGCTGACATCCAAACTAATGTCTTTCACGGGAACAACTTTAGGGCTGTAGGTTTTATTGAGGTTTTTGAGTTGCAATTTTGCCATGATTTTTAATGGGTAATTGGGAATTGCTAAGAACAGCACGACACGGATAAACACGGATACACGGATTAATCTTTTGTTGCTTGTTTGACTACTGACTACTGACTACTCTCCAATCTAAAATCTAAAATCTAAAATCTAAAATCGATTTATCCCTTGACTGCACCCGCTGTTAAACCCTGAACAATGCGCCGCTGGAACACCAAAACCAGCAAAACCAAGGGCAAAGTTCCCAAAACGGTAGCTGCGGCGATCGGGCCGTAAGGAATCTCAAAGACTGACACCCCGCTGAGTTGAGCAGTTGCGACGGGAATAGTTTTCAGAGATTCGCGAGTCATAAATGTCAGTGCAAAAATAAACTCGTTCCAAGCTGAAATAAACGTCAAAATTCCCGTTGTGACTAACGCTGGAAATGTCATCGGTAGCACGATTTGCCACAGCATTTGAAAAGTGTTGTAGCCGTCAACTTTAGCCGCATCTTCCAAATCTTTTGGCAACTGTTGAAAGAAACTTCGCATCACCAAAATTGTCAGCGGCAAATTGATAGCAGTGTAAGGAATAATTAAGGCTAAATAATTATTGCCTAAATCCAAAGCTTTGACAATTTCCAGCAGTCCCAAAAATAGCAGCACCGCCGGAAATAGCGTTACAATCGTCACACTTGCCAGGATAATTCTCTCGCTCCACAGCCGCAACCGGGCTAAAGCGTAAGCTGCAGGAGCGCCTACAGCCAAACACAGCAATGTTGAAGTAATCGAAACAAAAGCGCTATTTAAAATGTAAAGTGCAAACGGGCGGCGCTGGAACAGCGACAGGTAATGCTCGAAAGTAATTCGTTTGGGAATGTAGACGTTGGGAATCGCCGAAATATCCGCATTTACTTTGAAAGAAGTTAGTACCTGCCAGATAATAGGTGCGAGAAAATATGCGACAATTAAGAGCGCTGAGATTGGCAAGATTAATTGCCGGATGTTAAAGGTTTTTTTGCTAGGTTGTTCGCGGGCGATCGACATAATTTATACCAATGAAAGGAAAAATTTAAACCGTTCAGCAATCTAAAATCTACAATCTACAATCCTCAAATCTAAAATCTAAAATCTAAAATCTAAAATCAATTGATGCGGGCTCTCGATAACAGATAAGTGGCGATCGCAACTGCTGCCACTAACATCAAAAAAGTACACACCACCAAAGCCGCCCCATACCCAAAGTCTAAATACCTCATTACCGTGCTGTAAATGTAGATAGAAACCGTCTCCGTTGCCCCCGCCGGCCCCCCTCCCGTCATCACCTGAATCAAGTCAAAAATGCCGAAAGATTGGGCAAATCGAAACAGCACAGCAATCACAATTTGCGGCATCAACAGGGGCACAGTAACTTGACGGAAACTCTGCCAGCTACTAGCGCCGTCAATCGCGTGGGCTTCGTACAAATCACCGGGAATTGATTGCAATCCCGCTAGCAAAAGCAAGCTGACAAAGGGCGTAGTTTTCCACACATCCGCTGTAATCACTGCCATCATTGCCAAAGTCGGATCTCCCAGCCAGCTAATGCTATTTTGAATCAATCCCAATCGCCTCAAAATGTCGTTAATTACCCCGTATTGGTCATTAAAAATCCACGCCCAAGCTACTCCCATCAATGCAGTGGGCAACGCCCAAGGTAGCAGGGAGATTGTGCGAACAATGCCGCGCCCTGGGAAGGATTGATTTAAGACTAAGGCAATGCCCATACCGAGAATTAATTCCAGCACAACAGAGGCGACAGTAAATACAGTGGTGTTGCCTAAAGTTTGCCAGAAACGCCCGTCGCCTAACATTCGACTGTAGTTAGCAAAACCGGAAAAAACCAGTTTTAATTCTGTACCGAGGTTTTGGGTGAATAAACTCAGCCAAAAAGCCCGCAATATTGGGTAAGCAAATACTAGCATCAGAATTATCAAAGCTGGTGCTACTAATATCCATCCGGTTTTTTGTTCGCGCTGTCGCATCTTGTCTAATTGCATCTTGTTCACCTTTAATTTATTTTTTGGCGGGCCAGAAGCCCAACCCCTACTCCCCACAATTGAATTAACTGGTTTGTGGAACAGGCATCTTGCCTGTTTCTAACTCTTTGTGGAACAGGAATCTTGCCTGTTTCTAACTCTTTGTGGAACAGGCAAGATGCCTGTTTCTAACTCTTTGTGGAACAGGCATCTTGCCTGTTTCTAACTCTTTGTGGAACAGGCATCTTGCCTGTTTCTAACAGAGACAAGATGTCAAATTTACGAAGCTTGGGGTTGTTTCAAACTGCCTAATAAATTACGAGTTTCGCTAGCTGCTGCTTTCATTGCTTGTTCTGCACTCATTCTCCCGGTAAAAGCTGAACTCAAATAGCGCTGCAAAATATCAGAAGCTTGAGCGTATTGTGCCAGAGGCGGGCGCAAAGATGATCGTTCCACTACTTTTAGCAGTTGCGGGTAGTGGGGATATTTGGCGACTATTTCTTTGTTGGTAAATAGGGATTTGTAACTGGGAACTAAACCGGTTTGTAAAATAAATTTGCGCTGGGTTTCCTCGCTGGTAAGATACTGAATTGCTTTCCACGCTTGTTCTGGATGTTTTGAGGTTTTGGCAATTCCCCAGCCCCAGCCGCCCAAGCAGGAACCGCCTGTTTGACCGATACTGCTGAGCATTGGCTCGATCGCAATTTTACCTCTAACATTCGATCCTTCGGCATTTGCCAGCTTCCAAACATAGGGCCAGTTTCGCAAAAACAGCGCTTGGCCGTTTTGAAACAAAAGCCGGGTTTCTTCTTCTCCGTAGGTGGTGACACCGGGAGGAGAAATGCCAGAGGCGATCGTATTTTTGAGAAATTCCACTGCTTTAATTGCTTCTGGTTTATCTAACCCAACTTCAAAAGTTTGCGGGTTAGCCCAAAAGCCACCAAAACCGGAGAGCACTTCGACAAACATCGCAGATACTCCCTCGTATTGTTTACCTTGCCACAGATAACCCCAAGTTGCTTTTCCCTGTTTTTGCAAGTTTTGAGAGATTTTTACCATCTCTTCAAAGGTTTTCGGGGCGGGAATTTTCGCTTGTTCTAAAATGTCTTTGCGGTAATAAAGCATTCCGGCATCGGAAGCGTGGGGAATTCGATAAAGTTTGCCCCGATACCGCCCGCCTTCGACGTTTCCTTGGATAAATTTTGATAGTTGTTCGGGGGGAATTCTGTCTGTCAAATCGCTTACCCAACCTGCGGCTGCAAATTTGGGAACCCAGACAATATCCATGTTGATGATGTCGTAGGGCGAGTCGCCTAAAAGAAAGGCAGATGTGTAAAGATTTTCTATGAGATTGCTGTCAAAAGGCCCTTCTATGAGGTTGATGCGAATGTCGGGGTTTTTCTGTTCAAATTCTTTGACAAAGGGTTTCCAGTTAACAAGGTCTTGACCTTGCATTAACATGGTGATCGCGACTGGCTGTTGAGTCAGTGCCGGCAGAATAAATAAAAGCAAGACGGTGGCTAATGTGACAGCGAATAAGGCTAAAAGACGGGGGCGCTTCTGGCTTCGTTGCTGCGGGGAATTTATTTTTTGCATTTGCTTTTGAGGAATGGCGGTGCGATCGCCTTATTTCTCTCATAACTCGCTTTCTTTTGTTTCGCTGGATTTAGCCAGTTTGTGCAATAAAAATTTAAGTAAACTTTAGCTTACTTAATAATGCTTGAGTGAAGAGTACACATTTTGATTTAAGTAGGTGGAAGGGGAGTTGAGTAGACATCTATCTATAGAGAGATATTGAGAAAATTGTCTAATATATAGCAATCCTAAATCATTTGTGAATTTCTTACTCCCTCCCCTTGGTAAGGGGAGGGTTGGGGTGGGGTAAAAAGTTGACGACTCATTTAGGATTGCTATAGCAGTTGTCAATCGGATGAAACTCACATCTTGCACCATTGTCAAGAACAGGCTTTTCGGCCTGTTCCACAATGAAATTCATCTCTTGTGGAACAGGCCGAAAAGCCTGTTCCTAAACAAGTAATTGAGAATTGTGCAATATCTCAGATGAAACAAAGTAGGGACTTACACCCAGCCTAAGTCCCTACAGATGCTCGCATCCAATCTATATTTATCCCTACTTTTAAGCATTGGTATAACTTTTGTCGATCGCCCGATCGACGATCTATTCTCCAATAAAAACCCGGTTTCTGAGTAAATCCTAAATACAAACTAAGGAATGAGAATTAAATAACTTCCACTTTTGAAAGTGGGATGGGCGTCCCGCCCATCCCACAATAACAATTAAAATTGTAAGTTATTTAATTCGCGATCCTACATACAAAAAACACCGCTCCTCAAAACAGGAGAACGGTGTATAGGGGGTGTTATGGGTTGTTGTCTGGGATTAACCTTAACAAATTACGATCGGCTGAGGCTATGCCTTGTGATGGTTAAAAAATTGGCACAAACCTGCACGATCGCCCGTTGCTCGATCGACCGCGAGCGATTAGCCCAACCATTCCACAACAGCATCCTGCTTGGTATTGGTGCGCCGTTCTGGGGTTTCGCGGTTGAATTTCAAGTGGATGGCGCGGTTTTGTTCGCCGTCTGCTGCTACTGCAAAAATCGGATAGTCGATTAAGCCGTCTTGGAAAGACATCTGGAAGCGGAAAGTGCCGTCAGGATTGAGTTTAATCGGCTGTCCGCCTACGTAGACGGTAGCGTCAGGCTCGGTGGCGCCGTAGACAATCAGTTCGGCATCAGCAACTAACCAGAACTGGCGGGGGCGCATCGGGGCGGCGAAGCCAACTCCCGACATACCGACACCGGACATACCGAAACCTGACATGGTGAGACCGGACATACCGACACCCGACATGGTGAGGCCGGACATACCGACACCCGACGCGGTGAGGCCGGACATACCGACACCCGACGCGGTGAGGCCGGACATGGTGGGAGCCGCCCACATTCCGACGCCGGAGGGGAACACGTAGGAACTGAGAGCTTGTTCGTGGATGCCGACTTGCTGGACGGAACCGGCGACGTGCTGCATGGAACCGAAGACAGAACCCGCTACGCGCAGGGATTCGGCAGATTCTGCCATGCCGAAGATTTGTTCGTAGATGGCGTTGCTGGTGCTGTAACCACCGCCATTGACTGCTTTTGCGAGTTTCTTGGCCGGAGGAACCAGTTCGGCGAAGGTTTTGCCCTGCAATTCTTCTTCCCAGTCGAGGGTGATGAATTGATCTTCAATCCAGTCGCTGGGATAGACGGGAGGAACGCGGACTTCAGCCGATCGAGCTAATACCAGCCACCGACCATCTGCACAGCGGTAGCCGATGTCGATCGCGTAGTCCCGATCGCTCACGGGGATTGGCACGTACCATTCCCGCGCCAGTTCGTCGCAGGGATATTCTTGAATGCTGTGCGGGCTTTGAGTGTCGAGGTTAACATCTGTAACGTCGTAGATCCGCAGGGCGAGTTGCTGTCCTCCTTGGCGACGCAATTCTTCTTTGCGATCGTTGGGAATGTCCCAGTAAGTGTAGGCCCATTCTGGGTCGCGGGGCATTAAAACCACCCGGCTTTCGCCGTAGCCGTTGGGCAAATCTGCTAAACCTTCATCTACAGACGACAAAGAACCGCCTGTTCTATCTTCTTGACCGAGTTCAAACTTTGCTGCTTCCACTGCTTCTTGTGCCTCTAGTTTGCGAGATGGGCTGTAGGAAAATTTGGTGCGCTGAATTTCTTGAATTGATGCCAGGAGTTGCGATTTCCGCATCCGGCTGTAGCGAGAGACTCCACATTCGCTAGCAACTCTGCGGAGTTGTCGCAAAGTCATCTCTTCTAATGGTGGGCGTTCTTTTGCCATGAGTTGGTTCTCCACTAATTTAGGATGGCGGGTTAGATTTTTTCTTCCAACACAAATGTGTTGACTTTTTGAGTTAGAAACTCTTTTAAATCTACATATTATCGAGCTTCCAAATCTCTCCAACCTTTGAAGCCTTGCTTGTTTTTAGCTTGTCTTTTTCCCCATGCGATCGGGGGTTTGGACTTCTTGGCTTCTGCGCGCACCGTTCGATCTAAATAAAGCTTTATCTGTCGATTCTTGATTGACAAGATCGATTTTGTGAGTGCGATCGGTGCTGCTAGCAACGCTGTGCTTGCAGCACACGCGCTATTCGACTCCCAGTGCTGCTTAATCGAAGCATTTCTTTGGGATCGTTTTGTCATGACTCAATGTTGCAGACAACTTGCGATCGGGTCAAGGGGTCTTTTCCTTTAATTCTGGGTACTTATACGCATTTTCGTGATTTTGGGGATCGCTTTGTCAGGGAATCTTGATAATTAAGCGCTTGTGGGGATCGTCAGGGAAACAATTGTCAACATTCCCTGACATGAATTAGATGTGAGATTGAGTCGGCCAGGGCGGTACTATGGATAGAGGAGATTTAGTACAAAATTTGGTAGGCTGGCAGTTGGGCGGTACTCTTGTGCAAGCAACGCTTACGGGCGATCGCAACTACAAACCAACATTCCTGAACCCAAAAAAGGTTTGACGCTACCTATACAGATAAGGTGGGCACTGCACACCCTACACATAGAGCTTCTGCGTAAATCTTGTAAAATCTAAAATCTAAAATCTAAAATCTAAAATCGAATGACTCTAACGCTTTACAACAGCTTGACCCGTCGCGAATCACCTTTTGAGCCCCTCGAACCAGGAAAGGTGCGGATGTACTGCTGCGGCGTTACGGTATACGATTACTGCCACGTCGGCCACGCCCGCGCTTACATTGTTTGGGACATGGTGCGCCGCTATCTGATGTGGCGGGGATACGATGTGCGCTACGTGCAGAATTTTACAGATATTGACGACAAAATTCTCAACCGCGCCCGCGAAACCAATTCCAGAATGGAAGCCGTGGCGGAACGCTTCATCGATGAATATTTCGTAGATATGGACAAACTGAATATTCTCAGGGCCGATGAATATCCCCGCGCCACCCATACAATCGACGGCATTAAACGGCTGATTCACGAATTAGAAAATAAAGGTTATGCCTATGCGAACGGCGGCGACGTTTACTACAACGTGAGGCAGTTTGCCGATTACGGAAAACTTTCCGGCCGCAAGTTGGAAGAAATGCAGGCAGGGGCTAGCGGTAGATTGGACACCGCAGAAATAGAAGCTCAAAAAAAGCAAGATTCCTCTGATTTTGCCCTGTGGAAAAGCGCTAAACCCGGTGAACCTGCTTGGGAGTCGTCTTGGGGAAAAGGTCGCCCCGGATGGCACATCGAATGTTCGGCGATGGTGCGCGATTGCTTGGGCGAAACAATTGACATTCACTGCGGCGGTTCCGATTTAACTTTCCCGCACCACGAAAACGAAATTGCTCAATCTGAAGCCGCGACTGGCAAGTCACTGGCTAATTATTGGATGCACAATGCTTTTGTGACTGTCAATGGCAAAAAGATGTCGAAATCTTTGCACAATTTTATTACAATTCGCGATTTGTTGGATGGGAATTGGTCGGGCGATTTGGAATCTAACCCCCCCGCAGCCCAGGGCGGGCACGGGGGCACCGCCCCTACGCAGGATGGGAGTCAGAATCAAAGCGAGAATGCAAAAGCGGTGGAACCGATGGCGGTGAGGCTGTTTGTGTTGATGGCGCAGTATCGCAGTCAAATTGATTTTACCGAAGAGGCGATCGCTAGCGCTAGAAATGGCTGGAATACCATCAATGAAGGTTTGCTGTTTGGGCTGCGCTACGGTTCTCAACTGAGTTGGGACGTTGAGAAAACTGGACAGGATAGCAAAGCTGTGCAGGAATTCCAATCAGCGATGGACAATGATTTCAATACTCCCGGCGCTGTGACGATTTTGTTTGAATTGGCTAAGGAATTGGCCAAAGAAGGCAATGTTTTAGTGCATCAGGGAAAAACAGAAACTGCGCCGGATTTGTTGCAGCAAAAATGGCTGACATTGGTGAGTTTGGCGGGGGTTTTGGGTTTAGAAGTTCAGCCGGAAAGTGATAGCAATGATGCTGTTTATGGTTTGAGTGATGCGGAGATTGAGGCGATGATTCAGCAGCGGAAAGATGCCCGGAAAGCTAGGGATTTTGCTGAGGGCGATCGCATCCGCAACGAGCTTAAGGATAATGGGATTACTTTGATCGATCAAAAGGATGGTACAACCATCTGGCATCGTGGTTGAAACTAAATTCATAGTCTGCGGAGGCAGACTTTGTTTGACAAGAAGCGGTTTCAACCGCCGAATTCTAAACACGCTCTAATGTCTTCCTCCGTCAACTCTGGAAAATCGTCTAGAATCTCTGCGTGAGACATTCCCGCAGCCAGCCAACCCAACACATCATAAACGGTAATTCGCATTCGCCTGATGCAAGGCTTTCCACCGCGTTTACCTGGTTCGATCGTAATGATTTTGCGATCGCTCATGACCAAACCGAGTTTAGTACATTTTTTTTAGTGTAGCCTAGTCTTTGAATAAGCGATATAATTTACTCAACTTCGCAATTTGTTCAACCTTAGAGGTAATAGCCTAGCTCTATGAATACCCTCGACCAAGTGCTAGAAACTGCTTTACAACTGTCCTACGAACAGCAGGAAATGCTGATAAAAATCCTGCAAAACCGTCACCGCGAGAGTGTCCGCGCGGAAATAGCTGCTGATGCCCAACGAACCTTAGCTGATTTCCGTACAGGCAAATTTCGACACCAGTCAGCCGAGGATGTTATTGCAACATTACGCCAGTCTTTGGACGAGCCGGAAGCATGAGACAACTGGTTCTGACTGTTGACTGTTGACTGTTAACTGTTGAGTATTTGAACAATACCGATGCAACCGGAAACGATATCAGTTATTATTAGATAATAACTCCACAAATAGATTTAAGTTTTATTTAACTTGTTCACAAATTCGGCAACAGCCGCGACAAATTCTGCGGTGGATTCGTAGGGCAAAACATTGCGCCCCGGCATTAATAAACCTTCCCCATTGGGAAAATAAGCTAAATATTGCGCTAATCTTTCATCCGGTTTCTCTTCCTTACCCGCTTGACTGATGCTTGAGGCTTTTTCTCCCATGACAATGAGTGCAGGTCGATCGAACTTTTGAATCGTGTTACTATAATCCTGGCGCCAAAACCCCGCTAAAAACGAGAAAACCGCGTGACGGCTGTCAGGATTGGCCGCCCCAGCCTGCAAAGCATCCAACCATTCGCTGTCAACTTGTGCCGCATCGCCAAACAGTTGTTTCACAGAAAAAGAACGCAAAAACTCAGCGCGTCTGGCGTAGCGGTAAAAAGCGTTTCCCAGGGGAGAATTTAACAAATTCCAGACAATTCTTTGCTGTCTTTCTGTCGAATGTTTGTTCATCACCGCCCAAGCTGGAGGCCCTGCGAGAACTAAGCCGCGAATTAAATTTGAGCCGCTTTCCTGCTGCTTTTTTGCTAAAGCCAAGCCTACAGACAGTAAAGCACCTTGCACGAGGACGATCGCAGGTTTTTTGACTACAGTTTCCAAGAAATACTGCAACTGTGCCGCCCAATCGTCAGGATAGCAGGCCACAGCCGGCATTTCGCAATCGCCGCAGCCCAAAAGGTCGGGATTATAAATCGGATTACTGTTCCCTGCTTTGTACCAACTCTCACAAAATCTATGCCAAAAGATTCTTGACAAACCAACTCCTATCGGGTGAATTAATAACAAAGGGATGCTATCTTCTGTCGCAGTAGTTGGGTTATAAACATCATAAGCACAGCGATAGTTTTGCCATTCGTAAAACAGCGTTGGTGATTTTATAGATGAAATGGTTGACAAATCTTTATTTGAAGGTGGTGATTGCATATTAATCTTTTAATTTTTTACTTGTTTGTTTACTTATGATGCTACGACAATGTGAGTTTTAGCTTGAACATTTGGTGGCGAGTGGGCAATCCTAATCTCTACGTTGCTGCCGAGTGCGTTGAGAAAACGAAATAGGCGTTCCGTAGAGAAATCTAATAATTTACCGCGCATCAATGCTGAGAGTGTAGGTCGATCGATTCCTAATAGCTTTGCTGCTTGGTTCTGGGTTAGTTGGCGTTCCGAAATTAATTCACTAATCTGATGAGCTAGTTCTGCCTTAATCAGTAATTCCTCTGGATTGGGTAGCCCTAAATCAGCAAAAACATTTCCACTACTGGAATGCACTTTTATTTCTTCAGTCATTTTGTTCCTCCACTTCTTGCTGTTCTAAATATTTTTTGTAGTGTTCTTTGGCACGCTTAAGTCGAGATTCAATCAAATCTATATCTTGCTTGGGGGTAGCAATTCCCTGCTTTGATTTTTTTTGAAAAGCATGAAGAATATAGACTATTCCTTCAAATTTTACGGTATATACAGCTCGGTAAGTGTCTCCATCAAAATTTTCAACAATTTCTAGAACGCCAGCACCTTTAAATCCTTTAAGCGGTTTAGCATCAGGATGCTTTTTACCCAGTTGAGCGCGGTACAAAGCAAAACCCATAATTTGCTGAACATCTTCAGGAAAGTCGCGCAAGTCGTCACGGGAACTGCCGATCCATTCAACGGGTTTTAAGAGCGACTTCATAATCTTAATTATATTATTTATATCATATCGTTTATCATAAAATAGAGAGTGACACGATCGACAACAATATCATTACTCAATTTTGTCAGAATAATCATGTCAGAACAGCGGATTACCATTTCTTTACCTAACTTGCTGCTAATTGTAGCATCGTCCTTGCTGCTAGTGCTGCTGTGGCAATTGCGGAGCCTGCTAGTAATTCTGATGATATCAGTTGTGCTGGCTGCTTCGATCGTCCCGATCGTTAATTGGGCCCAAACGATGCGGGTTCCCCGCTGGCTGGCGGTGATTATGGTTTATTTAACTCTCATCGGTGGATTTAGCGGGACGGTAGTGTTAATCGGGCCCACAGTCATCGAACAAATAGAGTTACTGCTGCGGCAGTTACCAGTTTATGTCGAAAGTTTGCGAACTGTGGCAACTAATCTATTGAGTCGCCTAACCGACGACGCCCCAACCTTGGTGGGTCTGGTGGACACTCAATCGCTGACTAATTGGCTGATTCGATCGAGTCAACAACTGGTTTTGCGATCGTACAGTTTAACCAGAGGCATTCTAGGCGGTTTTTTCAGCTTAGTTTTAGCATTATTTATTTCCGGTTACATGGTTGCCGACAGCGACACATTAATCAAAAGTTTGGTGCAATTTTTCCCAAAACCTTGGGATACAAGATTAGCCGCACAAGTGGCGCCAATTGGTCAAAGAATGGGGAGCTATATTCGCGGGCGAGTGTTAGTTTCGGGCATTTTAGGGATATTTATTACCACAGGTTTAAGCATTTTGGGAATGCCGGAATTTGCTTTAGGCTTGGGTGCGATCGCAGGTGTGACAAACTTGATTCCGTTCATCGGCCCAGTATTGGGAGCAGTACCAGCATTAATTGTAGCATTAGCTAAAGGTGGCTGGGTACTTTTGTGGGTATTACTGTTATTTGTAATTATCCAGAATTTAGAAACTTACGTACTCGATCCTTTGCTGGTTGGTTCCTCGGTTGGTGTGCATCCTTTATATCAATTGCTGTCTGTATTGGGAGGCGTTCAAGTATTAGGAATTATTGGGGCAGTAATTGTGCCGCCTTGGTTTGCGGGAGTGGCAGCTTTGATTGAGAACTTGTATTTAAAACCGAAACTTAGGAGCGAACATCGAGAGGCAATAGATCGGGCTAAAAATAATTCTGACTTGCCACCTCTTACACCTTCGGCGTGACAGCAGGGGAGAAGAGGAGAAGGGGAGTAGGGAATTGAAACATACAATTTATATCGTTTCTGTTGGCATCGGAATAATAATTTTCGGAGTTCAGCGCTTACGTGACCGATCGCGGGGACACTCGTACTTGGGTATAATTCCGTAGTTGCCAGGTTTGATCTTAAATTCACAACAGCAATTTTAACATCCCAGAAGCCGTTCGATATCAAACCCGTTGGCATCGGAATTATTCATCTCTCTCTTCTCTTCCTCCGCGTCCTCTGTGCCCTCTGCGGTTAAATCATTCCGGTTCAACCGGATGTGATATGACCACGAATTTCTTCATGTGGTACCCGCCACGTTATTTATCCGTGGAATCAATCCAAAATCGAAAATCGAAAATCACTTATTGCCCCCGCATTTATCTCGCGCAAGTCAATCTAAAATCTAAAATCTAAAATCTAAAATCGATTGACTCCAATTATTCGATCGCTACCATTAACACTTCAACAGTATCTACAAGTCTGCCGACTGATAACTGATGACTGATGACTAAAAACTAAGGACTAATTGCCACCTCAATGCGGCGGTTGCGCTGCCGATTAGTATCAGAACTATTGTCTACCGAAGGGCGACTTTCCCCATAGCCGATCGCCACCCAATGATACTTCTGACCGAGCACACCAGACAAATACTGCACCACAGCCTGAGCCCGGGCAAACGACACATTGCGATTATCCGCCGCTTCCCCCGCGTCGTCAGTGTGGCCCGCAACCCGCACAGTTGCCCCCTCGTGATTGCCCAACTCCGCCACCAAATTGTCCAAAATCGCACTTGTGCCCGCGCGCAAAGAAATGCTGCCAGTATCAAACAAAACATCGCTGGGCAGAGTCACCATCAGCCCATCTCCCCCAAACACCGGATTATTGGCATTCTGTGGCGCAGTATTCACCGTTTCAGGGTTCAGACTGGGGCTGCTGCCGATCGCCGGTAAAGGCGGAACAGGAGTTGCCGCCGTTTCCGGCCCCGCCAATTCCCGCGACATCAACTGCAAACGCTTTTCCAAAGTTTCCGTCGGGCGGCTGCTGCCCAACTGACTCTCCAAAGCGGCAGTGCGACCAATCAGCGCGTTGAGTTCGCCCTGCAACTGTCTCAAATCCGACTGCAATTTCTCTCTCTGGGCAGGACTGACTGTTGACTGGGGAGTCGGTGTAGCGGTTGGTGGCGGGAGTGCCGGAATTGGCGTTGCTGGGGCGCGTTTCGGGCTGGAGGTCAAATTTTGAGTTACACGCAGCAATCTCTCTGCGATCGGCATTTCCGTCGCCCCTGACGGATAAATTTGAGCGATCGCCATCCCCAAAACCCACGCAAAACCGCTACCCACCCCCAGCAGCAGCAGTCGAAAAATCAGCGACAGTACAAGCAAACCTTTTC
The DNA here is from genome assembly GCF_036705675.1 of Microcoleus sp. AT8-A3. Lineage (NCBI taxonomy): Bacteria > Bacillati > Cyanobacteriota > Cyanophyceae > Oscillatoriales > Microcoleaceae > Microcoleus > Microcoleus sp. AT8-A3. The sequence goes on from NZ_JAUBVD010000030.1 coordinate 50,596, forward strand.
CCCGCGACTTGGAGACGCGAGTGGGGGGGATTGAAGGTTTTTGGTTAAAAGATCGCGTCATATTTCATCCCTCTCGGTGTACAGACCACATTAATTTCGATACTATCTTACCTATCCGATTTGAAATTTGAGATTTGAGATTTGAGATTTGTCCTCCAATCTAAAATATAAAAAAGAAACCCGGTTTATATAAATCTGTGGTTTGGTGGCACGCAACGGACTAGAAACCTGGTTTCTAGTCCGTTGCGTGCCAGCCTGAATCTGTTGGATAATTCAGTAAAACTTTTGGAAAAAAAACCGATGACTGACCCTTTAAATAGCCCTTATCCCGTTCCTTGGGAGTGGATTAGTGCCACTCATGCTAAAGTGAGCTCCACTGCAGGCACAGGCCTCCGCTATTATCGCAGTCCATCTCTAGTATCAACTAACGGCCAATACGCAGCTTACAGTCGAATTGAGTTGCAAGTACAGCCGGAATTCTCCCGATGTCGGGTTAGCAGCGTCATGTTTGTGGAAAATCTCAAAACCGGCGAACTGCAAACAGTGGCGGCTGCTTCGCCACTGGCCGAAAGTGGGATGTATGCTAGCGATGATACAGATATGTCCGGGACGATCGCCATTTTAGTGCCTGTTTCTTGGAATCAAGACGGTTCCCGGATTCTCGCCCGCGAATTTGAAGCACTTTTCAACTCTTCCGATATGTCCGACTACGGTGTCATTTGGGACAAAAATGATAATTATACTTATACCGTTGCTCCCGCTCGCAGTCTTTACACTCATGCTGTATTGTTGGGTTGGAGTCAAGTTTGTCCCGGAAAAGTTCTGTTCCGCGCCGGCAATTTGGGCGATCGATCTTGGCCTCTTTGTGCAGTGGATATGACAGGGCAAACAGTAGCAGTCACCGAGGACAAACCCCTAGTTTTCGGCAGTCAAGCCAGCACAGACTGGATCGAACCTAAAACTCGTTTTTAGATATTATGGCGGCATTTTCTTGGATATGGCCCACAATTTTTCTAGTGTCAGGTCAGTCTTTTAACCAATTCATTTTGACCCTGGGGCTGATAGTTCTGGCTGTTATTTCCGGTCTAACAGCTTTTATTTTTATTCGGATTTTTCTTAATTGGTTGCAAGCGAAATTGGAGGGAAACCGCCATTTTTTTATACGCTCGTTCACCAGAAAGACGGGCAATTCAACCGCTCATATTTCCGAACCTGAAAAGGTTTTTTTAGAACCCAGATTCGTAGAAAGTGACGGCAATTTAACTGCTACTATTTTTGGAGGCAAAAGCGATATTTCAAGAGCGATTGAGCCGGAGATAATCTGCGAAAAATCAGCAGCAGTTGCCTATCTCTACAAGCCGATCGCTCTTTGGCACGGGCGCTTAATTTTGCCATCAAACGAACAGCGGCTGCCCTACGGCACAGTGTTTTTTGAAGTAATAAATGCACCCAAAAAATATAAAAACTTTATTGGCAAAACAGCATTTTTGAAATGGAGTACAAATCGCGAAGTACAGTTTTTTGTCCACGCAGTCAGTCAAGATATAAACTTCACACAAGAAACTCAAAAAAGTCAAAAATCTGGCAACATCCATCCAGATAGATTAAACGGCTGGCGAAATGTCGGGCCTTTAGAAACTCTAGCAGGCAGCAGACTTGAAGACAGCGTGACTGTGATGCTGCGGAGGCCGGTGATTGCGATTCATTATAGCAGCAGCGATCGCCAGGAACTCACGATCGATCGCGAACCAGTACAAATTATCGGACGTTTCTGCGCCTTAGTCTCTATTTTACAGCGAAAAGAACGCGACAGCGACAAATTTATTGTCCGGCATTTCAACAAAACATCTCAACAATTTGACGGCGCCGCCGAAATCATTCGGATTCCACAAGTACAGCCAGACAAAAATGGCGTAGCGAGGTCTACCAATCACCTAATCGAACAATCGCCCTTAAATCCAGAAGGCTGGTACATTTACGGCGAAAGAGACGAAGACAGTATATTTGTAGTACAGGCAATCGAACCCCGCAAAATTGCCCAATTAATCCCAGATGAAACACATTTCGGACTAAAAAAATCTATCGATTATTTAAGCAGCCAAAATTGGGAAAATACACCAGCCCAAAAAGGGCAAGCAAAAATAGTATTGTTAACCCCAAATGACGCTAAAGAAAACGCTTCAATCTCTCCTTGGCAAGAAGGAGATATCGGGATAGTGATTCACAGTTTCGGGGGTATCGGCGGCAAAAAAGGCGAACGGCAACCCCTGGGAATTGTCACCGGACATTTTGCTTTCGGAGTAGCAAAAGTAGTGCGCGATCGCTTTACCAGCGAACTGCGTTTTGACATAGAATACAAACAAGTTTACGCCCACAATCCCGACGGAATTGTTGCCGGTTCCAGCAAATGGCAAAGCTACATGGGAGACTTGCAGCGCGGCTGGTTGGGCGATCGCCCGGTTTGCGATATCATCTGTAAATTAGACTGCGTGTGTTGCGACTACGATTTTGACGGCATCACCTTGTCACCTTTAACCGAATTAAACCAGCAACTAGATATCATGATGGCCCGCTACCGCAGCGGAGACGGCACCGGCGCAAGTTTAGTCACGCCAGCAACTTCTTGCGTCCAAGATTCAAGTCAGGCAATTTACGCCACAATTAAAAAAATCACTTCCGAAATAGAGTCAAATCCTCAGATTCAAGACTGGTTAAAAACACATCCCACCGACGCACAAAGCAAAAGGTTTCACCAATTAGTAGCTTTAGGAGAGAGTTTAGAAAAAGTATTAATGCCCCTCGGAATTGTTCGTCCAGATTGGCGGAAAAATTCGACATTGGCGGGGATTGATGCGGAACTGAAAAAAACCTTTTTTGCAGGTATAGCAACCCTGATAAAAACTGCTATTAGTTACCGAACAATGCTGCCGAGGCGAACCCAAGATGAAATAGCCAAAGTTTTATTAAAACAAGGAGCTTTTTTGTGGATAATTCGCACCAATCAAGTTGGAGGATTTGACCCAGACATTAAGCCGATCGCACCAACAGGGTTTTGAATCAGCAATCGGTTTGTAGATGATTCGGCGATTTAAATCGCTACTAGAAAAACCAAGTCTGCCTCCCCAGACTAAGAGATTGATATCATGTCCGGTCAATTACCCTGATTCCTGTAGGGGCGGGTTCACCAACAATATTTGCTAAAAACCGACAATCTCAAAAACCCGCCCCGGCAATTGTATTATGCGCGATCGATCGGACATGGTATGAGGCAGCATTTAAGCGGGATTTGGTATCAGTCAACAGTCAACCGTTAACAGTCAACAGTCAACCGTTAACAGTCAACAGTCAACAGTTAACCATTACCAAGGAGTGACTTGAACAGTGCCGTCTGGTGCCAAAACTACGCGGAAATCAGCCAGCGGTTCCGCAGGTGTCCTGGTGCCAACCGGTTGGTAAAGCAACTCAGACAACGGCGTTTCTGATCGATCGACTGCTGCCGAATTTTCCGGCTTGTAACCGACAATCGCCCCGTCTGGGGCCACACTCACCCGATAAACCAACTCCGCATCAACCGGAGGCTTATCCTTCACAACTCCGTCAATTTGCTGGGAAAGTTTGCCCCTCAACAGGTCAATTTCCCCTGGATCGGTAATTGGCACCGCTGCCACATCTGGGCTTGCCAAACCTTCCGCAACAGGAGTGGGCGTGCTTTCCGGCGAAGTGCTCGACTGCGGTGTGGCCAACGGTGAAGCGTCCGGCTGCGGCGCGGGGATCGGAGTCGGCGAAAGCGATTCAGCGTTCGGAGTTTGAGTCCCAGGCAGCAAACCGTCAGCAGGGGGCGTGGGATTGGGATTAGGCGAACCCGATCCGCCCGGATTCGGCGTCCCCTGATTCTGGCCTGCAGGATTGGGCTGCGGCACCGGATCTCTCGGCCGCTGGACTTCCGGTATCGGCACCAAGAAAAACGCCATCGCAGCCAAAGCCAAACTCGACACCCCCACGACAGCAGGTAAAGTCCGCTTCGCCAAAGGTTCGGCCGACTTGACGTAACGCTTGGAAATTGGGGTTAATTGCAGCGACAATTCCGGCAGCGTCTGCGTGTCGGCAAAAAATTGATCGATCGCCTCTACCAAGTCAAATAGCTGTACCGTCGTCAAATCAACTTTTGCCGACAGTTCTGTTTTTTGATCGATTTGGGTGGCGCTGCCTGTGGAGGCGGGTAGAACGGTCAATCGGTGCAAATTCCCGTCAATTCTGTGCAACTGTACCATACCCACATTCGGGCCGTAGCGATCGGGATAATGCACTCCGCTCATAAATTCTTGAGCGTAGCTGCTGACGGCCCTCACCAAGCTTTCAAAAAACTCCCGTCCCCCGCTTAGGGGCTCGCCAAGACCTGTAACATAGCATTCAGCGCTCATTAATATGGAAAGCACCGGCCTTATATCTAACTGGCTGGCTGCCGATCCATCGCTCAACCCTTCTAGAACCAGGGTGCAATTTGGCAGACTGTACTGACGCCTAATAGTCATTTTTTATTCAACTTCTCCATCAAACAGGCTAACCCAGAAGCGCTGCATTCCGGCTGTGCCTGTACAAAATAGCAGTTTGCTCAACAAGTTCAAAGCTAGTTCGTTGAGCTTGTCGTCGGAATCGTAAGCTGCAACTAGCGATCGCTTGGGGTTCATGCGCGATCGAAAGTGAGCTCGAAAGCGTTCTAAATACTCCGCCAGCGGCTGGTTCTGGTTGAGGGGGATATTTTTCGATCGCAACTGCTGGGAGTCTAGCAGCAACTGCCGAATTGTGGCGGTTAACTTACGCGCCATATTACAGGCGATCGCCACCAGCGCTTTTGCCTCCACAATGGTAAGGGAGCGGCGCTGGGTATAGCGTCTCAGCGGGTTAGTATTACGCATCAGCCAAAGGGCAACCCGATTTTTGATAATTGATTCCAATTCCAGGTCCTTTGACACAGCCAGCATTTCTTCGGCACCTCCGAGATACAAGGCTTCGATCGCCAGCAACATCAAGTCAATTTGCAATCTGGCTCGGCGGGGACATCCCCCATCGGAGGGCGACAAGTCTGGCAAACTGTCTAAAATTAACGGGTTTGACTGGGTAAGCGAAGTTTCTGACGGCATTAATATCACGGCAACATCCATTCCAAACAAACTATACGGGCACGGGGGGTCTTGAGCAAGACAAATTCTCAACCAAGAACTTCTCTGGGATACTTTATTTTTATCATTGACTTTTAGGTATATTTTCTAATTTAGCAGCAACCGACCGTCGCGGGCGAGCTCCGGCGGCAGGAGTTCGATCGCCCACTCCCCTACCCCGCCGCTTTGTGATTCCTTGCTTCTTGAGGGGGGAGAAGGGGAGAGTCAATCGATTGCGCGATTTTAGATTTTAGATTTTAGATTTTAGAATTGAAGCATTGATCCCACGGATAAATTCTGGGGTTCCTTTATCGGATACAGGTTTTTTATTTCTGGACGGATGAATTACGTGGCGGGTATCCTGGATGCTTTCTGTCGGAAAGCGACCAAGAATTACCCATTTCCCCTTTCTTATTCTCTATTGGGATCGATCAATCTTCCTGCTTCTGGGGTTGCACCGCCGCTTCTCTTTGAGCAGTAAAATCAGTAGCCGCCGTCTTATCAGTTAGACTAATTTTTCCCTTGAGGCTTTCTTGCTCCACAATTCCGCGCATTTTAACAGAACTGTTTTGACCGGTTGCTGTGGAGTCCCTGCAACCCGCTAAATTAGGAACCGCACCCGACAAGTTCAATCCTTGAGTTTCCCACCTACCAAATAGAGAAGGTTTCTCTTGGGCTGTTTTTTCCCTGCCCTCCCTGCTGCCCGATCGCAAATTACCGCTCAAATAAACACCCGATTGCTCGATTGTCAATACCAAAACATCAGAATTCAGACATTCGGGCAAACTTTTAGGATCGAAGCGATAAGTTCCCGCAATTGCCGGGGCCGCCTTTAAATTTGCTTCCCCGTAAGCAGTTACTACTTTAAACAGCAGTGAAACTGAGCCGATCGCAATCCCGTAAAATGCCAGGGATTTGAGGCTTAAATGATTCATCATCTTGGTAATTGGTAATTGGTAATCGGTAATTGGGTAAAATGCCCAGTGCGCCCCTACTCATGACTAATACTGAGTAGTTTGACTGAGTACCGATGCCAAGTGCGATCGCACTTTAACGTAACACCGCGCAATCAGTAGCGAAGAATGACACTGCACAGCCAATTCATCAGTATACTGTCCCAAAGTTTGGCGCTCAATTCCCCACTCCCGACTCGTACCCGCAATAGTTAAATCAGCATTAGCAGAAGCCGCTACTACTGCTTGAATTGGCTCAGCAGCCTCCACAATCGGAGTCTCAATGCGCGATCGCACCTCAACTGGTAACTGATCCATCACTCGCCCAAACTCGTAACTCAGATTGTTTTCAGCTTCCCCGTCAACCGCCACCCGCAGCACCGTCAAACGGCGTTCCTCGCTATTAACTAATAGTCTCAGCGCCAATTCTAAACCCAAATCATCATGAATGTTTGCCGCGTAAGGTACTAACAAGTTATTCAACCTTTCCCGGCCTCTGTCAACAAAAATTGCTACATCCACCTTAGCGTTGCTGAGAATTTGGCCGACACGTCCTCCCAAACGGTTGCTGCTAAAAGTTGGCCTGTGCCATCCTACTAAAATCAAATCCGCGCGATCTATTTCCGCAATTTGTGCCGTTTCCCTGGCAACATCATTAGTAACCCGAATGATGGGATGTACGAATTTTTGTGCCTCCGGCACTTCCAAACTCTCAATCAATTCTGATAATTTCGAGCGGCGTTCTTGAATAATGCGATCGGCTTCCGCAGGCGTACTTTCAAAGGCATAGTCATCATTTAATTCTATCAAACTCAGAGGATGAACCGCCGCCGACTGTAAATCCTCACCACCCATACCAGCAGCCGGCTGCGCCAGCGCTACCGCTAGTCGCAGTAAACCTTTCTGCGTGCTGGGATTGGCAACCGGTACTAAAATTCGATAAGTTGGCAGCAATTTGTTAGCAGTTTCTTCGCTGCTGTCAGCCATTTGTGAATTTTCTAATTCTGAATCCTCAGAGTTAACTTCTGAAATATCTAACCTAATTAACCGTTTTGGATAAGTCCACTCCAACAGAGGCGAAGTCATAAAAGTTGTCACTAAAGCCATGATGACTAACATTGTAAATAGCAGCGGCGAAACTACACCTAGGGAAAGACCGATATTCAGCACAATTAGTTCAGTCAAACCGCGAGTATTCATCAGCCATCCCAGGGCTGAAGCTTCGCGATTGCTGATGCCACAAACTCTGGCCGCAACGTAAGTGCCGAGGTATTTGCCGATAATTGCCACTCCCAAAACTGCGGCGCACAGCAGCCACAATTCGGGACTGTTGAGCAAGCCGATTTCAGTCCGCAAGCCGCTGTAAGCAAAAAATATGGGCAGCAGAAATATTAGTACAAAGTCTTCGGTTTTTTCAGCTAATTCTCTGGTTAATCCCGCATTTTTAGGCATAACAGCACCCAGCAAAAATGCACCGAAAATTAAATGAATGCCGATCCATTCAGTAATTAAGGCAGAAGCTACAACTCCCATGTAAATGCCGGACAGCAATAACTGTGTTAATCTGCCAGTGCGGTTGTACTGTTTGGAAAGTCGCTGCAAGAACCAGCGCACTACAGTCAGCATGAAACCGATGTAAATTAAAGATTGAATAATTGTCGGCAAAGCACCGATCATCGAATTAGTACGAGTAACTGCGATCGCCACCGCTAACAAACACCACGCTGTCACGTCGTCTACCGCAGCGCAAGTCAAGGCCAGCGTCCCCAATTTGGTATTCTGCAAATTGTGTTCTGTAATAATTCTTGCCAGCACTGGAAAAGCCGTAATTGACATCGCCGCGCCCAAAAACAAAGCAAATGCGGTAAAGGAAACGCTATTATTTGAAACGATGGGATACAGCAGCAGTGCGAGCAAGCTTCCCAGGGAAAACGGCACTAGAATGCTGACGTGGGAAGTTAAAATCGCTATATCTAAATTGCTTTTGAGGTACTTGGGATTCAGTTCCAAACCAATCAAGAACATGAAAAAAATCAGCCCCACCTCAGACAACACGTTGAGGAAGGGAACGGCTTCGGCTGGAAAAAGTGCAGTTGCGGTGGCTGGTGCAACTAAGCCAAATAGAGAAGGCCCAAGCATAATTCCTGCTACAATTTCTCCAATGACTTGAGGTTGTTTGATCGCTCGAAATCCTAAACCGACAAGTCTCGAAAGTGCGATAACAATTAGAACTTCAAGCAGGACGAGAATGGGTATGGGCATGGCGTTTTTAGCTTGGGGATTTTTGCGGATGGAGAGGGCAGGGTAGTAAAGCTGACTGAATTGCCGATCGAAAAAAATCGATACCAGCTCGATCGAAGGTAGAAGGTACCAGAGGCGCACCAACAAGGCCATTCTCTCACAAGCCAACAAAGGCTTTGGCAACTTCCCACTTGGATTTTTTGTTTTTTAGAAGCGCTTGCAAGTAACTTTAACCGCAGCCTCTGCACCCCGGACTCTATCTCACCTCCGGTTGCCCACCGCCCATTTAAACTCACATTTTGCACCATTCTCAATTACTTGTTTAGGAACAGGCTTTTCGGCCTGTTCCACAAGAAAACTCGTTCTTTGTGGAACGGGCCCCAGAGCCCGTTCTTGACAATGGTGCAACATCTGAGTTTAAACTGATATCTTGCACCATTCTCAATTAGCCGTAGGGGCGGGTTCGCCAACAGCCTTAAAGCTTGCAAATAGGTTCTATAAACCCGCCCGACCCCACGAAAAATCCTCTTATTGATATTGCTGCAACATCTGAGTTTAAACCTAGTGATATAAAATTGTCAGAAAAAGTAGCGCGCGCTGTGATAAACTAGAAAAGTTGTTTAAATTCGCACATCCGGGTTTTCGGGTGTTTCTAGGGCGCAAACCTTCAGAAATACGACCGGGTGGAGGATTAACCCGAATTAGGAGTTAAAAATACAATGCCAGTAGTCAGTTTGGCTCAAATGTTAGAGTCAGGGGTTCACTTCGGACACCAAACCCGTCGGTGGAACCCGAAAATGTCTCCATACATTTTTACAGAGCGCAACGGGGTTCACATCATCGACCTCGTGCAAACCGCTCAGCTTATGGAAGACGCCTACGAGTACATGAGAGTTGCCTCAGAAAAAGGCAAAAAGTTTTTGTTCGTGGGTACAAAGCGCCAAGCTGCCGGGATTGTAGCCCAAGAAGCTCAACGCTGCGGTGCTTATTACGTCAACCAGCGCTGGCTGGGGGGAATGCTCACTAACTGGACGACGATTAAGTCCCGCGTGGAGCGCCTCAAGGATTTGGAACGCCGCGAGGAAATCGGCGCCCTCGATTTGTTGCCGAAAAAAGAAGCTTCGGTACTGCGCCGAGAAATGGCAAAACTCCAGAAATATCTGGGCGGGATTAAATCTATGCGGAAGATTCCCGACGGAGTGGTGCTGGTAGACCAACGCCGCGAGTATAATGCGGTGTTGGAATGCCAAAAGTTGGGAATTCCGATCGTCTCTCTGTTGGATACCAACTGCGACCCGGATTTGGTTGACATTGCGATTCCGGCAAATGACGATGCTATTCGATCGATCAAGCTGATTGTCGGCAAGTTGGCTGATGCCATCTACGAAGGTCGTCACGGTCAGCAAGGCGGCGACTCTGATGAAGACTACGACTACGACGGTGGTTACGAAGGCGCTGAATATGATGTCGAAATCGAAGAATTGGATGACCCCGATTATGTAGATCCCGACGACGCCGCTGACGCTGACGGCGAAGAAACCGAGAGCTAGTATTGCGATCGGAATCTGACACCAGGAAATTAAAAATTAAAGATTGAAAATTAAAAATAATAATTATTTTTAGTTGGATATTTTTAATTTTTAATTGTACATAAGCTGGTCTGCATTTAAATTGTATGTCAAAAAAGATTAAAGTCTTGTGGGGTGGGCGTCCCGGCCGCCCTGAATATACAATTTAAATGGGCGACTGCTTAGCACGAGTCTAAGTCATTAGTAGATATCTGGCAAAAGCATTCATTGTGTGAGGGCCAGAATTAATTCTGGCGCTACACCTACAAAGTCGGTACTAAGATCGACTGGGTATTTCTTCACTCTGGTCTAATCATTAACATTAAAATTAGTGACTGATGACTAATGACTGATGACTAATGACTAATAACTAATTTTGATTGGGAACTTAAAGAAGATGGCGGACATATCTGCAAAACTTGTTAAAGAACTGCGCGAAAAAACTGGCGCGGGCATGATGGACTGCAAAAAAGCCCTCGTTGAAAACGAAGGCAATATGGAAACATCCATCGAGTGGCTGCGGAAAAAAGGTCTGGCTTCGGCAGGTAAAAAAGGTGGACGAGTTGCCTCAGAAGGGCTTGTAGGCAGCTACATTCACACGGGCGGCCGCGTGGGAGTGCTGGTGGAAGTTAACTGCGAAACAGATTTTGTGGCACGTCGCGAAGAATTCCAAACTTTGGTGCGGAATATTGCGATGCAAATTGCAGCTTGCCCGAATGTGGAATACGTGAAAGTTGAAGATATCCCCGCCGAAGTTGTCGAAAGAGAAAAGGCAATTGAAATGGGCAAAGATGACTTGGGCAATAAGCCGGAAAACATCAAAGAAAAGATTGTTCTAGGGCGGATTGAGAAGCGCATGAAAGAGTTATCTTTGATGGATCAGCCTTTTATTAAAGATCAGAATATCTCGGTGGAAGAGTTGGTGAAACAAACGATCGCCCAAATTGGAGAAAATATCCAAGTGCGCCGCTTCGTGCGTTTTGTCTTGGGCGAAGGCATTGAAAAGGTAGAAGCTAACTTTGCCGATGAAGTGGCAGCCCAAATGGGTGTTCAATAATCCCAATTAAGATTGAGAATTAAAAATTAAAAATGTGAAAACTTGATTTTTTGCATTTTTAATTTTTAATTTTTATAGGACTTATGGACAGACTATATTTGTAGGCTGGGCACTGCAAAAGTTACTACTACAGACAGCGTAAAAAGTTAAAATTTGCGTAAGTCTTAAGCTGTTGTGCATTTAAATTTTTTGTTGAGGGCGGGATCGGCTGCCCACGCCACAAAAGTGAAAATTTATTTGACCATGGAATTTAAAAGTGGATTAGCTTATTTTAATTTTATACGAGAGATATGGTGCGACCAAGAGAGAGAATAGAGCAAGATTTGGCAGGACTCGAAGAGGCTTTAGCAGCCTTGAATATGGAGTTTCGCAGTACCTACGATGGTTATTTAACTGCGTTGGGACAAGCGGTGCGACAGCAGTTAATTTTGGCTTGCTATCACCTTTGCACTCAAGCAGTACCGGAGTCGTTTCTTAAGTTGTCCTTCGATGGGCGGCAAAAAATGCAGCAGTCTGTAAAGGCTTTGGCTGCGGCGTCGGAGGAAAAATTGCGATCGCTGGTGACTGAATCAGAAACAGAGGAAGAAATAGAGGAAGAAATAGAGGAAGAGGAAGACGAAGAGGAAGAGGAAGACGACTTCGACAAAGACGAAGAGGAAGAAGAGGAAGACGAAGAAGACGAAAAGGAAAAAAACCAAGTTTCCGCGATTAACTATCTATTTTCATTGGCAAATTATCAATTGCCAAATGCCAATTCCCCGGAAAGTTTGGCACGCTGGCAAAATAGTATTGAAAAGTCGATCGTCCATATACTCAAGCTGCTTTCTCGCGACACCAACCGCTTGCTGCAACAGTCGGGAATCTTGCCGAGTCAATTACCAGAACCGGTTCTAGAAGCTGCTTCTGCTGCTGAATCCTCCGGCGATAGTGTTGCCGGGCCGCCTAACTTATTAAACATAATTATTGAAACCGATGCCTCATCAGCATCGCGCAAATTGGCGGCAGCAACCTTTGGTAGTAGGGCACTGCACATTACAGCGATTAAACTGCGGCTGTCGGAAATAGAGTTTGCCGATGCGGGAACCTCGGCTTGGCGCCAGCAAATTCGTAACCTGTCTGTCAAGTTGAACTCGCTGGGCCGCGATTACCAGAAAAAGCAGCGGGAACTTGCTGTGGTGGAGGCTGAGTCGGCTTGGCGATCGAGTTGGTTTGAAGATTAGTCAGTTGTTAGTTGTCAGTTGACAGTTGACAGTTGTCAGTTGACAGTTGACAGTTGTCAGTTGACAGTTGTCAGTTGACAGTTGTCAGTTGACAGTTGTCAGTTGTCCGTAGGTAATTGTCGGGAATTCTTGAGCTATGATTAATAACTAATGACTAACCACTAATGACTAATGACCAATGACCAATGACTAATGACTAATAACTAATGACTAATAACTAATGACTGATGACTAATAATCAACCCGAATGGCAGCGATTGCAAAAAGCTCTTTCAGTAGAAGCCGATCGCGGATTTAACGACATCCAAGGCAGTCAATACCGCTTCAGCGAGTTTCTGGGCCTGAGTTTGAGACAGTTGGCAGGTTCTGTGGCGGCTTCGGCGCGCGAGCGAGCCAGACAACTAGCCGCTGAATTTGACATCTACCCTCAGAAGGATCTCGAACAGCGCCAACATTCGATCGCCATTACGGTGAGTTTCCTCAGACAAATGGAGCAAGTTTGGGAACAAGAAACTCGCCACCAGCAAGAACAAGTAGCACAAGTCAGACCCGCAAACGCTCCCCAACCAACCGCCCCGGCAGTTTCCGTTCCCCGAACAGCACCCCTGAGTACAGCCGCCGCACCACCAAGCCTGACTCTTGACCAACAGTTAACCCGCGTCACCGGCATCGGCCCTGCCAACGGCAACCGCTTGGTCAAACTTGGTTTATACACTGTATATGACTTGCTTTACTACTATCCCCGCAATCACATCGACTATGCAAAGCAAGTACAAATTCGCGAGCTAGTAGCTGGGGAAACTGTCACTTTAATCGCCGAAGTAAAGCGATGCAATTGCTTTTCTAGTCCGAAGAATAAGAAATTAACCATATTAGAAGTAATTTTAAAAGACCGCACCGGAGAGATAAAAATTAGTCGTTTTTTTGCAGGCCCTCGCTACAGCAATCGCGGTTGGCAAGAATTCAAAAAGCGCGAGTATTGTACTGGTGCAGTGCTGGCAGCTTCGGGGTTGGTGAAGCAGGGTAAATATGGAATTACTTTAGAAAATCCTGAGTTAGAAGTATTAGACGACTCCGGCGGTGCGATCGAATCAATGAAAGTCGGCCGCCTGATACCAGTTTATCCGCTGACGGAAGGGGTGGATGCCGGTTCGGTGAGGCGATCGATTTTGGCTGCAATGCCGGCGGCGAAAATGTTGCCAGAATCGCTACCAGAGGATTTGCGCGAGCGTTACGGTTTAATGGGTTTAGCCGATGCCGTGACTAATATTCACTTTCCGCTCGATCGAGATTGTTTGGCCGCCGCCCGCCGTCGCTTAGTTTTTGACGAATTTTTCTACCTGCAATTAGGACTTTTAAAGCGCCGCCAAACCCAAAGAAAAGCTCAAGCTAGTGCAGTCATCCTTCCTACTGGCAAATTGATCGAACATTTTTATGAAATCTTGCCTTTTGCCTTGACTAATGCTCAGGAAAGAGTCATCAATGACATCCTCAACGATTTAGCTTCATCGCAACCGATGAACAGATTAGTGCAAGGCGATGTCGGTGCTGGCAAAACCGTAGTAGCTGTCGTGGCAATGCTAGCAGCAATTCAATCCGGCTATCAAGCCGCTTTAATGGCGCCGACAGAAGTTTTAGCAGAACAGCATTACCGCAAATTGGTAGGTTGGTTTAACTTGATGCACTTGTCTGTCGAACTGTTAACTGGTTCCACAAAAGTAGCCAAGCGCCGCGAAATTCACAACCAATTAGAAACCGGAGAATTACCTGTTTTAGTGGGAACTCACGCGCTGATTCAAGATACGGTGAATTTCCATAAATTGGGTTTGGCGGTAATTGACGAACAGCACAGATTCGGTGTGCAGCAGCGCGCTAAATTGCAGCAAAAAGGCGAAGCTCCCCACGTTTTGACGATGACGGCAACTCCCATTCCCCGAACGCTGGCGCTGACGCTGCACGGGGATTTAGATGTGAGTCAAATTGATGAACTTCCCCCCGGTAGGCAGGCGATTCAAACCACTGTACTGTCTGCCAAAGAACGAATCCAAGCTTACGATTTGATTCGGCGGGAAGTGGCGAGCGGGCGTCAAGTTTATGTGGTGCTACCGCTGGTGGAGGAGTCGGAAAAGTTGGATGTGCGATCGGCAATTGAGGAAAAAGAGAAACTTGAAAAAAGTGTCTTTCCTGAGTTTAAGGTGGGTTTGCTCCACGGGAGAATGAGCAGTGCCGACAAAGATGACGCAATTTCTAAGTTTCGGGACAAAGAAACGGATATTTTAGTATCTACTACTGTCGTCGAGGTGGGAGTAGACGTGCCGAATGCCACGGTAATGCTGATTGAAAATTCTGAGCGTTTTGGACTGTCGCAACTGCACCAGTTGCGGGGTAGAGTTGGTCGGGGCAGCAACCGTTCTTATTGTTTGTTAATGCCCGGTTCCAAAACGGCGGAAGCTATGCAGAGAATGAAGGTTTTAGAACAATCTCAAGATGGCTTTTTTATTGCGGAAATGGACATGAGATTGCGCGGGCCTGGTCAGGTTTTGGGAACTCGGCAGTCGGGTTTGCCGGATTTTGCTTTGGCGAGTTTGGTGGAGGATCAGGAGGTTTTGGAGTTGGCGAGGGCGGCGGCTCAAATGGTAATTGAGAATGATGAAAGTTTGAATCAATGGCCGGTGGTGCGGGATGAATTGGAGCGGAGATATCAGCGGATGATGAGTGGGTCGATTTTGACTTAGAGTGTTTTGAACGCAGCAACGGGGTTTTTAATAATATTTTGTAGTGGCCGGTTAAGCAAAGATATATCAAAGCTGCCAGTTTATTGCTGCACTCAGCCCCCCTCCTCCCCACAGGGAGGTTTATTTGCACCTACTTATTTAATGTCAGTAATGTAAGAAATCGGTTTTCTTCCCATAAACTCACGTAAAATCCTAGGTTTTTTGTCAGGAAACGCGGTTTATACTTTTTTGCTGAGACTGCTGCAAAATATCAGGTTGAGCGAAACGTCAAAAACACGAAGTTGTTGGGTAGGAGTGCCTCAACCCAACCTACTTTCGGAGACGATTTTTCCCTTGGTCTAGGGTATTTTTATGAGTTGTCAGGCTTGGGGCTCTTATTAAACCAAGAATCCTTCGCAGGAATGACGGAGAAGTGTCAAAATTAAGATAGTCCTGCCAGAAACAGGAAAAAGGAAATCCGGCCTGTACTGGCCTTACCAGGCAACATTGATTCCTCGCTTGTCACGCTTGCAGGTGGTCGCCGACGGTTCGTCGCATTTAATCTCAACACTAATTTATGAAAGATCTCACTCGTTATCGAAATATCGGCATCTTCGCCCACGTAGATGCTGGCAAGACCACCACAACTGAAAGAATCCTGAAACTGACGGGTAAAATCCACAAAATCGGTGAAGTTCACGAAGGCGCGGCGACTACTGACTTCATGGAACAGGAGCAAGAGCGCGGTATTACGATTCAATCCGCTGCTACCACCTGCTTCTGGAACGAGCATCAGCTCAACATCATCGATACTCCCGGACACGTCGATTTTACGATCGAGGTTTACCGTTCTTTGAAGGTTCTCGATGGTGGCATTGGTGTGTTCTGCGGTTCGGGTGGAGTTGAACCGCAATCTGAAACCAACTGGCGCTACGCTAACGATTCCAAAGTCGCTCGCGTCATCTACATCAACAAGCTCGATCGCACCGGTGCAGATTTTTACCGCGTTGTCCAGCAAGTTGATAAAATCCTCGGCGCTAAACCGATGGTAATGGTATTGCCGATCGGCATAGAAGAAAAGTTTTGCGGCGTAGTCGATTTGCTGACCCGCAAAGCCTGGATCTGGGATGATTCCGGCGATCCCCTGAACTATCAAATTAAAGATGTTCCCGCCGATATGGTGGATGATGTCGAAACTTGGCGCGAAAAGTTGATCGAACTGGCCGTCGAGCAAGACGACACTGTGATGGAACAGTATCTCGAAGGCAACGAGCCGAGCCTCGACGACCTCAAGCGCTGCATTCGCAAAGGTACTCGCGATCGGGCATTTTTCCCCACCTACTGCGGCTCATCGTTTAAAAACAAAGGCGTGCAGTTGGTTCTCGATGCCGTAGTTGACTACCTACCAAACCCGATGGAAGTCACACCGCAGCCAGAAGTCGATCTCGATGGCGAGGAAACCGGCGAGTTTGCGATCGTCGATCCCAACAGGCCATTGCGGGCACTCGCGTTTAAGATCATGGACGATCGCTACGGCGCTCTAACCTTCACACGCTTGTACTCCGGTACTCTGTCCAAGGGCGACACCGTACTCAACACCGCCACAGGCAAAACCGAGCGCATCAGTCGTTTGGTGGAAATGCACGCCAACTCTCGCGAAGAAATTGAATCGGCCCAAGCAGGGGACATTGTGGCGATCGTCGGTATGAAAAACGTCCGCACCGGACACACCATCTGCGACCCCAAAAATCCCGCAACCCTAGAGCCGATGGTATTCCCCGATCCCGTTATTTCGATTTCGGTCAAACCGAAACAAAAAGGCGGCGAAGAAAAAATGGGAGCAGCCCTCACCAAGATGGTGCAAGAAGACCCTTCCTTCCACATGGTGACGGATCAAGAAAGTGGCGAAACGATTCTCAAGGGGATGGGCGAGTTACACCTCGACATCAAAGTAGACATTCTCAAGCGCACCCACGGCATCGAAGTAGAAGTCGGCGAACCACAGGTAGCCTACCGCGAGTCGATTACCAAGCGCCTCGAAGACGATTACACCCACAAAAAGCAATCAGGTGGTTCCGGTCAATTTGCCAAAATCGGCTACGTGATCGAGCCTGGTGAGCCTGGAAGTGGCTTCATATTTGAGTCAAAAGTGACTGGTGGTAGCGTGCCGAGAGAATATTGGCCAGCGGTCGAAAAAGGCTTTGAAAGCTGCATCGACAAAGGCGTCTTGGCCGGATTCCCTTGCCTAGACTTGAAATTCACCCTTCTAGAAGGCGGTTTCCACCCCGTTGACTCGTCAGCAATGGCTTTTGAAATTGCTGCCAAAGCGGCCTATCGTCAGTCTTTGCCGAAAGCCGGGCCTCAGTTGCTCGAACCGATTATGAATGTCGATGTATTCACTCCAGATGACTACATGGGCGACGTGATCGGCGACCTCAACCGCCGCCGTGGGATGATGAAATCTCAGGAGACAGGACAAACTGGAGCGCGGATCAAGGCAGATGTGCCGTTGAGCGAAATGTTTGGTTACATTAGCGATTTGCGTACTATGACATCTGGCCGCGGTCAGTTTTCCATGTCCTTCTCGCACTATGCTCCTTGTCCTAATAACATCGCTGAAGAAGTGATTAAGGCGGCAAAAGAGCGTCAAGCTGCGAAGTAGTGTATTTGACTCCTGGTAGGTGCTATCTGGAGTCAAACAGAACAATTCAATCCCCGACAACTTCTACGAAGTCGGGGATTTAATCTAGATAATAAGTACAGTGAGGTTCGACAAAAAAATATGATTGAGTCGATCGCAACACTTTCACTAACAGACTTCCTCGCTCAACCGGATATTGAATCCTCGCCTGCATGGGAATTTATTCTGGGACGAGCAGTTCAAAAAACTATGCCAACCCTTTTTCATTCGCGACTGCAACACAACTTGGTTAACTATATCAACGATCGGACTGATCGATTTGAAGCGATACCAGAGTTGCGTTGCTTGGTACTTCCCTACTCGCCAGTACCAGATATAGCGATTGTAGCAGGCGATCGGCTTACCGATGAAGACGGACCACTTAACGGCGCACCGGATTGGTTAATTGAAATTCTATCGCCGGATCAAAGCACTTTAAAATTGCAGAATAAGATCCTCCACTGCCTCATTAACGGCACGCAATTAGCATGGCTAATCGATATCTCTCACCAACAAGTTTGGGTATGGCAGGGTGAGGAGCTACCTATAATCTGTTCGGGTGCAGATATTTTACCAGTTTTAGGTATTCTCCCGGAACTTACGGTTGATGCTGTGATGGCTATGATTCGCCGACAGTAGGCATTTTATTAGAAAACTGGGTTTAAAACCCCGTTGATAGTAATTAGGGTTTGCTGAATATACCGCATATTGCGTGGTCTGGGTTTGCGATCGGCTTATTCAGGAAGCCCCACATATTAGATAGTAGAACCACGAGCAGACTTCAACAACATCTGGATTTCTTCAAGACTAAATGGTGGTGAACGACGATGAATCATAGCGTGACAATTTGGACAAACAGGACGCAAATCTTTTATAGGGTCAATTTCATACTCTTCTGCAATTTCTGAAAGGGGTTTTAGATGATGAACATGAATGAAACCTTTTCCTGGTTGTCCAAAAGTTTTGCCAAAATCGAAATCACAAATATAGCAACTAGAACCGTAATAATCAATACATTTTTGTCGAGCTTTAGGCTCTCGTTCATAGGCATTGACTGAAACTTGCCGTACAGCCCCTTCACGAAATGTTTGTACTGAATCTACTTCATCAGGAAAGAATCTAGTAGTAGTTACAGATTCCTGAACCTGAAGCGGATTTTGATTTTGCCAATCCAACAAACATTTTAGGTATTCCTCAAAACGGTCTTCCTCACCAAGAAACACATTTGCTGCAGCACGAAAGATCGCAAAGAGTGTGACAAAGTTATCAATCACTGGCTGAGCTGCATCTAGGTCTTTAATAGGAAGAACTAGGGATGGACTCTGAATATAAGTACCATTCCTACCTCCTTCATGAATTAATTGCAGTTTGTTAATGAACTCATCATACTTTAACTTACCATATTTTTCCGGTGCAATATTATCAGAGGAAATATTATATATACCATGCTTCAAAATCCTAGTAACATCTTCTAAATGGTTTTTCAGAACGTGAACAATCGGATTGCTTTCTAGCCCTCTTAATCCAAAAAAATTCACAAATAAACTATAAGAAGTACACTCGAATCTCTGTTGGAAATACCAACCTTTTCCTTTTATAGCCAAGCCAGCGGTTGCTATTTTGAAGGGCCGGGTTTTCTTGGCTACAAGGCTGTGCCATGGTGTAGTCAATATCTGACAATCTGAGAGTACATCTGTGCCATAAACTTGGTGAATTTGGTCACAAGCTTGTTTAATGATTATTTTAAGCTTAGGGACAAGTAATTCTTTTAGCTTATCAGCACGCTCTCGATCGTCCTCGACTGAGAAGATATCTTGTTCAGCAGACCCTATCAGTGGCAAGTCAACGATTTGTGACAATCCGGTCTCCTCAACTGAATTCATATTTGCTCTCCGACATGACAAGTGCAACGAAAACTAATCGATATTTTAGCTTTTTTTCGACATATCCTGAAATAGGTCATGCTTCCCCGGTTCCTAAAACTTTTGCTGTGGTGAGTTTCAGCCTTGTAGGGTGCGTCAATCGATTTTAGATTTTAGATTTTAGATTTTAGATTTTAGATTTTAGATTGACCCCACGGATAAATGCGGGGGCTTGAGGATTTTCGATTTTCGATTTTGGATTGATTCCACGGATAAATCCGGGGGCTTCTACCCTCAAGAAATTCGTGGTCAGTTAGAATACTTACAGGACTTGGGAAACGCTTATGGACTGACGCACCCTACTATCGTCTTTTAAATGCCGAACAGCTTATGACTCAAATAAATCCCGATCGCACTGCTGGTACAATTGCGATCGACGTTTGCGCTCAATCAAACGGGCAGTATCTTTGTCAGATTTCGTCATCTCTGAGCGATCGCCCTGATGATACCATTAATTTTTACGGACAAACGAAAGAACACGCGATCGCGATCGCCCTAGAAAATTTAGCATCTCGCTACCGCCAGCAAGCCGAAGAGTCTCAAAATATAGATTGGGACGCGGTGGAAATTTCGGATTCTGGAGAGCCAATTGAAAAGCGTTATCACGTAATTTTGCACTACGAACGAATTGCTAAGGATGAATCTAAGTTTGAGGCAATGCACAATACAATGCTCGGAAATACAGTAGTTGAAAATGCCAAAATTTCAATAATTGAGATCGATCCCGATATCGAAATCGAGGCCAGAGGGCTATCAAAATATTGAGGCATCGGGACTTAGGTGCAGATGGGCATCTTACCCTACGCATCAACGATCGAAACGTGAGTTTGAGGCGGCGATCGACTAGAAGCGATCGCATAATTTCAAATCCCCAAAATTTCTTTTCTATTACTCCCCCGCAAAATCTGCCCTAAACTTCTCCACAACTCGATTTAACTCAACCGAATGAGAAGCCTTAAATAAAATCCGATCGCCCTTTTCGACAAATCCCAACAACCGCTTTGCTAAATCTTCCCGCCCATCCTTGGCTGTAATATCTCCTATCTCCACAAAAGGCAAACCCGCCGCGCCCGCGGCCATCGCCGCTGCTTCCTCAAAATCAGCAAAAACAAACAAAGCATCCAGATTCAACTCTCGCGCCGCCATTCCCACTTGTCGGTGAAATTCGATCGCCCTGTCGCCCAATTCCTTCATCGTTCCCAACACCGCAATCCGGCGCTTTCCTGGAGTATCTGCTAACAGTCTCAGGGCCGCCAACATCGACTCCAAACCAGCATTGTAAGTCTCATCCAGAATCACAATATCCTGCGGCAAATCGTAACGGCGCGCCCTTCCATCCGGTAACTGCACAGACAAACCTTGCTTTAAAACTTCCCAATCAATACCTAACACTTTCCCTACCGACAAAGCCGCCAAATAGTTTACAGCATTGTGCCGTCCCGGCAGCGGTAATGGTAATTCTATACCATCTATAAGTATTGTATCATTGTTGAGCAATTCTCCGCACAAATCCCCGCCTTCTAAACCGTAACTTAAAGTTTTTCCCTGCCAAACTTCGGTCGCAGTTGCGATTAATCTGTTACAATCGTGATTTAGAATAGCAATGCTATCAGCAGGCATTTCGGCTAAAAGTTCGCACTTAGCTTGGGCGATCGCCTCTTCGGAACCTAATCGCCCGATATGTGCCGTTCCTACATTAGTAATTACCGCAATAGTAGGACGCGCAATTTGCGACAGCAGCGCAATTTCGCCACTCCCGCGCATTCCCATTTCGATTACAGCATAATTGTGTGTCGATGAAAGCTCCAACAGAGTTTTCGGTACTCCAATTTCATTGTTGTAGTTATATTGAGTTTTAAGAACATTTCCACTCGTTGACAAAACCGCTGCAATTAACTCTTTAACAGTAGTTTTACCTACAGACCCAGTAACAGCAACTATAGGTATACTGAATTGGTCACGCCACCAACGGGCGATCGACTGGTAAGCTTTTAAAGTATCGTCAACGCGCAACAGCGGAAAATTAGGCAATTCCTCTTGCCAATGTCGATCGACAATCGCGGCAATCGCCCCCAAATCCCTGGCTTTTGCCACAAATTGATGGCCGTCAAAATTGTCTCCCCGCAGCGCCAAAAATACTTCACCCCCCTCAAGAGTGCGCGTATCTGTGGCAATACCTGTCCCTACAACTGTCAAAACGCCTTCAGACACAGTAGGCAAAGGTACAGTTAAAATTTCAGCAAGTTGGGCGATACTTACGCGACAAACCATAACCAGCACTCACATTTAAAATAATTATTTTCACAGCTAATTCTACCTCGCCCAACCTCAAATTTAACTAACAGCGGGCGGCGGATCGGGATTGACCTCGATCATCCTAATACTAAATCGTCGGTTCACCAAAAAATTATCCCGTACCCACCCACGATCTTTACCAATACTTTACACAGTCGATGGTATTTAAGGCCTTGCTAATTACCAACAATTCATGTCATGCTGGTGTTGATAAATAGTTTAACTAAGCAAAAAATATCGATCGGCATAAGCTGCTGACCGCTTCTACCCATAAGTCTCCGCCGGCGAGAAGCTCGGTTGACTCAATTATTGCGATTCATTTGCCAATTCATCAAAATAATAGCGCTGAAAGCTCCTGCCCCAGCCTCGGAGGGTTAATCCACAGTGAACGACTACAACAGACAAAGCCACGAAGAAGAACAGCTACTTTACAAGCACTGGCTGGAGTTGGTACAACGAGAGCAGCCTGCCGAACTCATCAGCCGCTTTCGCACTTTGTTTATCCAGGGTACCGGATATCCCGATCGCTCGATCGCCGAAGCACTCGAAAAAATAGCAGCCTCAAAACACGCCGAACAAGAATTCAAATACATTCTCAACCGCTGCTGCCACATCCTGATCAACCGCTGGCAAACCTACCCCAGCAAGCAAGCAGCCATCCCTGAATTGATCGCTCTGTTTGAAGAAGCACCCAAAATCTTATTTGGATACCATAGATCGCGGGGGCGAGGCTCCATCCCCCAATTAGTAAATCAATTTACCGAAAGCGAACAGTACCTCACCCTCCAACGTTTAGCCAAAGTCATAACTCACAACAATGAAGATAGCAGCAGCAAAACCCCTGCTACCCTCGCCCTCGGAACCTTAATTCCCCGCTACCCTTACCTGTACAAACACTGCCTGCTCAGCGACGACAGCAGCTACGAACAGCAAAAAATCATTAAAAAAATCCAAGCTCAAAAGCAGCAGCAATTTGAGATCAACCTCTCCCAGTATGTTGCTCACCAAGTGAGAAAAGCCCAAACAGCGCGTCGGGAAACCTCAATTGTCTTCAAAAGAAGTATACAACCTATAAAAAATCCGACCCTGTTGACCGACCCGGAACTATTCTTTGCCCTCAAGCAATTTGTCGGAAAAGTAGAAGGAGCAGATACCTACAGACAGCTAGCGGGCCGTTTCACGGCGAACGCCAGCACAAATCAGTCCTACCGCTCCTTTAAAGACGACTTGTACGAATACCTGATTTCTTCTGTCACCGACGATCGCTACGGCAAACGTCTCTTTAACGAAAAATTGTATAAGCAACTACAAAATACCCTGCCCCACAGCGACGATCAGAAGTTTAATGAATTTTTAATGATCAGAACTTGCAGCCAGTTATTGAACTTTTTAGTAGTAGAGAGTCCTGTGCGGCCCAACCACTTTGTCTTCATCGACTTGATCTCAAACCTCGGTCCCACCCAAACCACAGGTTTGCTGCTGAAAATCGTACTAATTTGCGGCAAAGTCAAGCCCTACCTAGAAAAGCGGCTGGCAATTTTGTTCGGTCACTACGAATGCAGTACTCGAGAAGGCGTAGTCTGGTTAGTCAAAGCCCTGGAAAACGTAAACCTAGCTTTGAGTACCAACTTTGGCAAGGTGGATGTATCTTTCCTGCGATGAGAGGGCGCGGCATAACTTTCTCTGCTTCCACTGCAGGCAAAACATCACACCGATCGACCAGGTTTCTGAATACCCTAAAAGTTTTACCTTTAATTAGAACAACTTAATTAACTCCTGAAACCTACTCAAAAGACTCTATTCTATGTTAAAGTATCAAGTGTGAATCAGATTCAGTTGCAGGCTTTGTTCATTGCTACAGAATTGTCTAAAAACTTGCCCTTCTGTATCGGCAGGGGACTCTCCGAAACTGAAATCTTCGCACTGTCTAAATTTTGGAGTTATTCCTCATGTCGATATACGTCGGTAACTTATCCTACCAAGTTACCCAAGAAGACATCACCACCGTCTTCGCCGAATACGGAACCGTTAAGCGAGTACATCTACCTACCGACAGAGAAACCAGTCGCCCCCGCGGCTTCGGTTTTGTAGAAATGTCCACAGATGCAGAAGAAGATGCAGCCATTAGCGCTCTCGACGGAGCAGAGTGGATGGGTCGCGACCTCAAAGTTAACAAAGCTAAACCCCGCGAAGATGAAGGCCGGGGTGGCGGCAACCGGGGCGGCGGTGGCCCTGGAAAATTTGCTCGCGGAGGGGGCGGCGGCGGAGGACGTTATTAATTTCCTCTGAGAAAGATTTGAGATTGGAGAGTTGAAATTGGCGCCAGAGCTCACCTAGCTCCGAACCACTTCCGGTCGTTCCGAAAAATCTATGCTCTTCAAATTTCCATATCTACCCGATTAAATATACCAAAAAGCCAAGGGCCTAACCCTTGGCTTTTTGGTATGTATGAGGGTTGACGGTATAAGTCGGAAATCGGCTGGGCGAATCCGTTGCAGTACCGTCAGGTTCTAATCGTCAGGTTCGATGCTGCTGCTCAATCCGTGATTATTGAGCGTTTCAGCGTAAAACTCAGCGTGTTCGAGAGCGCAAACAATCACCAATCCCATCCCGTTAGTATGGGCTTCCATCATCACATTTACCGCCTGTGGCTGAGTCAGACTCGGTACCGTCGCCATCAAAGTCTGCACCACGTACTCCATAGGATTGAAATCATCATTGTGCAGCAGAACGCGGTAGCGTGGTGCAAGCTTGCGGACTGTGGAAGGCTTTTGAATAATTTCGACAGACACTAATCTATACCTCCTGACTTGTAAAATGTTAAAATTTGTCAACAATCTTGAGCCGGATTCCTCCGCTGTGCAAGACTATCTCACTTTCAGCTATTTTATTGAAATCTGAAAATTCAGACAAGGCAGCCCCTTGGTCGATCGCAAGCTGTGAACCCAACACCAAACCCACAGGGCGTGTCCTGGGCCCTGGGCAACCACCTTCCTAGCGCCATAATATTAGAAAGGCGCGATCGGTTAAAAATAACAAACTACTACCTGTTGAGTCTCCAGAACTGAGGGAACGAACATTATATGAAACGCAAACCTAAATCCTACAACGACAGATTCAGCGGCGACCCATCCCGAGCAGATGAAGACTCCGACTACCCAGGCTCCTTTGGCGGACAGTCGCGGCGTCAACCTCAGTCCGGTAAACCCTCTTTCCTCAATTCCGCCACCCTAGGGATTTTAACAGCCGTCTTTATTCTGGGAATTGGCATTGGCATTGCCTTTAGCTCCACAGCTACAATTAGCCCAGAGAACGTAGCCTCCCGTGAATTTATCGATCGCAGCGCCCCGAACCCAGAACTTTGCGTGCAGTTTGGAGCAAGCGCGATGGTGACAGATATGCGCCTCTACGTCACCCTCAACCCCTTCAACGTCTACATCTCGCAGCCGAGTATGCGCCCCGGATGCGTTTTGCGAACCAATAACTGGGCAATTCTCGAACAAAGAAAACTCATCAGCCAAGACCAAGTGCGCGATTGCAAAAATCGCATGAACACCTTTGGCTTCACCGGCCCCCTGGAAGCTCAACCCGAAATTAACTGTATCTACCAAAACGACGGCGCTAAAAACCTGTTCCTCAACCAACCGGGTTCGATAGCTCCAACCAGTGAAGGTCAAAATTTCTAAATCGCCGATATAGCGGTTTTCAGTTGAGTCAATTACAGATATGGGGTAGGGATTTAGGCAAAGCCTAAGTCCCTACTTTATTTCAGAGAATGGAAAACTCCTTCTGGCTTCAAAAACCAAACTGGGGGAAATCTTCCGTTAACTGAACTTGAAAAATTTGGCCGGGTTGAATCGTAGCAGGTTGAGGAGCAGCCACGTAAGTTGTAGCAACACCACCTGCTGCTCCCGCCAACAAACCGACACCGGAAAAGCCGCTCAGCAAGAACAAAGCTAAGCCACCAATACCAGTATTTCGCAACAAACTGCGATCGGAAGGCTGTTGTCGGCGGCCTCCCACGGGTTCTGAGCGAGCCAACAGAGGAATATTGCGGCCGTTGAGACTAATAGCTTCGACCACAAATCGACTGCCGAGGTTGGTCGTTTCAAACCGACCGATGACCGGCGTATTAGCAGGTACGATCGTATTGCCGCGACTGTCGAAAATTCCCCCTTGCAGCAGCAGCACTTCCTCTTGGCTGGGCTTCGCTTGCAGCCGCAAAGCCCGATCGCCCGGGTATAGTAAACTCAGCTCCGTGCCCGCCGGCAACAAGACATTCGCCCCAGTCGCAGCCTGCAAAGGAGCATTCGATCGTCCCCCAGGAAGCGGTTCACCAAAAGTAAGCGTCCGCTGTTGGGGTGCAGCAGCCGTTATTTGAGGATCTAGGCGGGGTAGAGCAGCAGCTTGTACCCCACGGCGTTCGTCAAGGCGAACATTGACTAAAGGCACTCTTAGCGGCCGGATTTGGTCATTGGGAGTTGGCGGCTGCGAATAATTTGTAGCGGGATTCGGGGAAGTAGGAGGCTCAGGTCGATCGACCTCTGGGGCAGCAGTTGAGTTGGAATCTGTCAGCCGCTGGTTTTGCGGTACTTGTATGGCAGGCTGGGGTTGAGTTTCGGGAGTTTCCATAATTCGAGTCGGTTCGATCAAAGGACGCAACACCCAGCGATTTTCTAACCCGCTTCTTTGGAATTGAACTTTCCCCGCGCTGAAACCGACTCCAGGAGCCAAATTGACCAGAATTCTCGCCGTTCCCGGTTGAAGTTGACTCACTTCCACAGAACGCACTCTGCCTTGCGGGTATAGCTGAGTTGTATCTACTCCGATCTCAGTATTGGGCAAATCCACAGCAATCTGAGACGGATTGAGTAGAGAATATCTGGGGGTTGTTCCCTCTGGGAGAGTAATTTCTAGCTGATTTGTCGCCGGATCGAATTTCCAACTTGTGACTGTAGAAGCATTTGCTGGTTCCAGTGTTGCTGGCACTGCTGCAACTGCGGCAACGACTGCTAGACTCAGACTCAGTGACTCGATCGCAAACAATCCGGGTGCTAGATAATTAACAGTCAATTTTTGTAAGTCTTCCCAAAATTTTCGTGGTAATTTTTTGTATGGCATGGCTGCTGGGTGAAATTTTTGATCTGAAATAGATTATGGATGGGAAAATTTTGCCTTCGGATAACGCTGAAAGTTTAACATTATTGCGATATGAAAAATTTAACTAAATGGAAATTATTGCGATCGCGCTTCGTTCTTAACAACAAGTGGTGTCAGGTTAGACAAGATGAAATAGAATTGCCAAGCGGACAAATTATAGACGACTTTTTTGTTAATGTCCGACCCAACATCGCCCTCGTATTTGCCACGACAGAGCAGCAAGAACTTTTATTAGTGCGCCAATACAGGCACGGAGTAGGCGAAATTTTGCTGGAACTGCCTGCTGGATCTTTCAATCCTGCTGAAGAGAGCGGCAAATCGGCAGCCGCCAGAGAACTTGCCGAAGAAACGGGATATGTTGCTGAAGAAATTTTGGAACTAGCAACCTTATATGATAACCCCGTAAAAGACACCAATTCTATCTACCTATACTTTGCTAAAAATGTCAAGCTTGCCAGCCAAATACAATTAGATATTACAGAAGATATTGAAGTAGTTTTAATCCCACTTACCGAAGTTTTGTTGAAAATAAAAAACCGAGAAATTTGTGTAGCAGGAAGCATCGCAGCTATTTTTTTAGGATTAGAATTTTTGAATGAACAGCGGTAAGGTGCTGTGTGAATGGAACCCTACACGCTGTTTTTTGTGAGAATTGTCTTAAGTCGAAAGAGTCATAAAATCCAGAGAAGTAATAGTATTATCAGCGCCAAAAACCTGAGCCAAAACCTCCCCAGTCGCCGCAACTTGTAGCAGTGTGCTATTGGCAGTCGAATTAATTTGCAAAGCCTCAAAACTCAAGCCACCAGCCAGAACAAACTTATCACTTCCTACGGAAAAATTGAGGATAGTATCAATACCACTATTAGCGCTTAACACAAAGCGATCGTTCCCCATACCCCCAATCAAAGTATCATCTCCCCCATCACCAAACAGCCAGTCATCCCCTGCACCCCCATTGAGAATATCGCTATCTTTCCCTCCGTGGAGGGTGTCATTACCCCGATCACCGTTAATAGTATCTTGACCTTCATTGCCGTATAACAAGTCATCGCCACTGCCACCATTAATACAGTCTTGCTGACCGTTTTCACCCACAGCGCCTCGCCGATTTTCCCCGGAATCGCCAAAAATCGTATCATTACCTTCATCGCCGCACAAAATATCGTTGCCATCATCCCCGTAAATCAAATCATCGCCCGCATCTCCCTGTACAACATCATCATCCTTGCCTCCACGAAGGGTATCCTTACCCAAACCCCCACTCAGAGAATC
>NZ_JAUBVD010000139.1:0-1019 GCF_036705675.1 Microcoleus sp. AT8-A3
CTGCTTCGTAAAACTTACCCAAACTTGACTAAAGCCATCTTTAGTCGCAATTCAGAACTCACTTCCTGCGCTGTTGGGTGGTCGGCCATCCCAAGATAAGCAGGCTATCCCCCAATAGCCTTGGGTTCCCAATTCAAAATATTCAAGCTAGCATTCAAATCGCGATCTATTGACACGCCGCAAGCAGGACAATCATAAGTCCTCACTTGCAAAGGCATATCTTTTTTATGCCCGCAATTGGCACAAATCTTAGAACTGGGGAACCATCGATCTACCAGCACTAAGCTTGCTCCATACATTTTGCACTTATACTCTAGCTGTCGCCTGAATTCGTAAAACCCTAAGTCGGATATTGCCCCTGCCAACTTGTGATTTGCCAGCAATCCTTTAACATTCAAGTCTTCTATCTTAATTAACTTGAAAGTTTTCGCTAAATAAGTCGTCAACTTGTGAAGGAAGTCTTTACGAATGCAGGCTATCCGTGCGTGGAGTCTGCCGATCTTGTTGTAAGTTTTGCGTTGGTTGCGAGAACCTTTTATTTGTCTTGACGCCTTGCGCTGTAAAGTAGCAAGCTTGGTTTTCGCTTGCTTGAGCGGTTTTGGCGCATCAAACACTTGACTGTTTGACAGGGTGGCCGCATATTTGACACCTACATCAATTCCTACAGAACTATCAGGCTGTTGAATTGGCAGGCGTTGGGCATCAACACAGAAAGAGACGAACCAGCGATTTCCTTCTTTTGAAATGGTAAAAGTTTGAGATGCAAATCCACACGGGAGTGGCACGCGCGGCCGAAAAGTCCCCAAAGTAGGAATCTTGATGGTGTTACCAGCACTTAGCAAAACTTTGCCATTAGAAGAATCAACCGTGAATGATTGCCCGTCTC
The DNA here is from genome assembly GCF_036705675.1 of Microcoleus sp. AT8-A3. Classification (NCBI taxonomy): domain Bacteria; kingdom Bacillati; phylum Cyanobacteriota; class Cyanophyceae; order Oscillatoriales; family Microcoleaceae; genus Microcoleus; species Microcoleus sp. AT8-A3. The sequence continues at coordinate 887 of NZ_JAUBVD010000139.1, forward strand.
GGCGGCTGGCAAATTTCGGATGGCCGGCTTTCCCCAAACGATACCGACTGAACGCTTCTTTCAAGTCAATCAAAGCGTTTTGGTAAACACGAGAAGACAACTGGTTCATCCAAGCGCATTCAGGTTGTTTCTT
>NZ_JAUBVD010000140.1:0-1004 GCF_036705675.1 Microcoleus sp. AT8-A3
TTTTTGCAGTCTCAAACCAGTCTTTCACGCTTATTGTAAAGAGTGGGATGATTGCTTTTTAGTGCCACGACATAATCGGCTTTTTTCTGACGAATCAGTCGGACTATTTCTGTTTGAGTCCCCATCGCATCAATGGTGATAATCGCCCCGGCAATGTCGAGTAGTTCTAGTAGGGCTGGAATTGCTGTGATTTCATTGGAATGGTCTTCTACTTTGACTTGCCCGAGTACCAAACGTTGTTGGCTCGCCCAAGCTGTCACTAAATGTAAGTTTTTTAAACCTTTCTCTCTATCGTAAGAACCCCGCAAACTTTTGCCATCTATGGGAATAATTTCTTGCAAGACTGAACCCATAATTTGTTGCAACCATTGCGATAACTTCTGCTCTAAAACTTTCGGATCTAGTTTTTCAAAGACCCGACGAAATGTATCATCGCTGGGGATGCCATTTGGTAACTCTAAAAATTCTTTTAACCATTGCTGCTTGCTGAGTCCATAATTTTCGATGTCTTCCCATCCCTGGGCTCCTGCGATCACAGCTAATATGGTAATGACCAGAATGTCTTTAAGTAAATGTTGTTTTGTTCGGTCTACTCTTGGATCTGGGATGTCATCAAAATAAGTTGATAAGCAAGCTTGTAAGTGTTGCATTGAGAGCGGTTGAGACCTGTCGGGTTTCGGTGATGATTTTGCCTCATTCACAACACGCTCGAATCCTTTCTCCATGGATTTTTCCTCACCATTCGTGACACCGATGAAGCACTATTATAGAACCCATTTGACATCTTTGAGGCTGCGAGTTGATCGCCCGTTATCTCTCGCTGGCCCGTTATCTCTCCCTCGCCCCTTATCTCTCCCTCGCCCCTTATCTCTCGATCGTTCCTTATCTGTCGATCGTCAAAATATCTCAAATGGGTTCAAAGAACCGCTCTTGACAGGATGCTCTTTTATATCTTGCCCTTTTTGTCAAGTACAATTTATACCAAATTAGATGAGCTTACCCTG
>NZ_JAUBVD010000031.1:0-61891 GCF_036705675.1 Microcoleus sp. AT8-A3
AAAATCGAAAATCGAAAATCACTTATTGCCCCCGCATTTATCCGTGGGGTCGCCTCTAAAATCTAAAATCTAAAATCTAAAATCGCGCAATCGATTGACGCATCTACAAACAACTGAAAAACCCGGTTTCTCGAAGAAACCGGGTTTATGAATACCCTAAAAGTCGATCGACTGGGAATTGGCAATATTTGTTATGCAGCACGCTGAGTTAACAATCCCCAGATGAAAAGTAGAACTAGCGCACCTACGACTGCAAAAGCTATGCTGGGTAGAGTCAATGCTCCGAAGGATGCTCCCCCGCTCGTCCCCAGTAAGACTTGACCTAGATAACCTCCCACTAGGGCGCCCAAAATTCCTAAACCTGTTGTTGCCAGAAAGCCACCGCCTTGAGTTCCCGGATAAATGGCTTTGGCTAGCGCACCGGCAATCAATCCTAAAACGATCCAAGCAATAATTCCCATTTCTCTTTCTCCTGAATACTTAAACTTTTCTTGTGCCTTGTCTTATGTTCTAAGAATAACAACCCCTATCCCGCCCTTACCTCTACCGCAGGGATGAACCGAAAGTGGTAGGATTTCTCATGAATCGTCGGAGTTTGAGGCTGTTTAATATCTCAAAAGACTTAACCCACTTTTTCGAGGGAAGAAAGGTACTTATGCTCAAAGCAAAAGGGAAATAGGAGAATCTTTTCTGGGACTTTTTGTGTTTTGGTGGTTAAAAAAATTACAATATTTCTGTGAAATGAGGAAAGTTTGCGCCCGATGGATCTGACTCTGTGCATGATTGTGAAGAATGAAGAGGCAACACTGTCGCGGACTTTGGACAGCGTTAAGGGTGTTGTTGACGAAATGGTGGTGGTGGATACGGGATCGGGCGATCGCACCCGTGAAATTGCGCGAGGATATGGCGCGAGGGTTTATGACTTTGAATGGTGCGACGACTTCGCAGCGGCGCGCAATGAGTGTCTCAAGCACGCCCAGGGCGACTGGATTTTGGTATTAGATGCCGATGAGGTTTTGGTACCGGAGATTCTACCTCAAATAAAGCCGGCAATTGCGAGCGATCGGCTGCTGCTAATCAATCTCATCCGCCAAGAAATCGGTGCCTCTCAATCTCCCTATTCCCTAGTGTCGCGCTTGTTCCGTAATCGCCTCGATATCCGCTTTTCTCGCCCTTACCACGCAATGGTAGACGACAGCGTGGCTGAGATTTTGCACAGGGAACCAAATTGGAAAATAGCTTCTCTCCCCGATGTGGCGATTTGGCACTCTGGTTATCAAAAAGATGCGATCGCCGCCAAAAGTAAATTCCAAAAAGCTCAAGCAGCAATGGAACGCTATATCGCTTATTATCCAAACGATGCTTATGCTTGTAGCAAATTAGGTGCGCTTTATGTAGAAAGCGGGCAAATCGGGCGGGGAATTAATTTATTAACTAAAGGCTTGACTGCGGAGGCAATTAATGATTCTATTCTTTACGAACTCAACTATCATTTGGGAATTGCATATCGCCAGCAGCAGCAATTTGTTAAAGCAAAAGAACACTATCAAGCGGCAATTAATACAGATGTGTTCCCCGCGCTCAAGTTGGGTGCTTACAATAATTTGGGCAATTTGCTCAAAGATGAAGGAGATTTGAAATCTGCTGAAAAAGCTTACAAAGCAGCTTTAAAAATTGACCCTAATTTTGGAGTAGGTCACTACAATTTAGGATTGACGCTGAAGGCAGCCGGAAATTTAGCAGATGCGATCGCCTATTACCGACAAGCGATAAAAATCGATCCCGAACACGCCGAAGCTCATCAAAACTTGGCAGTAGCCTTGCTGAAAATTGGCAAAATGCCAGAAAGTTTAGCAGAATTCAAAAGAGCGATCGCCCTTCACGAGCAGCGCCGCCCCTTTGAAGCAGAACGCCTGCGCCGGGGACTACAAGAAATGGGTTTACTTTAAACTTGTTACCAAATAATTTGTAGGGGCAATCCCACGCCCGGTTGCCCCTAGAACCGGACGGGGTAAGCACGGGGGCATTACTGCAAGAAATCGGTTCGATCTAAACTTGTTAGGATCGCGAATTAAATAACTTATAATTTCAATTGTTATTGTGGGATGGGCGTCCCGCCCGTCCACTCATGACGGGCTATAAGAGCCCATCCCACTTTCAAGAGTGGAAGTTATTTAATTCTCATTCCTTACCAAATAATTTGTAGGGGCAATCCCACGCCCGGTTGCCCCTAGAACCGGACGGGGTAAGCACGGGGGCATTACCCCTACAAACTGTAACAATTACCAGCAAAATCAAGAAATTATCTCTACTTTGCCGCTATCCAAATCGTAGCGGCCCCCAACAACTTTAAGCTTGCCCGCTTTGACTGCTTCCGCTAAAATAGGCGACGAGGATTGTAACTTATTTACATTCATTTTCACATTAGCTCTGACTGCGTTATCCCAGGCATCGCCTGTTTGACCTTTGGTCGAATCAACTGCAGGTTTAATCGCCGCCACCAAAGTGCTAATGTGACCAGGCACAGCTTTACCATCTAAAGCTGCTTTGACAGCACCGCAGCGTTCGTGACCCAGAATTACTAATAGTGGCACGCCTAATTCTAAGGTGGCATATTCTATATTCCCGAGAACCACATCGTCGAGAAAATTTCCAGCAACTCGAATATCAAATAAGTCGCCTAATCCTTGGTCAAAAATAATTTCGGGAGCAACGCGCGAATCAGAACAAGCCAGGATGGTTGCAAACGGATGTTGACCCTGTGCTACTTCTACAACTCGCGATCGAGCTTGGTCGGGAAATGTCCGTTTTTGCTCAATGTAGCGTTCATTACCCTCCATCAATTTCTTAAGAGCACTGTTAGGAGTAATGTCAGTAGGAGTAAGGTCAGAGATTGCCTCTGCCTTTGCTGCTTCGGCTTGTAAAAACGCAGGTGCCAAGCTGGCCGCCAGCATCCCTGCACCAGCCCTCAGCATTAAATTCCGTCGCGAAATCATGCTTCTACTTTCGCTTTCATTCATTGTTTGTAACTCGGTTCAATTTTTTCTATTTATACCCTAAGATATACCACAAGCTCAGCCAGACTTCTTTGATTTTTCTTTACAAGCTGCTCCGGCACAATATAAACTTCAAAAAAGTAGCCCATTTTTATTTCATTCATATTTTATTTAGTAAAGTCAACGGCAGTCATCCTTCTGCGGACAGGGATGCTAGAATGTATCTAAAACGACAATTATTTATCAATGGATCGAAATGTCCTACGTCGCCAGCATTCATATCTATCCGGTAAAGTCCCTTGACGGCATAGCAGTCAGTCAAGCAACTATTCTAGCCAGCGGAGCTCTAGAAGGCGATCGCTCTTTTGCAATCTGCGATGCAGCAGGAGAATTGGTTAACACTAAGCACAACAGCGGAGTCCGTTTTCTACGCTTATCATTTGACATCAAAAAGAGAATTGCCGGCCTGAAAATTCAAGGCACCGAACAAGAAATATTTTTTCATGTAGATAGAGAACGCTTGGCAATAGAATCTTGGTTGACCAGCTACTTCGGTTTCCCTGTCAAATTAATTGAAAACTTGCTGACAGGTTTTCCCGACAATACCGCTGCACCAGGGCCAAGCATTATCAGTACCGAAACAATTGCCGAAGTTGCATCTTGGTTTCCGAGAGTCTGCGTTAACGAGATGCGCCATCGCTTGCGAGCTAATATTGAAATAGGAGATGTCCCGGCTTTTTGGGAAGACCAACTTTTACCACAAGCCGATGAAATTGTGAGGTTTAAAATAGGGACTGTAATATTTGAAGCTATTAATCCCGGTCATCCCTGTATCCTATCTACGCAAAATTATGCGGCGCAAGCAAGCGATCTAAATTTTAAAAATATACTAACAGCCAAGCAGAAGGAAATTATGCCTGACTTGGTAAAAAAAGGGCATTTAAATCACTTTAGTCGGCTGATAGTTAACACGCGGCTCGCACCTCAACCAGCAGAAAAAATATTACATATAGGAGACGAAGTTCAAATTATCACCGTCAGCAAATCCCTATTTAATACCATTTCTGATTAGTTGTAGGTTACGAATCTGCTCAAGCCGGCGGCAACTCCAAAGTAAGTTGACCCAAAACACCAGTTCTAAAATCGTTTAACATCTGTCTCGCCGTTCGTTCGACATCTCCTTTATACTTGTCTTTTGCGACCTCGTGCAAATAATCTTCACCATTACTAGAGGCTGCATCTAATTTATACCTGGATTTGAAACCAGATAGTGATATCAACGTGTCATCAGCCGCCTGCAGCCCTTGGAGTAAATCTACCATCGCTGCTGCTACTACCTGATTGTCGTAAGCTGCTTCGCCAATATCTTCGCAAATAGCTAATTTTATGGCATTTTCTTGATTGTTAATTCGGGTTGGGATCACTCCGGGGGCGTCTAATAATTCAATTTCGTCAGAAATGCGAATCCATCGCAGCGATTTAGTTACTCCAGCTCTGCGGGCACTGTCCACCACTCTCTTCCCTAACAACCGATTAATTAAAGCCGATTTTCCGACATTGGGAAATCCCATTACCACTGCCCTGACTGGACGGGGCAGCATACCTCGATCGAACCTTCTTTGATTTAGCTGCACCCCAGCATTCTGCACCGCATCCGCCACATCATGTACTCCGTGACCGTGCTCGGCATTAGTAAAATATGCAGTTTCCCCCTGGGACTCAAACCATGTTTCCCACGCCTCGCGCGCGCGAGGCGTAATCATATCCATGCGGTTGACGACCAATACTCGCGGCTTGCCGCCCACCCAACTCGGCATTTGGGGGTGATAAGTAGCCAAGGGAATGCGGGCATCTCGGACTTCGAGCACCACATCTACCCGCTTTAGCTGTTCTTTTAATGCCCGTTCAGCTTTGGCAATGTGACCGGGATACCAGTGAATTTTCATTAGTTATTAGTTATTAGTTATTAGTTATTAGTCATTAGTCAGCAGTCATTAGTCAGCAGTCATTAGCCACCAGTCATTAGTCAGCAGTCATTAGCCACCAGTCATTAGCCATTAGTCGCTGTGTCAGGGCGGGTTTACGCATACCCTGGATTTACATAATAGATACGGGTGAACCCGCCCCTACAGAATCTAGGTTTATTTAGTCGGACACGATATAACACGTGACTAATGACTAATAACTAATGACTAATAACTAATGACTAATAACTAAGGCACAATCAAAACTGCACAAGGAGACAGATTGATCACCCGATTGGTAACGCTGTCAGACGCCCCATCATCGGTTAAACCCATCCCCCGACAGCCCATCACAATCAAATCGGCCCCAATTTCGTCAGCCACATCGCAAATCGTGAAAGCAGGTTTGCCTTCCCGTTCGATGATTTCAGCTTCAATTCCCTGCTGGGAAAACATCGATTGGGCCTCAGAAAGAAGTTTGGCGACTGCTTCGGGGGAAGTCATCACCTCTGACGGTGGGGCGTCGCCCTCCTCGGCGGGGGGTTCGACTACCGACAGAATAACTAAACGAGCACCGTAGGTTTTCACAATATTGACAACCTTTTCGGCAGCTTCGCGGGCTTCTCGGCTTTGATCTACAGGAAATAAGACTGTCTTGAACATACTGCACATCTCCGGGACACGGACTCCGATAAAATGTTTAGGTTAAGCCAATCAGTGCCGTTTGTTCCATCTTCCGTTTTTTGTACGGGCGCGGTTGAATGCGTCCGAGGCCGGGGTGCAAGTTACCAGTGCCGCCATTTCAACGGAATTCGACAAAAACACACATATTAGGAGGTTAATCCTGTGACAAAAAAAACTGTAGCAAATTTATCGGCATCGGACTTATCGGGCAAACGGGTATTGGTGCGGGCGGACTTTAACGTGCCGCTCGACAACGGCAATATCACCGATGATACTCGCATCCGGGCGGCTCTGCCGACAATTCAAGATTTAGCGTCCAAGGGCGCTAAGGTGATTTTGTGCAGCCACTTCGGCCGTCCCAAGGGTGTGACGGAGAAGTTGCGCTTGACGCCGGTTGCTGTGCGCCTGTCGGAATTGTTGGGCAAAGAGGTCAAAAAGACTGACGACTGCATCGGTGATGAAGTCGCTGCTACAGTCGCCGCGATGCAAGATGGCGATGTGCTGTTGCTAGAAAATGTCCGCTTCTACCCAGAGGAGGAGGCAAACGACCCAGAATTTGCTAAGAAGTTAGCTTCTGTGGCCGATTTGTATGTCAATGATGCTTTTGGTACTGCTCACCGGGCTCACGCTTCTACTGAGGGCGTTACTAAGTATCTGAGTCCTTCTGTGGCTGGGTTTTTGATGGAGAAGGAACTGCAATATCTCGGCAGTGCGATCGACAATCCGCAACGTCCTTTAGCTGCTATAATCGGCGGTTCTAAGGTTTCCAGCAAGATTGGAGTCATTGAAAAACTGCTCGAAAAGTGCGACAAACTGCTGTTGGGCGGTGGCATGGTTTTCACCTTCTACAAAGCTCGCGGCTTGAACGTGGGCAAGTCTTTGGTGGAAGATGACAAGCTTGAACTGGCTAAGTCTTTGGAAGCTAAGGCGAAGGAACGGGGAGTTGCTTTTCTGTTACCTACTGATGTGGTAGTTGCTGACAAGTTTGCTGCTGATGCTAACACTCAAACTGTCCCTGTTGAAAGCATCCCTGACGGTTGGATGGGTTTGGATATCGGCCCGGATTCAGTAAAAACTTTCCAAGATGCTTTGGCCGATTGCAAAACTGTCATCTGGAACGGGCCGATGGGCGTGTTTGAGATGGAGAAGTTTGCTGTGGGAACTGAAGGTATTGCTCATTCTTTGGCTGGACTTACTAAAACTGGTACTACCACAATTATCGGTGGTGGTGACTCGGTGGCGGCTGTGGAACAGTTGAATTTAGGCGAACAAATGAGCCACATTTCTACTGGTGGCGGTGCTAGTTTGGAGCTGCTCGAAGGTAAGGAATTGCCTGGTGTTGCTGCTTTAGATGAAGCTTAATTAAGTTAAGTAGGGCGGGCTTTGCCCGCCTTGCTGGAAGCAGGTCTATATCTTTGGCTGCGAATCATTTTTTTGAATATTTACCGCAGAGGGCGCAGAGAACGCAGAGGAAGAGAAAAGAGAGAAGGATATCGGTTTTAAGTCTATAGTTTGCTAGTATAATTTGTTTGAAGTAGCAGTGAGGTTTGTTTGTGAAACTTAAACTCTTGGCAACTGTAGCGGCAAGTTTAGCTTTGTTTGGGCTGGCAGCTCCCGTTCAAGCTCAAAATCCAGATCATGTTAGGCAATTGCTGGAAACTAAAGAGTGCGAAGGCTGTGACTTGAGAAATGCTGATTTGTTCAAGGCTAGCTTGTACAGAGCTAATTTAAGAGGAGCGGATTTAAGCGGAGCAAATCTCTATGAAGCTAATTTGCTGGAAGCGGATTTAAGTGATGCTAATTTGGCCAATGCTAACTTAGTTAATGCGGAGATGTACGGGGCTGAATTGAATGGTGCTAATCTGCGAAATGCGGATTTGTCTAATGCTTTTTTGGGGCGAGCGAATCTGACGAGTGCGGATTTGCGCGGTGCTAAACTTTTTAATGCGAATCTGGGCGAAGCTTATTTGCTGCAAGCTAATTTGTCGAATGCCGATTTGAGGCGTTCGCTGCTGTTTAGAGTTAATTTGAATCGTGCGAATTTAAGCGGAGCGGATATGTCTTTCGCGGATGTGCGGGATACTAATTTGCAGAATGCTATTTTGTCAAATACTCGGCTTCCGAGGGCTCAGTTGGCCGGGACAAATATTGATGCGGCGAATAATGTGCGGCAGGGTGATTTGGAACGGGCAAACTTCCGGGGTACGAATTTGGGGCCAGGGGTTTGTGTGATAACTAATTATCCTTATTGTGTTTTGAATGTGGAAGAAAAATTTTAGACTCTAGTTTTAGCTCCCAGATGAATCTGTAGAGTAAATCTAAAATCTAAAATCTAAAATCTAAAATCCCCTGGCTGGCGCACCCTAGGTTGATATCCGAGCTAAGTTTGAGGTGGTTTGTATCCTCTTTCTAGGGCAAATCTCACAAGCTGAGCACGATTTTCTAACTGTAATTTGCTGAAAATGCTGCCTAAATGAGCTTGCACAGTCCGGGGGCTAATAAACAGCCGATCGCTAATTTGTTTGTTAGTATAACCCTGGATAACCTCCCAAAAAACTCTTTCTTCGGCTGGTGTTAAAGGCAAAGGTGCAGGTGGTGGCAATACTGCCACAAATTGTGGTTCCACCGCCCTACCGCTAGAAGTTTGCAGCAGTCGGACAATTTCGGCGTGAATCCGGTGAGAGCGCTCTAACTGCGCTTTTACCTTGGCTAAGATTTCTTCAGACTGAAAAGGTTTTACCAGATAATCGTCACCGCCGATCGCATGACCTTCAACTTTTGACTCCAACTCGCCTTGACCCGACAAAAATATAAAGGGGACTAATTGTCCCAAACGGGTAGTTCTCAAACGGCGACAAAACTCAAACCCGTCCATTTCCGGCATCATGACATCTGAAATTACCAAATCTGGGGGGGCATTTTCAAAAATCGAGAGCGCCTCCACCCCTGAATTAGCGCATTCCACCCGATATCCTTGACTTTCCAGGTACATTGCTAAGACTGTTTGACAGTCTGCTTCGTCGTCCACCACTAATATTCTTTCCATGACAGGCTTGCACCAATTCCAGTTGGACAGTTTTTGAAACTGCCAGTCCCAAAGTAGGAACTTAATTGAGTTTACCTCCTGCAACTTGATAAAGGCTCGCAATTTCAACACGCCACACTTTCTCAAATCGTCCGATTAGGGGCGCCTAGCGCATAAAAGGGGAAGCAGTAGAGCAATATGGGGAACAATCTCCTTCTTTGACTCGCCTATCATCAAAAGCTACAAATTTTTATGAGGAAGCGTCCACTTTTCTGCAGAAAATAGAAGGTAAAAGAAAGAATTTTATCCTATTAAACAGAAATCTTAGTGACACTTATACTATTCCTAGACGCGACATTGAAAGGTTTTTAGATTTTTCTGGTTCGGACACAGGTACAAAAGGGACAACGCGACCAGGTGCTGCTGAGGGCGGCCCGAACAAACTCGGGGCGGCAACCAACATACTTTCAATTATCGCCGCTGGTTCGGGGCGACTGAACAGATACCCCTGCATGATATCGCACTGATGTTGTTTCAAAAAATCTAGTTCTGCTTCTGTTTCCACTCCCTCAGCAATTACGGTCATATTCAAACTGTGACCCAGTAAAATTACTGCTGTAGTAATAGCAGCATTTTGAGGATCTTCGTTGGCATTACGGACGAAAATTCGATCGATCTTTAAACTGTCAAAAGCAAATTGCTTAAGATATCCTAAAGTAGCGTAACCGGTGCCGAAGTCGTCAATAGCAATCCGAATTCCTAGAGCTTTTAGTTGGTTTAAAGTAGCGCCTGCTACTGTCGCATTTTCCACCAAAGCGCTTTCGGTCATTTCTAATTCTAAATTAGCAGGCTCTAAACCTGTAGTTTCCAATATTTGCACGATTCGCGCCTTGAGTTCCGGGTCGGACAACTGCCGGGCCGACAAGTTTACTGATATTGTAAAGGGCGAAAACCCCGCCGCCAGCCAACTAGCGGCTTGAGCGCAAGCTGAAAGCAGTACCCACTCGCCAATCTGAATAATTAAACCTGTTTCTTCTGCTAAGGGAATAAATTCGCAGGGAGAAATTATACCTCGATCGGGATTTTGCCAGCGCACTAAAGCTTCGGCGCCGATAACTTGGCCTGTCGCAATATTCACCTGGGGCTGATAATATACCTGAAACTCGCCTTGTGCCAAAGCGTGGCGCAGCAAAGCTTCGAGAGCAAACTTTTCAGGAGAGAGAGTCGTAACCTTGGTGGAGTCGTTAACTAAATCTTTGAGTCTGGCTTCTGCTTGGCTAAGCGCGACTGTCAGCGGTTGAGTAATAGTTTGCCGTTTCAAGACGCGAGAAGCAATGGCTCCCAGCAATTCAGCCTTGGTAAACGGCTTTGTCAGGTAATCGTCGGCTCCCAATTCCATCCCGCGACGAAAATCGGTTTTGTCACTTTGAGCCGTGAGGAAAATAAATGGAATTGTTGCAGCTAGCGAGTTTTGCCGCAGAGTCCGCAACACGTCATAACCGTCGAGTTCCGGCATCTGCACATCGCACAAAATTAAATCCGGTATCTCCGAAAGTGCCATCTGCACTCCAACTCGACCGTTCTCGGCCGCAATGACCCGGTAGCTGTGAGATTCCAGGAGTTGCAGAAGAGTTTCCCGGATTAATTCGTCGTCTTCAATCACCAAAATTTTGAGCATGATACTTAGATAACAGATGGCACTATATATCTGAACCTGACTAACTCTAGCATACTCAAACTAGGGAATTAGTAATTGGGCCAATTAGCCAATAAATGATTAGCCAAATGGCTGAATATTTTCCCTCGGTTCTTAAGTCACAATCAAAGAACTGCCGAAATTGGGAATATCTCGCTCTCTTTCAACAGCAGAAAAGGGCTGCACCCGACTCCTTTGATAAACTTTTATGACAAAATTAGCAATATTTCTCATAAAAAAAATTAGCGAACAGTTTCAGTGCGCCGATGGCGGAAATTACTCAGGCTATCACTTATATGATGTCCGGTTAATTGTTGATAATTAGCCCGTGTTTTTACTGACAAACTAGAGTTTTCTCTCAATGGATGAATCAGGACAGGATGCTGCATCCTGATTCATCCAAACAAAGATACTTGCTTTCAGACAACAGTCGTGGAGAGATCAAAATTTTAGATTAAGGTTCAATCTCCCAGATTCATCTGTGAAGTAAATCTAAAATCTAAAATCTAAAATCGACTAAGGGATAACTTAACTATGGATCGCGAATTAAATAACTTACAATTTTAATTGTTATTGTGGGATGGGCGTCCCGCCCGTCTTTTTTGGACGGGCTATAAGAGCCCATCCCACTTTCAAGAGTGGAAGTTATTTAATTCTCATTCCTATGGTTCTATAACCGGAAATCCTATTATCCACGGCCTTAATTCACAGGCTTAGTGGAATTGGCGCAAAATTTTTCATCTACAATTGCAGAAGTGATACTGACAGCGTGCATGGATGATGACGGAATTATCAGGTCTCGCGGAACTACCCTGGTCTTTTTACAAACCAGCTCGCTACTGCCTACAGAGGCAAAGTTCCAAGCATAAAATTCGGGAGTGCTGACTGTCGCATTGGCCGGATGTAAACCTAGTGCAGTCACCAATACTAATCCCAAAGTCACTAAAGCTACGATCGCGAATCTCAGCATATTCTTTGTTTGAACCCGACAACTTATCTGATTGGTATTACCTTATTATTGCCTGGGTGGATAGAGAGCGTCAATCGATTTTAGATTTTAGATTTTAGATTTTAGATTTTAGAGGCGACCCCACGGATCAATTCGGGGGATCCTTTATCGGATACAGGTGTTTTATTTCTGGACGGATGAATCCGGGAGCTTGTATCCTGGATGCTCGATCGTCAATAGCAGTTATTCTGCCGTCAGATTCAACTCGTAAGCGATCGGCTCAGATGCTTGAGAAACTACCACAAATTCATAAAAACCAGTATCATCCAGCAATCCCGACCAACTCAGCCCTTCTGCATCTTCCAGCAAAGCTCGCGCGCCCTTTGTCCGCCCTGGAGTATAAATTGACAGTAGCGTAGATTTGCGCGGGGCTTGCAAATTCACGCGCAAAGTTTGATTTTGAGCCAACCTGGCAATGTAAGCTTTCCCTTCTCCGGGTTTGAGATTGCCTGTGAGGCTTTTGCTCTTCGATAGGCGGTCAAATTCGACGCTTTCGACAGTTGATCCAGCTTGTAAGGCTTCGAGTTCGTCGGCGGTAATTGCTTGCCAAATTTGTCCGATCGGCTTCCCGATGAGATTGCGATCGCGCGGCTGTTGTGGAAACCAATAAAAGAACCTCGCATCAGCCAAATCGTACAAAGCCCGACTGCTCAAATTCAGCTTGTTAACCTCTGTTTTCCAGCGATCGATATCAGTGGTGTCGTAAGTGCCCAACCGTGCTCTAGCGTCGCTGCTGAGATTTTCCAGCTTATCGAGCAACTCGTCGCCGATTTTCTGCCACCTTTCGCGCCATTGGCGATCGTCATCGCCTTCTTTTAACAATCGTCCCCCCAATTCCGGGTATTTGGCATAGAAAGTCTCGTCCACAAGGTTGACGTAACCGCTATAGAATCGATCGTCAATTTTGAGCTTGACAAACCGATCTTGCAAAGCATCTTCTTGCTGCTGCTTCGGGTTTGAAGGCTGGGAAACGTTCTGCAATTTTGATTTCAGATTTAACAAAGAATTGCCCGCCAACCAGCCAATTCCCCCCATACTTGAGAGCACCGCCACCACAAACAAAACCATTTTCCAAGCAGGCATCTTTTGCTGATTGCCAATAGCAGCAATTCGCACCGGAGTTCCCGGCAGTTTTGGCGCGGGGGCGGGCACGGGTATCGGCGAGAAATCCGGCGGCTGCGTCATCCCAAAATCCGGGGCTGCTGGCAAAGGTGGCTGTAAAGGCGGATTCCCCGAGAGAGCGAGCATTACCTCGCGAGCCGAGGAGTAACGCTGGCTCGGCTGTTGAGCAAGCATTTTATCCAGCACCAGGGACAAATTCGGAGACAGAGAACATTCCGCCCGCCAATTCCAATTCAGCGTCTGGCTGTCGAGCAACTGATGGGGTTCCTTCCCCGTCAGCAACACCAAAACCGTGGCCGCCAGAGCGTACAAATCGCTGTGGGGAGAGACGATGCCCATCTGCATCTGTTCGACGGGAGCATAGCCGAGCTTGCCGATGCGAGTCGCGGGGGCGGGAGTGCCGTTAGCCTCAGCGAAAAGAGACTCTACGGTGGCGGCGACTTGTTTTACTCCCCCAAAGTCGATCAGCACGGGCATCCCGTCAGAACTCCGCAGAATCAGGTTGTCCGGGGAGATGTCGCGGTGAATCACTCCTAGAGAGTGAATGTATTCGAGCAGGGGCAAAATCTGCAGCAGCAATTGATTGATTTCTGCTTCTATGAACCGCAAACCCTGACGCTTGCGGGCGTCGAGCAGAAAGCGGTAGGTTTGGCCCGGCACGTAGTCTTGGACGAGAAATAGGTAGCCTCGATCGCTGATAGTGACGCGGAAGAGTTCGCGGAAGCGGGGGATTTGATTGTGTTGCAGCTTGTAGAGCACTCCCGCTTCCCGCTCGAACAGTTCCTCGGATTTTTGTAAAGCGTAACTTCCGTGTACTTGGGGCGCAAATTCTTTTAAAACGCAGGGTTCGTTAAATCGGTGGGCGTCTTCAGCGAGGTAGGTGCGCCCGAAGCCTCCGTGTCCCAATTCGCGGACGATGCGGTAGTGGTTGTTGAGAGTTATGCCGGGGTAGATGGGATTGTTCATGGGAACTTGCTGCGTCGGATTTTCACGCTTGACTGAGACTGGGAGTTTTGGGCGATCGCTGAATTAATCTTGACATACTGTGTCAGTGTTTATTAGTCGATCGGCTGCTTGGTCATCACCTGCGGTTATTGTTAAAAAAGCGGTTTCCTGCTATAGAAGTTTATCGACTGCGCCAGCATTTCGATCGACCTCAAAGTGTGTTCAAATTTTTAGTGTCGAGCCCAATGTGCGATCGGGTGTTAGCGCTACTAATTGAATTTTGAGCGATCGAGGTGCAAAATACGCATTTTAAGGAGCAAATCATGCAGCCAGAACAGCGTCAGCGAGCAATTGGGGCGTTTGAAGAGTTTTTGAGAGCGCCGCTTGAGGAACGATTGAAACACCAGCAGAATCGAGTTGCCGAATCCGGGGCGATCGCGCTTTTTCAAAGAGTCGCGGCCACAGTACCAGCTTACCAGACTTTCCTAACTGAACATAACATCAATCCCGCCTCAATTCAAACCTTTGAAGACTTCCAAAAATTGCCGCTAATTACCAAAGAGAATTATTTACGCTGTCACCCGCTACCTCAGTTGTGCTACCAGGGCAAATTAGAAACTTGCGATTTCATTGCTGTTTCATCGGGTTCCACAGGAAACCCGACATTTTGGCCGCGTTTTATCAGCGACGAGTTGCAAATTGCCGCTCGTTTTGAACAAATATTTCACGACAGTTTTTACGCCGACAATCGCTCAACTTTAGCTGTCATTTGCTTTGCGTTGGGAACTTGGGTAGGCGGAATGTACACGGCAAATTGCTGCCGCTATCTAGCGAGTAAGGGCTATCCAGTTACAGTTGTGACACCTGGGAATAATAAGACTGAAATATTCCGAGTTGTGCAGGAACTTGGGGAGCATTTTGAGCAAGTAGTTTTGTTGGGATATCCGCCATTTATCAAGGATGTGATTGATAGCGGAATTGCTGGGGGTGTGGAGTGGCAAAAATACAGAATTAAGATGGTGTTTGCGGGGGAAGTGTTTAGCGAAGAATGGCGGAGTTTGGTGAGCGATCGCACTAATTCTGACAATCTATATTACAACTCTGCGAGCCTTTACGGTACTGCGGATGCGGGCGTTTTGGGCAACGAGACACCGCTGAGCATTTGCATCCGCCGCTTTTTAGCAAACAATCCCGAAGCTTCCCGCAATTTATTCGGGGAATCGCGGTTGCCAACGCTGGTGCAGTACGATCCGAAAAGCCGCTTTTTTGAAGTGAATAATGACGGCACGCTATTATTTTCTGGCGACAACGGCATCCCGCTAATACGCTATCACATCTCCGATAACGGCGGTTTAATTTGTTACGAAGCAATGCTCAATTTTTTGGCTGAATGGGGATTTAACCCTGTGGCACGTTTGCAGCAAGCAGCAGCTATGAAAGTTTCTGATTTCCCCAGAGGAATTCGCTGCTTGCCATTTGTCTATGTATTCGGGCGATCCTCTTCGAGGGCTTCGCTAACGCACTTTACCGTTTCCTACTTCGGTGCTAACATTTACCCGGAAAATGTCACCGTAGGTTTAGAAGTTCCCACGATTCGGGAATGGGTGACGGGAAAATTTGTGCTGCAAGTCAAGGAAGATGTGGATCAAAATCGGTTTTTATCGGTGGTTGTGGAATTAGCAGCGGGGGTGGAGGGCGACGAGGAGATGCAGCAGGCGATCGCATCTTCAATTCTCGCACAATTGCGGCGGCTAAACAGCGAATTTGCTAATTATGTGCCGCCAGAATATCAGTTACCTGTGGTGACATTAACGGAGACGGGCGATGCGGAGTATTTTCCGATTGGGGTGAAGCACCGATACACGCGGCAATAAGTAGTTTGAATTGATGAGTTATCCGTTTTCAAAAGTCTTGTGTTATTCTATAATTAGGCTGACATTTGATGGTTCAGCTTAAAATATGCCAGCCCAAGACATCTACCACAATAATGTCAGAACAGCCCTAGAAAAAGATGGGTGGACGATAACCAAAGATCCCCTACCCTTAAAAATTGGCAAACGTACTCTCAGCGTCGATTTGGGTGCAGAAAAACTATTTGCTGCCGAAAAGCAAGGTCGCAAAATTGCTGTAGAAGTCAAAAGTTTCGTGAGTGCTTCACCAGTTCATGACTTAGAACAAGCTGTTGGACAGTATATTGTTTACGAAGATATTCTACAGCGAGCGGAACCTGAACGGATAATATATCTGGCAATTCGTGCAGAAGTTTATGCACAAATTTTTTCTGAACCTATCGGGCAGATTTTGTTAGAGAACAAGAGATTTAAACTAATAGTTTTTGATTCATTAAAGGAGACAATTGTCAGATGGATAGACTAGATGAATATCGCCAAATTATTCGCAATGTTTTAGATAGTTATGCCCAGATTTCTTACGGACACGGAGAAATTAAAAGCAGCGTTATTGTTGACAGCGAACAAAACAATTTTTTACTAATGCACGATGGCTGGCAAGGGCCTAAAAGAATTCACGATTGTATCGTTCATGTGGAAATTATCGACGGCAAAATCTGGATTCAACACGATGGTATAGAAACGGGAATTACTCCAGAACTTGTAGAATTAGGAGTGCCTAAAGACAAGATAGTTTTAGGGTTTCATCCGTATCATGTTCGGCAACATACGGGATATGCGATCGCCTAAACCAGCTTACAATACAGGAAACAGGTTTTCATATCTCTGCCGACTATTCTGAAAGCCCGATCGCATTTTTGGGCAAAAAGTGCGATCGAACACCAAAAAATTCGTCTTTAACTATTAGCAATTATCGTTTTATTGACCGTCAGTTTGTCTGAGAGCCGCCAGAATTTCCGGTCGTTTCATGCGCGCGTAGCCCCGCACTTTCCGGTCTTTGCCGATCGCCTTCAAGCCTCTCAGCGAAAGACTTTCGTAGTCATCCTCTGGGGACGGGGGCGGAAACGGCAACTCTAACTGCAACTGCGGTAACTGAGGTTTTTGCTGTGCTTTCGACTGCTTTTTCTGCTGCGTTTTTGACTGCTTTTTCGGCGGTGCATCTGGCTGTCTCTCTGAGTTAGTCGCTGCGGCTCCCAGTTGGCGGCGGAGCGTTTCAATTTGATTTTTCAGGTCATTTTCTACCTCTTCAATGGCGTCGGAGACAAACTGATTAATTGTTTGGACTGTCCGTTCTAATTTTGTTGACAGCAGTTTTTCCAGTTCATCCAACTGTCTCAAAGCACCTTCAAGATTTACCTCAGAAATAACAGCCGATGTTGGCGGACGGTTGCTGCTCGATTGTTCAACTTTTTTAGCCATTTTATCTACCTTTTCATGAAATGCTTTTTCCACTTGTTCGAGCAAATGCTTAATCTGTTCTATTTGGTTACGCTCAAAGTTCTGCTCAGTTAGAGCTTTTACGTGTTTTTTTAGCAGGTCTTCATTTTTTTTAACAGATTGTTCTATTTGTTTTGTTAGACTATCTACCTTTTTTTGAAATGATAGCTCTAATTGTTGCAGTAGAGTCTCAATTTGTGCAGTTTTCTGAGTCGGTTGCGGAGCTAAATGTTCCATTTCTGCTTGAGCAACAGCTACCTCCTCGTCGGTCATTTCAAATACCCACGCCCACATTTGCTCGATGCCGAGTTCTTTAGCAACAATACACCAATCTGAGCCGCAGACAACTTCATATTCTTCTTCGTTGCTGTAAGCTTCTGTAGGGCGTACAATTAAAGGAATCAAGTTGCTGCCTTGCTCGATCAGACTTCTCCTGAGAGCTTCGCGGCGTTCGCGAGGAATTTCGCCCCGATGAGGCTCTGGTACTGCAATTTGGGAAGTGTAAATCTGACTGTGACTAATGGGCTTAATCCGCAAATATTCAACTATTCGGTTTTGATCGGACGATCGATCCATCTTGTTACAAGTCCCCTTTTGTCATTAAAATCTGGTGTGTAGGTATTTATGTATATCTACGCGGCTTCCCGTGGGGTGACATCCCTGACGATGGCGTCGGGCCCTCGCCCGTGCTACGGCAAAAGTTACTGCAATTCCTAAAAAAAGCGACTGTGATGAGTTTAACTGCCTGTGGGACACCAATGATCCACTGCTTTACTCATCTTTACTTATTTTGGAGTAGAGACTCACTGAGTCAAAGTTGCCAGTAGCCGCAGGATTTGCGAGTTATGAGTATTTTTGCCACTTGTCAATTATTTTAATCATTGTTTTGTCGGTTAACCCTTTAACACGTTCCACCACATTTGCAAATGAGACAAACGGCCGCGCATCTCGCTCTTTGAGTATTATTTGGATTACTGGAAGCTTCAATCCAGCATCTTTCAAATTAGCCGACAGTTGATTTTTCTCTAAAGTATTGAGTGCTTCCAACAGCGACATTGATTCGGAAGCTACGTTTGCAAATTCTGGTATCCTCTCTACCACCATTTTTTCGGGTGGCGAGTCTGCTTTCAACTCATTAATTTTGTTTGCTAACCCAGCTTCAACTAACAGAGGTACTTGTTGTAAGATTCGGTTTTCAATTTCTTGTATACTCTGCGCTAAAACTTGTTGTTCACGGGCGTAGTCGGCTTTTAATTCATTGATTTGAATTGCAAACAAGGCTTGAATATTCGTTAGTCGCTGTTCTAAACTAGATGAATCTTCGGTAGTTTCATTTTCACCTAAATGAGGGACTTCGACTAAAGAAACCGGGTTTTTGATTGAATCTGCAGGCTGTGACGAAGTATTTTCCTCAAAAAACCCGGTTTCTGGGTTCTCAACTAAATTTTCAGTTTTGGCTGATTTCCTCAGCGCTTGAACTTGCTCTAAAAGCAATTCTTCATTTTCGGGTTCAAGAATAAATGCTCCGATTGTCTCGCCTTTTTGAGGGTGAATTTCCCTGGCTTTCGCAGCAGCGTAGTATTCAAAGTCTCCGTCTACTATCTCGTAGGCATCCATACCGTTGCGGCGGACAATTATGGGGTTGATCAATCCTCCTAATTCTAAAATCAGTTGCGCCAGTTTCTCCAAATCCGGCTCTGCAAAATTGGAACGGGGCACTGCGGATGTAATTTTTTTAACTGCAACCAGTGACGGAGATAATTTTTTCATTAGTTTTTACCTATTTTTTCCAAAACTTCGAGTGCTAGCATTTCAAATTCTTGGGATGCGATAGAATCAGGCTTAAAGTCTAGCACTGAAATCGGATCGGCGATTTCCATATTTCCCACGATTTGAAATTGTTCTGCACACTTTGCTAAATCGTCTCTCTCGTAAATTACGCTGTCCATGATTTCAAAGCCGTAGCGTTTGGGAATTGCCTCCCTCCGCTTGGGCAAACTGTACTGTACAAATTTAGCATTAGTTGAAATTTTGCAAGGGAGGACGCCTAAAACTTCTAGTGGTTTCTTGCCAATTTGTTTTTTGAATCCGTTAACTTTTTTGATAAAGTCCTTGACATTAATCAGTCCTTGATTGGCAAAAGGTTTTAAGTCAGAAGGAATAATTAAATAATCCGCCGCAATTAGGGCAACTCTAGCATAAAAATTCAAAGAGGGCGGCGTATCGATCAGTACAAGATCATATTTCTCCTGTACTTCTGCTAGTTTTTGAATTAAAATCATTCGGCTGTAATCTAGTTGATTTAGTTCCGTTTCATATTGCATTAAATCAATATGGGAAGGAATCACATCTATTTCGGGATGGCAAAAATTAGACTTGCGAGCTACTTCTGCGATGGAGAAAAAGTCTTCTGATTGCAAAACTTGAAGAATATTATTATCTTTCAAATCGTCTTGTTCTTCATCCTCAAATTTAACTAAACCTGTCGCAAAGGTTGTATTCGCTTGACTATCTAAGTCAATCACCAAGACTCTCTTACCTTTCTTGCTCAGCGCCGCAGCTAAATTGACTACTGTTGTAGTTTTGCCAACGCCGCCTTTGTTATGGTAAACTGCAATGATTTTCATAATATTTTGAGTTTTTTGGGGAACGGTTACATCGGATTTAACTTGAGGCTTAACTGGATTATTTTCAGGTATTTGTTCCGGTTCAGAGATTTGACTTGGCTGAGCTTTTGCGGTGGCGGGATTGTGGGGCTGTACTGGGACTTCGCTAATTAACTCAGGACTAACCAAATTAATTTTATTATCTTCCAGTTCTAGATGAACGGGAGTTTTTATAGGTTTTAAAGTATTTCTGCCAATTAAAGCGATAATTTCATCAATTCTATTTTCAAGGTCTTGTCCAGCACACTTAAAGACTAGCTGAATATCATCGGCGACTCTTTGGTAAATTCTAATTTCTTTACCGTTAGTTATGAGTCCGTAGCGGATGCTCAAACTTGTTAAATAGCGATTGAGTTTTCGCAGGTGGCGGTCTAAATTTTCCTTGGGATGTTTAGCCTCCATGACTACACTCATCGGTGAGTCTGTCTCGACAACTATGGGGATAACTTGGGTGGCAAATGAGAGGAAGTCTAGACGAATATTCCCAAATGCTATTTCTTGGTGCCAAGTGTCGGGGGTATAGCCTAGTTTTGGTAGCAGATAGCTGACAATGAGTTTGCTTTCTACTTCGCTTTCGTTGCGACAGTTATTGGGATTGAAAGTCATTCGATTTTAGATTTTAGATTTTAGATTTTAGATTGGGAATGACTGATTTAATAATGGTAGGGATTGTGAGATTGACAGTAGGGCGCGCATTCCGCACCTTACAAAGGCTACGGATTGTAATATCGAAAAACCCGGTTGTGTTTGACAAACCGGGTTTTTCAGGCATTTATCGCGTTTCAAACTTACTTTGTTTGAGCGTTAAATTCTTGCAATGTCTGATAGCCGCCAGCGGGATCGTATAGGTGACAGTTGTCGGCAATCCGCTTCATTAAAGACCAAGAAAATTCTGTTTCGTAGAGATGATCTTGCCAGTTTTCCTTTAAGCTGCTGTGGGCGAGGCGCAAATTGTACCAGGGAATAGCAGTTGAAAGGTGGTGGGGAACGTGGACGTTAATGTCGTGGCACAGAAACTCTACCCAGCGGGGATAATCGCAGTGAACTGTTCCCGATAGTTGCGCTTGGGCTTCGTTCCATTCTTCGGGTTCTTTAAATGAAATGTCTGGTGCTGTGTGGTGGACGATCGTAAAAGTGCTCATCCAGAAATGGTAAACCAGCCAGGGCATCAACCAAAATTTGACAAATCCCCAAATGCCTGTGGTTGCAATTAAAATCGGAAATCCGATCGCAGCACCGATTAAAACGACAAAAACTGAAAACCGCACTTGTTCTTGTTTCTGTTGACCTTTGAACCGCCACCACATAAAGTGTACTTTTGCCCAGTGGGCGATCGAACCGATCCACCACATCCGACCGAAAATTAAACTATAAGCTATTTGTAAAGCCTTGGGAGCAGCAGCGTAGTCTTCTGCTGTCATCGGCTGCCAAGCATTATCCTCACCAAGTTTATTGGTGTGCTTGTGGTGGTAATTGTGGCCGTGCCGCCATGCGTGAAACGGATAAATTAACGGCAGAAAAGCAATATGTCCGACTAAATCGTTTACCCAGCGGCGGTTAGCAAATGACCGGTGCCCGCAGTCATGGCCGATCACAAAAAAACCGGTTAATCCGGTGCCTGTGAAAATCCACATTAGGGGCAGTAGATACCAAGGCGATACTGCTAAGCCCCAATAACCAACAGCAACGAGTAAAACGTTGACGATTACTTTTGTCCAAGCTTTGCGGGGGTTTTTGACGAATACTTCCCGCGGCAGGGTTTTGAGAATATCTTTGAGGCGCAGGTTGGAGGTGTCACTTGCGGATGTCAAATTTAGTGGTTTTTCGATCGATGCTGTCATAAATTGATTTCGATTCTCCGTATGCCATGACGATGGCTTAACAAAATTAGCGCATAAAAAAGCGCAGTAAAATGTCAGCTCGTTGCCAGCAAGCAGCAGACGAGTTGAGCTGTAGGCAAGCGCGTTTTAGCAAATGCTAGCGATCGCTATCCGCAGTTAGGAATTTCTAGCACTTTTGGCAAAAAACACTGCGGGTAGCAAAACATTCGTTTTTATAACACAGGGGCAGGACAATTAGCATTAGGCGCTATTGTCTGCTAATTGCTCTTGCTGCCAGAAATCGGGCCCTGAGCCGGCAAGCCAGCGATCGACCGTTGCTGTTTGAGGCTTTGCACTTCCAGCAGCAAGGATTCGATTTCTGCTTGCAAGTGCAGGAACTTAACTTGCTGATCTGCTTGGTAGGGGCACTTTACCAAATCTACTTTGCGGGCAAAAGTGGTCGATAGGGTAGAAGAACTAGCCATTTCGGGATTGCTCGCGGTGACTTGAGGCCGGGAAAGAGTGGATGAATTATTTGACATTAGTAATTGAGTAGACATATCTACACATTCACACCATTAAGTTACTTTAACCTGAACCGATCGTATTAAACATCAAATTAACCGATCGAGCTAAAATTAGTGTAAATTCCTTAGCCATTGCCTAAAACCATTGACATCGTGACCCTGATTCTACCTGCTACTGACTCTGCTCCTAACTCTGCAGCCCGCGCCGCCGAGCCCAAACGCTACGGCTGGCCCGGCTTGATCGAAGCTTATCGCCCCTACCTGCCGGTGACTGAAACCACGCCGGTAGTCACTCTCCAAGAAGGCAATACTCCTCTGATTCCAGCACCTGCGATCGCCTCTCTCATCGGTAGAGACGTGCGCGTCTTGGTCAAATACGACGGCCTCAACCCCACTGGTAGTTTCAAAGACCGGGGGATGACAATGGCGATTTCCAAGGCAAAGGAAGCTGGTGCCGAAGCTGTAATTTGCGCCAGTACCGGCAATACTTCGGCCGCCGCCGCCGCCTACGCCAGACGCGGGGGAATGCGAGCTTTCGTGTTGATTCCCGAAGGTTACGTGGCTTTGGGCAAGCTGGCGCAAGCTTTGCTTTACGGTGCGGAAGTAATTTCGATTGGCGGAAATTTCGATCGCGCCTTAGAAATTGTCCGCGAAATGGCTGTCAATTATCCGGTGACATTGGTCAACTCCGTCAATCCTTACCGCTTGGAAGGTCAGAAAACCGGCGCTTTTGAAGTGGTGGACGCTTTAGGCGACGCCCCCGACTGGCTGTGCATTCCCGTGGGAAATGCGGGAAACATCACAGCATACTGGATGGGTTTTTGTCAATACCACCAAGCCAAAAAATGTTCGCGCTTGCCGCAGATGATGGGATTTCAAGCCGCCGGGGCTGCACCGTTGGTAACGGGCTCACCGGTATCGCACCCAGAAACCCTGGCGACAGCAATTCGGATCGGCAACCCTGCTAGCTGGAAACAGGCGATCGCAGCTTCCGAAGCCAGCCGCGGCAGTTTTGCTGCAGTCACCGACGCCGAAATTCTCGACGCTTACCGTTTGTTAGCATCGCAGGAAGGAATTTTCTGCGAACCGGCGAGTGCAGCTTCTGTGGCCGGTTTGCTGAAGGTAAAAGACCAAGTTCCGACTGGGGCGACAGTAGTTTGCGTGCTAACTGGTAACGGTTTGAAAGACCCGGATACCGCAATTAATCACAGCAACAATCAATTTAAAAGTGGCATTGCTCCGACTTTGGATGCAGTAGCTGGGGCGATGGGATTTTAAGAAATTAGTTGACAGTTGTCAGTTGTCAGTTGTGTTCTTTGTGTCCTCTGTGGTTCCTTTAAACTAAGATATTGCACCGGCGGTCAACAACCTGTAGGGGCGGGTTCACCAGCAATATCTAACAATTACCAACAATCTGAATAAACCCGCCCCCACCCAACAGTAAATCGCAATCTACCTCTTTTAACATACAAGGGGCGGGTTCACCAACAATATCTAACAAGTACCAACAATCTGAATAAACCCGCCCCCACCCAACAGTAAATCGCAATCTACCTCTTTTAACATACAAGGGACTGCTTACTCAATAGCTTTCAAGGATACCAAAAGACTAAAAAACCCGCCCCCACCCCGCGCGAAAGTCCTCGATTGATATTGTTGTAAGATATCAGTTTAAATTCACATCTTGCACCAATAAAAGAAACAGGCTTTCCGGCCTGTTCCACAAAATATAAATTGTCTTGTGGAACAGGCCGGAAAGCCTGTTCATAAAAGGCTAATTGAGAATGGTGCAACATCTCAGTATCAATAAACTCCTGTGATATCACTTTTTTATCCATAAACTCAGCGAAACAATTTTGTCATTATCTTATGACTAGCCCTACTGCAACCCTGTTAATTGCCTGTCCCGATCGCAAAGGACTTGTCGCCTTACTTGCCAATTTTATCGCATCCCACAACGGCAATATCATCCACGCAGATCACCATACAGATTTTACCGCCGGATTATTTCTGAGCCGGCTAGAATGGCAATTAGATGATTTTGACTTAACCACCGAACAAATAACACCTGCTTTTAGTGAAATTGCCAAGGACTTACAAGCCAATTGGCAATTGCATTTCTCTCATAAAATTCGACGCATCGCAATCTGGGTCAGCCGTCAAGATCACTGTTTATTAGACTTGATTTGGCGACAGCGATCGCAAGAAATTAGGGCTGAAATCCCGCTGATAATCAGCAACCATGAAAATTTAAAGCCCATTGCCGCACAATACGGTATCGACTTTGAGTATATTCCCATTACTAAAGACAATAAAGCTATTCAAGAAGCACAACAGTTAGAAATTCTTAATAAATATAAGATTGATTTAGTAGTTTTAGCTAAATATATGCAAATTTTGAGTCAAGACTTTATCATAAATTTTCCCAATGTGATTAATATTCACCATTCATTTTTACCCGCGTTTGTGGGTGCAAATCCCTACGAAAGGGCTTATGAAAGAGGGGTAAAAATTATCGGTGCAACAGCCCACTATGTTACACCGGATTTAGATGCTGGCCCGATTATCGAACAAGATGTTGTGCGCGTCAGTCACCGCGATGAAGTGTCTGATTTGATTCGCAAAGGTAAAGATTTAGAAAGGGTTGTGTTAGCAAGAGCGGTGCGATATCATTTACAAAATCGTGTTTTAGTTTATGGCAATCGGACTGTGGTTTTTGCTTGAAAGTTAGGTATCATATCAATCCTGGTTTGTTACTCCTTCGATCGCTCGGCGAGTGAGATTAATTCCGGTGTGCGATCGCAGTGCAGCGAATCCCAAAGTTTGCTCAGCTTGATATTTTGCATGAGTTGTGATGCTGTTAAGATTTTCCGTTGTCGTCTTGTTGCGATCGCCTTTCGACCAGTTTTCGCAAAGAGCGGCGCATACGACGAGGTTTCGGAACTTTACCTTCACGCTGCTGGGAGCGATCGCCATCTGTCTCTTCGGTTCGATCGTGGAACAAAATGTTCCGCGTGGGATAAGGCAAATCGAGGTCGTTTTCCACATATAGCTTTTTTTTAATAGCACAAATTACCTTGTCGCGCGATCGCAAATCGTCAATTCGGCGCGGCGGAGCAATCCACCACCGAACGCGGATATTGACGGTACTTTCTGTTAACTCCATCGCCAGCACATCGGGTGCAGGAGCTTTCAAAACCTCCTTCAGGCTGTACACTGCTTCCAGGATTAACTGCTTGGCGTGGTCAATATCGTCGCCGTAACCAATACTAATATCGTATTCCATGCGGCGTTTATCGAAAGCAGTATTCACAGTCACCGTATTCGTAAACAATTCGGCATTAGGAATGACAATCCGCCGACCATCATAGGTTTCGATTGTTGTAGCGCGCGTCTCAATATTTTCTACCGTTCCCTCAAAGTTTTTAAACACAATTTGGTCATCGATTCGGAACGGTTCCGTCAACAGAATTAGGATACCTGCTAAGAAGTTTTGCAATATCTCGCGAAAGGCAAAACCAATCGCCACCCCGCTAATTCCCAGCAGTTGCACCAAATCGCCAGCTTTCAATGTGGGAATTATAATCGAAAGAGAAATAAACAGACCAACTAGAACGATCAGACTCTGGGCTAACCGTCCTAACACCAGCCCCAAATTTCGAGCTTGGTGGTGCTTGCGGGTAACTCGCCTGACCACTCTCTTAATTTGCCTACCCACAAAGTAAAAAATTGCAAAGACAATTAACGCCAGCACAATATTAGGCAGCATGATCAGAAAGCCGTCGATCATGCTCTGAATCTTTTTCCAGACTATGGATATCTCTGCCTTCATGAAGTTTCCTCGCGCATCAGTCGTTGTCGATAGTAGTAGAATTTAGCTGGATTAAGTTCTATCTAAAGACTGTAGGTTGGTACGACGCGAGGAAGATTTTTTGGCAGTCCTCAAAATTTTGAATGCGGATTATAGGTTGGGATATACAGCGGATTCCAGGTTTATAAAGTACACCCCAGAAACCGGGTTTCTTCTGGATTTCTCGCCAGAAACCGGTTTTATTCAAGAAACCCGGTTTCTCTGTACTTCACTTACCTGGAAAGTGCTGTAGTACATTTACATCGATTAGTAGACCATCCGTAAATGCGGAATAATATCAACTCAGCCCTTCATCGGAATGATTCATCTCTCTTCCCTTCCTCTGTATCCTCTGCGTCCTCTGTGGTTTAATCATTCCAATAGAACCGGAATTGAATATCATCAAGAAGCTGAGGAATTAATGCCGGTTAATTGCAGGAAAAGCAAAAACAACACATCGGTAACTAAATCCCATCTGCTAAGGAATGAGAATTAAATAACTTCCACAAGTTTGTGGGATGGGCGTCCCGCCCGTCCACTCATGACGGGCTATAAGAGCCCATCCCACAATAACAATTAAAATTGTAAGTTATTTAATTCGCGATCGTAAGGGGACTCGCCATGACGACAATTCCTGAATTTGTAACTCCTAATTCCCAAAGGGCGGTAAATCAAGTAACTGATTTTTAGAAGGTGGAAGTTGGGCGGGATTTTTGCCTGGGGCGGAAGTTTGGCGGATTTCCAGAGCAGTTTCGCCGGGATTTGCAGTGCGAGTAGGTACTATCTCTAAAGAATATACTGTCTCGGTTTTTGCAGGGGCAGGATTTTGGGCTTTCGTGAGCAAGTCAACGGCATCTCCGAGGGCGCTAGTTAAATTTTTGCTAGTTTCGGCGTGACGGGCTTCTTCTTGTTTGAGGGCTTGAGTGAGTTGTTTAACTTGTTCGATCGCCCGATCGCGCTCTTCGAGAACTTCTGCTAACTTAGCTTTAAGTTCGCCAACTGTTTGCAGTTGTTCGACTTCCTGCTGGCGAGCAACTCCAGCATCGTCGCCTTCGGGCACAATGGGGGAAAAATTTTGTAATTGCTCTATTTGTGCTTCCAGAGAAGCGATGGTTTGCTGAGTTAATTTAGCATCATTCCGCCGCTGCTCGGCTTCGGTATTGTAGAGTTGGCGCCACTGAGCGGCACTTTCACCGGCCTCATCGCGATCGCGCGAAACTTCTGTTAACTGCTGTTGCAGCCGCTTGATTTCATCTAACCACTGTCTGACATCCTGAGCCATAATATTGATTTTAGATTTTAGATTTTAGATTTTAGATTGGGGAATTGGGAATTGGCAATTGCGAGTTGATAATGGCTTATATCGTTTCCGGTTGCATCGGAATGATTTAACCGCAGAGGGCGCAGAGAACGCAGAGGGAGAGAATACAGAGAGGAATAATTCCGATGCAACCGGATTTGATATTAATTAATTAACGACTTGTGTACCTCATCTTTCGCCCCATTGCCTGTGCGCTATGAACATTTTTTACTGGTTGCGCTACCTGATTTTAGCTTTGTTTAAGGCGCTTTTAAGGCTGCTGAGAGCTCTCAAACGGAAATTTGGTGGTTTTTGGCTGTTTTGTCGGTGTTTGACTTGGGGGACACTCAAGGAAGTCGCCGCGAAGGCGGGAGAACAGCGCTTGCCGGGGCTGTCAGCGGAAATGGCCTACAATTCTATGCTGGCGCTGTTTCCGGGGCTGTTGGCTATCTTATCTGCGATCGCCCTCTTTGAACCTTTGCAGTCAACACTGTATCAAATCGCCCGTCTTTTGGGCGAAGTTATACCCGATGACGTGCGGAAGTTGATTGGCGGCTTAATCAAAGAAATTCTGTTAACTCGCAGTAAAGGGCTGTTTTCGGTGAGCTTTCTTGGGGCGATTTGGGCATTTTCTGGAGTAATGAGCGCGGCGATGGCTGCACTCGATCGCATCCATGACATCCCCAGCGATCGAACTCGACCCTTTTGGAAAGCAAAACTTATTTCTCTGGCGCTGAGTATCGGTACAATTGTGCTGTTAATTCTAGCATCGGGAGTAGTCTTTGTCAGCGACTTAATTGTACAAGCTATTGCCCGCCAGAGTTGCCTGCTGGAGTCCGTCGCCAATTGCAATTTAAAAAATGTCCAAAATTGCCTGCTACTCGCCGACAATTGCCCTTTGGAGTCGCAACTGTTAGGTGTTTGGCGGTTGTGGCGGTGGCCGATTTCTTTGGGAATTATATCACTGGCTTTTGCTTTTGTTTACCGCTACGGGCCTAGCCGCCGTCAACCAGATATTCCTATTTTGTCGGGAGCTGTTTTTGCTGCTATTTTGTGGGCGCTATTTTCAGCTTTATTTCGGTTTTATGTTTTGCACTTGGGCAATTACAGTTGGACTTACGGCACGATCGGAACTTTTATTGTGTTGCTGCTGTGGCTCGATCTTTCTTCTTTGGTGATGCTGATCGGCGCTCAGTTAAATGTAACAGTGGGAAAGGCTATCAAACAATCAAAATTAAAATAATTTGTTAAGTTTTAATTGTTAATTCTTATTTGTTATTTGCCGGATGCTGGCTTACCGACGGAGTAAAGTGCTGAGAATACCCGCAACAAAAGACAACAAAATCAGTATCCAAATTACACCACCGGGAATGAATGTCAAGAGGCCAACACCTCTGAGAATCCAAACTAGGAGGGTGAGGCCCAGGATAGTCAAAAAGATACGGGTAGATAGTCGCATTTGAAATCTAGGAGAATTAGTCATGTTGAATGTTAAAGTTTTGTCTGGATCAATGATAGCTGTTTTATTGGCGATCGGCAGTTACCTCACCTTAATTTCAGTTCCGGGTTCCGCTGTTGCGCCTGGGGGTGCAAATAAGCTAGGCGAAACGGCAAAAACTGCTCAAAAAACACCTTCTGCAAGTTTAACAATTTCCGATCGCACAATTGGAGCGGCGAAGGTGGGGATGACTTTCGGACAATTGAAAAAGGCTCTGGGTTCCACGGCGCAGTTTAAGGTAGAGTCTCCTTTTATGGTAGACTTTGATTCTGTGGCTGTCAGTCGATCGGGAAAAGTGCAATATCGGATTATCTACGCTGCGGGTACAAAGCTAAAAGATACCGATGTCATTGAACTTTTGATGACTGAGAATTCTAATTATAAAACAGTTCAGGGCGTCGGGCCAGGAATGACTCTGAAACAAGCTGAGGCAATTTACGGCAAGGCTACTTTATCTTATAACGTGGATAATGAAATGAGAGAAAATGTGGTTTTTGCCAAGCAACCCACTAGAAATATTATGTTTGTTCCCAAGGCTGAAGGGAAACAATTTGGGGGGGTTTACGGGGCTGGTAAAGGGGGATTCTATCAGACTAATAAGTATCACCCGAATGCTGTAATTAAGTCTGTGATGGTGCGGAAGTAGCCTTCACATCATTCCCAGAAACCGGGTTTCTTCTGAGATATCTCGCCACCCTACCTAAATCATCCGAGAAACCCGGTTTCTTAGCCTAAAATTAAGGATTACCTGTAGTTAGTTCCAAATACTCTTCATTGTCAAGATAATCTCTGATATTTTCCAGTATTTGCGTCAAATACTCTACGACTTCTTCCTTCATATCAAATCCGGTAGCATCGGAATTATTCCTCTCTGTATTCTCTCCCTCTGCGTTCTCTGCGCCCTCTGCGGTTAAATCATTCCGATACAACCGGAAACGATATCATTTCTAATAGTTGCTTAATTGTCTTATCTCGTCCAACTTCCTCAAAAGACTTAATGCCGTGCGCTAAGTCATTTCTATTACTTTTAATCACTACAAGATTTTGCCCGTTTTTTGTCTTAGCAAAGTCTGTTTGATATGAAAAACCGTATTTGTCTGCTATTTCTTTAATTAACCTAGCATCCACATTCCCCGAAAACAGTTCTTCACGTTCAAATGTAGCTGTGATGATATCAGTAGAGAGTTGATTAATTGTTAAATAAATTTTCTTAGGAGAACGATTTTTAAGATTTTGGAGGACGATCAGTTTAATTTCAGGTTGGAGTTGGTCAAAGGAGATGGATTTATTTTTAAACTCCTCAAATATGGCTTCAATCGCATTTCGCATAGTGGATTCAACTAAATTATACAGCAACAAAAAAGCATTAGCTTTGAGAGTTTTTGCTAACTCTGGATCGAGGCTTTGAATTTGGTATTTGCCACGAGTATCGAATAAAGCTAACTTCGTTGTCTGTTTTTCCAAGCTTTCCAAAAAAATGAAGTAATCGTTCACCTCTTTGGCGCGTGTATTAAAGTCTAAAAATACAGTATTCATGAGTGTGACATGGCAGTTAATTGCGGAAATATTCAATACGCGCCACTACATTTATTAAACTGGTTGCCTCGGGTTTTGTACAGTAGGTAAAATGAATTTACATTGCCATTAAAAGGATTGTATCCGTTCAAATAAATCTCTTCGGACTTCCTCATTCGCAGCTTCAGTTAATTGGATAGTCCGAACTGTCTTTCGGTTGAAGTTCCTCTGGCGAGGCATGAGTAAATCACTAAACTTAAATCCATTTAACTGCTCTATTTTTTGGAGTCCAATTAAGGTTAATTCGTTGTTAACAAATCTAGTTAGGGTAAGAATGCGTTGTGCACCGTATACGATCTCTAAACGTGGTTCATCATTTTCATCATGGCCGATATCAACAACGAATATAGAAGGTATTGGCAGCCCCCAAATTACCGATTCGATAAACTTTGATTGCCTTGCTTAATCCCAAACAAGTTCGCGTTGGTAGTCGGGAATAAACAACTTATTAGTATCATCGTTAATTCCTTCCATATATTTTTGAACAAGTATTTCGAGGGGATAGTCTCTCGTATCGTAATTAATTTGCTTCTGCTTGTCGCGAATTTCCATTTCAGCAGCATTTCTGTCTTGAAGCGTAATTTCTTCGAGTTTCGATCGCATATTTTTAAGTAACGAGAAAGTGTTGTGGATACGATAATTTTACCACAGCCCAAGGTTGATAAATTCCTGTTCGGAGAATTTTAGTCTTGAGGCCACCCCAGTGTAAATTCTGATTTGGCTGAGAGGGTACGGACGATCGCACTTATCAAAAAAAGTGCGATCGCCAATGTTTAATTAACTGAAACCGCCGCGAAAATTACCATTTATAACGCGCTGGTGACGGAATTGGAAGGGCGGCCCAAGGCCGATAAACGGTGACTGTCCCCACTGGAATCGAACACAACCTCGAACTTAACGTGGGGTATAGTTTGACGCAGAAACTGAAAATGCCCGTCTGCATCTGAACGACTGCGGAAGCGGGCAACAATTATCCATTGCTCAGAGGGTAACAAACGGGCGATCGCCCAACAACACAAGCGTTCTTTGTATGTCATCATAGAATTTGTCTCCATTGAATGTTGGAGCCAGAGCCAGCCCGGAACCTTGGACAGTAAGGGGCTGGCTTTTGACTGTTTACAGGTGGTATTATAACACACAATGACGTACAATAAGTTAAAACAACTTAAAATGAAATATTTTTATCGGTCTTAACTCAAAACAGCGTAAGATGGACTGTATTGAGATTTTTTGTAGTGCAACGAATGGCTTCACGGGGAAGAGTTACCGCATACCTACCAGAGGAAATTCAAAAAGCTCTGGAAGAATGGGCAGAAGAAGAAAGCAGATCCGTTAGCAGTTTGACAACTTACCTGCTGACGAAATCTGTTAGAGAGCGCCAAGAGCAGAAAAAGGACCAATCCCGGAGCGATCGCCCGAGTTGAAGACGGCGCCATACTGAAAGGGTTTGCAGTGTAAAATTTAAGACAATTGAAGTAAAACCGTGCCCACCTATGCCTTCACGAATGCGAGTTACAGTTACACTGCCAGAAGACGTTCATCAAGCCTTGTCCGAATGGGCCGAAGAAGAAGATAGAACCCTCGCAAACCTTCTCTCCCATGTCGCAGCTAAAGCAGTCAGAGATCGCCAAGAGCTCAAAAAAGATAAATCAGAAAACGATCGCCCTTAAGAACGATCGCCCGCAATCCCATCCGCGTCCACCCGCCTACATCTGCGGTCAAAAAAAGAACCACCGCCTCAAAAAAATAAGGTGGGCCGCAGCCCACCCTACTCAAATTATTTCGCAGTCACCAACTGTGCCGGCAGCCGCTTAAACGCCAACCTTTCATTCTCGATATCCACAAAAATGGTATCGCCGTCAGCAAAATCTCCCCGCAAAATACCCTTCGCCATTTGCGTTTCCAACTCGCGTTGAATTCCCCGCTTCAAAGGCCGCGCACCGTAAACCGGATCGTAACCAATTTCTGCTAAGAAGTCGATCGCAGATTCCGACAATTTCAGAGACATTTTGCGATCGGCTAACCGTTTTTCCAAGCGCTTAACTTGCAACAGCACAATCTGCCGCAGTTCCGTCTTACTCAAACCGTGGAAGATAATCATCTCATCAATCCGGTTCAAGAATTCCGGGCGGAAAGTTCCCCGCATCGCTTCCATCACCCGACTCCGCATTTGTTCGTTATCTCCCGCCACATCTAAGATGTATTGAGAGCCGACATTCGATGTCATAATAATCACAGAATTCTTAAAGTCTACCGTGTGACCTTGAGCATCGGTAACGCGGCCGTCATCCAGAATTTGCAGCATGATGTTGAAGACATCCGGGTGCGCTTTCTCGATTTCATCGAATAGAATCACTGAGTAAGGACGGCGGCGCACAGCCTCAGTTAACTGTCCACCTTCATCGTAGCCAACGTATCCCGGAGGCGCACCAATTAACCGCGAAACCGCGTGTTTCTCCATGTATTCCGACATATCAATTCGCACGATCGCCTCTTCAGTATCGAACAGATAAGACGCTAAGGCTTTAGCTAACTCAGTTTTACCAACACCCGTGGGGCCGAGGAAGATAAAACTCGCAACCGGACGATTTGGGTCGGCTAAACCTGCGCGCGATCGCTGAATTGCATCTGCAACCGCAGTCACCGCTTCATCCTGTCCAATTACCCGCTTGTGCAGTTCATCTTCCAAGTGCAGAAGTTTCTGCATTTCCGATTCAACCAACTTGCTGATCGGAATTCCCGTCCACTTGGAAATAATCTCCGCAATGTCACCTTCTGTAACTTCTTCCCGCAGCAAAGTTTTACCTGTGGTTTGAGTTGCTGAAAGTTGAGATTCAGCTTCTTGCAGTTGTTTTTGTAATTCGGTTAACTTGCTATATTTCAACTCAGCAGCACGGTTCAGGTCATATTTTAATTCAGCTTGCTGAATTTCAATATTCACCTTATCAATCTGTTCTTTAATCTTTTGAATGTTGCCGATGACACCTTTTTCCGATTGCCACTGGGCATTCAAAGCGCTTTGCTGTTCCTTGAGGTTTGCTAAGTCTTTTTCCAGTCTTTCCAAACGTTCGATAGACGCAGCATTACTTTCTTTTTGCAGCGACAGTCTTTCCATTTCTAGCTGCAAAATCCTGCGGTCGATTTCGTCTAGTTCTTCCGGTTTGGAGGTAATTTCCATTTTGAGTTTAGCGGCTGCTTCGTCCACTAAGTCAATGGCTTTGTCTGGAAGGAAGCGATCGCTAATATATCGAGTAGACAAAGTAGCCGCCGCCACTAGGGCGCTGTCGGAAATTTTTACCCCGTGGTGAACTTCGTACCGTTCTTTCAAGCCCCGCAAAATCGAGACAGTATCTTCAACTGTCGGTTGGTCAACATAAACTTGTTGAAAACGGCGTTCTAGCGCCGCATCTTTTTCGAGGTACTTGCGGTATTCGTCGAGAGTTGTAGCGCCGATACAGCGCAATTCTCCCCTCGCTAACATCGGTTTTAGCAAGTTGCCGGCATCCATCGATCCTTGCGTCGCACCCGCACCGACAACGGTGTGAATTTCATCGATAAATAAGATGACTTTGCCGTTGCTGTCCATCACTTCTTTGAGCACCGCTTTCAAGCGTTCTTCAAATTCTCCCCGGAATTTTGCACCTGCAATTAAAGCGCCCATATCTAAGCTAATTAATTGTCGGTCTTTGAGAGATTGGGGGACATCTCCGGTGATAATTCGCTGGGCGAGTCCTTCGGCGATCGCAGTTTTTCCGACTCCCGGTTCCCCAATTAGTACGGGGTTGTTTTTGGTGCGACGGCTCAAAATTTGAATCGTGCGGCGGATTTCGTCATCCCGTCCGATTACCGGATCGAGTTTGCCTTGACGCGCGGCTTCAGTCAAATCTCGGCCGTATTTTTCCAGCGCTTCGTATTTGCCTTCTGGATTTTGATCTGTCACTTTGTTGTTCCCCCGGACTTGGGCAATAATATCTTTGAGCTTGGCTTCATCTAGTTTAAATTCTTGTAGTAAATTTTTGCCAAAGCGATCGTCCTTAACGTAACCTAGTATCAAATGCTCGATCGAAATAAATTCATCGCCGTACTCTTTGCGATAAGTTTCGGCGCGATCGAGTAAAGTGTCGAGAGAACGACCGAGATAAACGTTGCCGCCGCTGCCAGTGATTCGGGGCTGACGACTGATAAACTCATCAGTGCGATCGCGCAATTTTGCTACAGAAACTCCAGCTTTGTTAAATAAGCTGCTAGCAAGTCCCGATTCTTGTTCCAGCAAAGCTTTCATCAAATGTTCGCTTTCTAGCTGCTGCTGCTGACCTGCTTTGACGATTTCGGGGGTGCGGGCGAGGGCTTCCCAGGCTTTTTCGGTAAATTGGTTTGGATTATTTGGTTGCATAAATTTTAATTCCCTGCATTAAAAATGATGATTGCTGTAGAGGCAATTGCTCGATCGCCCGTACAATTGTCATTGTAGGGAGTTGCGGAGGGGGGGCGGATCGGTGTTCCCCTATCTTGAGATAGGTATTTCCGTCCTGTGTAGCAGTCCCTCGCAAGGAAAAGCAAACTTTCGCGCCTAAAAGTTGGACTCTTGGATAAGACTGAGATGTTGCACCATTGTCAATAAGCTTTTTATGAACAGGCTTTTCGGCCTGTTCCACAAGAATAAAATTCACTTTTTGTGGAACAGGCCGAAAAGCCTGTTCTTGAGAATAGTGCAAGATGTGAGATAAGGCCAAATATCACATTAAAAATGCTTTTTAGTGCCACTTGAAAAAACGGCACATTCTTAAACAGTCTCCTGCTGCGGAAAATGCAGAAACACTCATGTAAATAGGAGAGAGGACTTGAGAACCGTCACAGTCCTATAGCGAAACCCGAAGCGTTATTGTTTTACTCATCAATAACAGCCGCTATAACTCTCACACATGGAAAAGATAGCTATGAAAATTTTACCTTTAATTTCGTTAGGAATTATAGCAAGTGCCGCGATCGCACTAGCCCCTGAAGCTTTGGCAAGTACCTGGCGTGCCGCACACCGGATGTCTGGTTTTTCCGCCGACAGCAATTACTACTTGTACCTAGAAAGTTCCAGAGATACAGGAGCGGGAATTCCCAAAGCAGAATTGCAAATTGTCCAAGTTGCTGCAAATTCCTGCATCAGAAATGGGTGTATCGAAACTAAATATGGCGAACCAGACTCCAATAAAAGCACTAAAATGGCAGAAGATGACTTGCTTAAAAAAACTTGGAATAGCAGGCAAACTTTGAAGTTAACTCCTCCTCACGCTGGAACTAAACTCAACATTATTTCTCGTACTCCCGGAGCTAATGGAAGCGAGACAGTCGCCGTCAGAGTCAATACAGCAAAGCCTTTACAAATTCGCCTAGAACAGCGGCAAAAAAATGCTTCTGCTGGCAGAGAAAGCGCCGCCATGCGTCTTGTAATTAATCATAACGGTCGGCAGCGTGTCCTCGGATCGCTAAACAATTTTCAAGATTGGGTGTTCTCTTATTCAATCCGAGAAGTTCGTTTGTCTCCGAACCGGCGCAATGTCGTTGTGCTGGTGGACAAGACAGAACGCACTTTTGAAGGAGTCTTGAAAACTACTGTTGTACAAGGCTTTCTTCTTTAGGCTTGCTATATTCCCAGGTTTTGACCTGGGAATTATCAAAAATTACGCAGAACCCCTATCTGTAAGGTGCACAACGCGCACCTACAGATAGAGCCTGTGCGTAAGTCCGGGTTGTTAATTATTCTTTATTGTGATAATTGATATATCAATACATTTTAAAATTTTCCTCTTCCTTCCTCCCTCTTTCTTTTTCCTGGAATATCTGCCTCCTGACTATTGATATCATGTCCGATGATTGAGCGCGATTAAATGCCGGGGCGGGTTTACAGATTTTCCCGTTTCTATTCAATATCTTGGCGAACCCGCCCCTACAGGAATTATGGTTAATTGACCGGACATGATATGACAAATGCTCAATCATTAATCCGTGTATCCGCGTCCAAATCCATATCTTGCCTGACAATCAAGCATCCAGGATACAAGCCCCCGGATTCATTCGTCCAGAAATAAAAAACCTGTATCCGAGAAACTTGCCCCCCGAATCGATCCGTAGGGTCAATGCTTCAATTCTTTAATCTAAAATCTAAAATCTAAAATCTAAAATCGATTGACTTCATGCCTGCATCACAACCCGTTCCGGGAGACTGACAATAAAAGTAGAACCTTTCCCGTCTTCGCTTTCAACGCTAATTTCGCCGCCGAGAATTTGACACAAACGCTGGCTAATTGTCAATCCCAAACCCGTCCCTCCGTATTTGCGGGTAGTCGAAGCATCAGCTTGGGTAAAAGGTTTAAATATCTGCTCTAATTGCTCGTTTGTCATGCCGATGCCGGTGTCGCTGACTCGAAACATTAAAACTTGAGAAGTGTAGCTTGAACCAGAGTGAATATCATTATTTTTATTTTGTTTGGTCGGTCTTGATTTTTCTATTTTCATTCTTTCGACGCCGATAGTAATGACGCCTTTTTCGGTAAACTTGGCAGCATTGCTGAGCAAATTAAGGAGAATTTGCCGCACTTTCGGTTGGTCGGCGTACATTGTACCGAGTTCGCCTTTGGTTTTCAGTGCTAAAGAATTGCCTTTTTTTTCTACTAGCGGTTGAGCCGTAGTCATCACTTCTTCAATCATGGTCGCCACGTCGAAGTTTTCCAAATAAAGGGTGACGTGACCGGCTTCTATTTTGGAAATGTCGAGGATGTCGCTAATCATATCCAGCAGGTGTTTGCCGGCGGTTTGAATTTTTTCTAAGTCTGGCAGAAAGTCTTCTGAACCCGAATCTTGAGCATCTTCTTGCAGCATTTCGCTGTAGTTAATGATGGCGTTGAGGGGGGTGCGTAGTTCGTGGCTCATGTTGGCGAGAAATGCACTTTTCGAGCGGTTGGCAGCTTCGGCTGCTACTTTTGCTTCGTGCAATTCTTCTGTGTATTCCGCTACTCTTTGGATTAGTTCGTTGAGGGAAATTGCTAGCATTCCCACTTCGTCGGAAGTAGTGACGGGTACTTGCAAGTCAAAGTTAGATTCTTCTGTCACTCGCTGAGCGATGAGGGTTGTGGCTTCTAAGGAGCGAGCGATCGCCCCGCTGGTGTATGCTGCTAGAATTGCTGCGATCGCACCTGATATCAAGAGAGAGCCTACGAGAATGAGAGTTCCGAGTTTTTCGGCATTTTCGTAGGTTCTCAATGCCTCGTCTGCTTTCTCGCGAAAGTTGACGGCCAGTTGGGCTGAATCCTCGGAAAACTGTTTGAGTTTCAAAGCAGTTTCGCCGGCCACAAAATTGTTCAAGTTCCGCCCGAAAGCCTGCTGCTGTTGCGGATTCAAAGCAGATAATTTGGCAGCAGCCAACAATTTTTGTACTTGTTGAAAGTATGATTCTACGGTTTTGCCGTTGGCTTGAGCGAACTGTTGAAGCTGTTGGTAGTCTTTGGCAACATCGGGATTCTTCGTCGGCGGTAGAGTTTGCAGTTGTTCGAGGATGCCGCTCATCTGAGCAACGCGAGTCAGGAATTCCGATCGTTCGCGATCGAAAATTTGCGGTTTGGCCGTCAGACTCGCGAGCTCTTGCTGCTGAATTCTGACTTCCTGCACCGTGTGATTGAGGTTTGTTAAGATTTCCGCTTTGTCTCGGTCGATCGCTAGTTTTTCTCTAACTTGCTGTTTGTGATAGGATTCTACTCCCCGTCCCGCCACAGCACCCAAAACGGCAATACCAATGACCAATGCGTATCCGCAGCCGATTTTCTGCCTGATACCCAAGCGGCCCAACAGACTTTTCAACCCTATTTGAGGACGGTTCTGCAGTTGATTTTTCAAAGCTAAGGTTAAAGACATGGGCAATGTACTCGTCACCTTTGAGAGGCACCATCTATATTCTAATTGATGCCTGTCTGAGGGTAAATAAAGTTCTGGCTTCAAGCCAGCTTTCGGCAGTTATTGGGCCTTTGCAGGGTTCCACAGCTCGATCGGCTTGACAGTTTGGATGAGTTATGCGTAACAAATTATAGCAGAAGGAAGAAGAAAGAAGGAAGAAACAGTCAAAGGGAGGGTTTGAGTGATTAAGAACCTACTCACCGTCGGGCGTGGTTGCGAGATAAGTTGCGAGTTATAAGTTGCAAGTTATGAGTTAGATTTCTGATTAAAAACTCTACTCTCCTGGCAACCTACAACTCTATCCTTGTTCCCCTACTGGCAAAGTCGAAATTGTGCTATCTCAGCAGGAATTCTTGAAGCATTAGGTACGCTAGCACTTGCTGGAACGAAGATTCCCAGGCCGTAACTGCAACCCTCTGCCGTCGTGCATTCCCCAGGCTTAGCACTGATTTGATATTCGCCTTGGGATGGGGGAGTAAAAGAGATTGACGCCAGTTCGCCTGTTTTTTGACTCACAGCGACTTCCTGACCGCTTGCATCCTTGAGAGATAAGTTTAAATCCTGGCAATTTCCATCGCAAGTGGCAACAAAAACATACTCCACATTAGGATGCAGCGTGGCTCTAAAAGGAGATGAAACTTGCTTGCGAACTTGGCCCAGCAACGGCACAAATACTAATTTTTGACCGTTGCCTTTCCGCTGATCAAATTCAGTTTTCAAGCGACAAACAACCGTTTTTTGGTCGTCCGTCAGTCCTTGAGCAATAGCATTTCCTACGATTGTAGTACCGAGGAGCAGGGCCATGCCGGAAATAACCAGATGTTTGATATTCATTGATGTCCGGTAAAGTTAATTTTGGGTGATTGCAATAGACCGCTTTTGTCAGCAGTCTATTAGTTTATCTGGAGCCTATCACATTTGTTGGGGAATTGGGAATTGGGCATAGGGCATAGGGCATGGAGAATTGGGCGTGGGGCATGGGGCATGGAGAACTGGTAACAGTTAACAGTCAACTGTCAACCACCAATAACCAATAACCAATGACTAAATCATTTCTTGCGAAAATCCCACGCGGGAACAAATTTAGAATCTCCCCAAACGCCGCGGCGATTTTTCTTAGCTTCTGCTTCCGCTTGTTCCAGAATACTTGCACTCGGACAATTTTTCAAGTAAGGACGGTAAACCATTGCTAATCCTTCGCGGGTCAAAACTTCTTGGGCAAATGTGCCGTTTGGCAAGCGAACTTCGCTCACTTTGCGGCCGTAGCGGTCAGTATCGGTGACGGTCAAAACAACGCGGCCGCCCCCTTGATTGACAAGCTGCTGCATTCTTTGGTGCGCTAGATTTCCCCACTTAAATTGATTTTTTTTTGCTGCTGCTTTGCTATTTTTTTCAGCATTTGTGTGGGCGACTTCCGGTGCATCTATGCAGGCAAAACGCACTTTTATATCTTTCCCGGCGGCATCGCTGGCGACAAGGGTGTCGCCGTCGCTGACTCGCTTGACAGCATAGTTGTTGGGCGCTAACTTTTGTGGACACCCGAATAGTAGCAATAGCAGAGCAACTGCACTTAAGGTTTTTATTTTTGGGAAAATGGCGATTTTAAGTTGGCTCATATTTCTGTGTTTTATTTAGTTTCCATCCAATTTTGCCCAGCGTGGATGTCAACTATCAGCGGTACCATACCGGGCGCATTTTCCATTGCACTTGTATTTTTCGGCAGAGCATTTTCCATCGCACTTATAATTGTCGGAGCACTTTCCATCGCACTTCTAATTTTTGGTTGCAATTCTTCCCATTCATCGGGAGGGACTTCAAAGATTAATTCATCGTGAACTTGCAGCAGCAGCCGCGCCTGATAGTTTTGCAAAATTTTGTGTACCTCAATCATGGCAAGTTTAATGATATCAGCACTGGAACCTTGAATGGGAGCGTTGGCTGCGGCCCGCAAAGATTGGGCGTCATCTCTGCTGAGAGATTTAAGTCGATCGGAGTGAATGTCTTGGGGATTGCGGCCTATTAAGTCGCGGAGGCTTTCGCTCTCGAAGTTTAAGTAACGGCGGCGGCCTAAAATTGTGGTAACGTATCCGAGGGCGATCGCCTCTTTTTTTACTTTCTCCAAATATTCAAAAACTTTACTATAGCGAGCGTTAAATTTAGCAATAAACTCCTTGCCATCTTTGGAAGTCTTGCCCATCGAACGACCAAACTTAATCGCCCCCATACCGTAAACTACCCCAAAATTAATCGTTTTGCCAAACCTGCGCTCGTCGGGAGTTATTTCTTCCTTTTCAAACAAAAGTTGAGCCGTCACGGTATGCACATCTCGGTTATTTTGATAAGCTTCAATTAACACAGGTTCTTGACTCAAATGAGCCAAAATTCGCAGTTCAATTTGAGAATAGTCAGCCGACACCATCAGCCAACCTGCTTCCGGTAAAAAAGCCTTGCGAATTTGCCGCGAAAACTCGGTGCGGATGGGAATATTTTGTAAATTTGGATTGGAAGAAGAAAGCCTTCCCGTACCAGTTGCAGCTTGGTTGAAATCTGTATGCACTCGCCCGGTATCCGCACGCACTAACTGCGGCAAAGCATCGACATAAGTTGATTTCAACTTGGATAATGTTCGGTGTTCTAATAAATCGTCTACAATCGGGTGGTCTCCTTGCAATTTATCCAAAACAGCGGCGTCTGTAGAGTATCCAGTCTTAGTTTTGCGAGACTTTTTCTGAAACTCATCCGGGATTTTTTCTAACAAGATTTCGCTGAGTTGTTTCGGGGAACCTAAATTAAACTTTCTTCCCGCTGCTTGATAAGTCTTTTCTTCTATTTCTTTTAAGCTCTTTTCTAGCTGTACTGACAGTTCTTGCAGGTAAGCTGAATCAATGCGAATTCCGCAGTATTCCATTTCAGCTAAAACTGGTTCTAGGGGCTGTTCTACTTCCAGCAGCAACTTCTGCAAAGACTTATCTGGAAAGCTAGATTCATCAGCTTCCTTCAATTTGGCTTT
Source organism: Microcoleus sp. AT8-A3 (assembly GCF_036705675.1). Lineage (NCBI taxonomy): Bacteria > Bacillati > Cyanobacteriota > Cyanophyceae > Oscillatoriales > Microcoleaceae > Microcoleus > Microcoleus sp. AT8-A3. The sequence continues at coordinate 40,973 of NZ_JAUBVD010000031.1, forward strand.
AAGTGCCCCAACCAAGTGAAATGTAGTGTAAACATCCATGCCGCAGTAGTCGGCTACTTCTCGAATGCTGATGTCAGCAATTGTTTGGTTTTTCGATACTAATTTATTATAACTTTTGGGATTATTGCGTAAGTATTCCCTTAACGATTCGCTGACACTGTGATTGTCTTCTGACTCGACTAAGTATTTCTTTGACAATTCGCTGAGACTGTGGCTGGTTTCGGGATTGAGTACGTAACTGGCTAGCATGGTGTCGAAGACGACTCCTGCTAGTTTAATTCCTTGACAGCGCAGGATCGATCGATCGAACTTAGCATTTTGCAGCGCCTTGGGATAATTCTCGCTTTCCAAAATCGGACGCAAAGCAGTTAAAACTGTGGCTTTGTCCAAGTTTTTGCCCGTTTTGTGTCCGGTGGGAATGTAAGCTACATCTTGTTCACCGGTTCCCCAACAGCAGCCAATTCCGACTAATTCAGCGTCTCGCGGTTCGATGGCGGTGGTTTCGGTATCCCACGCCACGGGTGTAGTTTTGTCGGTGAAGGTTTGTAGCCGTTGGACTAATTCGTTTAACTGTTCGGTTGTTTGAATTATTCGGGGTTTAATTGGTAATTTTTTTGCTTCCTGAGCGGCTAGGGTATCAGCATAAGTCCAAAACCATAAGGCATTTTCTTCTGAAATTTCAGAAGTTGGAGGTGACTTATCTATTGTGGGGTGGGCATCTTGCCCGCCCTGTTCCAAGGGCTTTTCTACACCCTCCAATGGCTGTTCTAGGGTGTTTTCCGACGAGGCAGAGCCTCTGGATATGTGTTCCCGGGCAGAGCCTGGGAACGAGGATTCTTCGGGTTTTTCCTTCTCTTCAACGCCACCAAAACGCTTTTGAATTTGTTTTACTTTGCTTAAAAATGTTTTAAATTCCAACTTTTCCAGCATGGGAATCAAGGCTGATTCGTCAAAACCTATAAGCTGGCAATCTTCTAAGTTGATTTCTAATGGCACGTCTTGGACAATTGTCGCCATGCGTTGAGAATGATAAGCAGCTTCTTTGCCTTCTTCTAGCTTTTTCTTAGTTGCTCCTTTAATCTCATCAATGGCTGCATAAATTCCATCAAGGGAATTGTAAGCTTCCAGCAATTGCAGGGCGGTTTTGTCGCCGATGCCTTTGACTCCGGGGATGTTGTCGGATTTGTCGCCGCAGAGGGATTTGTAATCTATTACTTGTTCGGGCAAAATACCGAGTTTGGCTTTGACTTCTTCCGGGCCGTATTCTTGGGATTTGCCTTTGCCCGATCGCCTGAGCTCATCCGTACTCAAATACAATACGCTGATTTGTTTTTCGGTTTCTACTAATTGAAACAAATCTCGATCGCCCGTGAGGATTTTGACCTGATAACCCGCCGCGCTGGCTTTGTTTGCCAAAGTTCCCAAAACATCGTCCGCCTCAAAGCCGGGAGCAGTTATTGCTGGTAAATTCAAATAGGTGAGGAGTTCTTGCAGGTTTTTGATATCGGGAATAAAATCTTCGGGAGTTTCCGCACGACCGGCTTTGTAAGTTTCGTCTGCTTCGTGGCGAAATGTGGGTGTGGCGAGGTCAAAGGCGATCGCCATGTACTGGGGGTCGTGGGCCGCCATGACTTCCAGCAGGGACTTGAGAAAGCCAAAACAGACGCTGGTGGGAATGCCTGTCGTAGTTCGCAAGCCTCCGTCTCGACTTTTGGCGAAGGCGAAGTAGGAGCGAAAGGCCAGGGAGTGGCCGTCAACTAAGATGAAGATGGGAGCTTGATTTGCCGACACAGACACAAATACCGATCGCACGAAAGGATTTTCTCATTGTACTCAGTTGTCCGCCTGCATTGATCGACCGGAAGGATGACCGACAGACTTGAGAACGCTTGACCAAGAATTTCTTCATGTGGTACCCGCCACGTGATTGCTCCGTGGAATCAATCCAGAATCGAAAATCGAAAATCCTTGCGTCCCCCGCATTTATCTCGCGCAAGTCAATCTAAAATCTAAAATCTAAAATCTAAAATCGATTGACACTCGATCGGATCTCAGCTTACTGTGCAGCTTGGCTGAGAATAGTAGAAGATGTTAAGTACGATTCCCTAGGGGATAGCTTCGCTTCACGCGAATTTACCAACACCTGCCCCAAGCCTATGGCTGACATTAATCGATGCTACGAAATCCTCGAAATTGAGCCGGGAACTTCCCTAGAAGAAATTAAGCGCGCTTACAGGGATTTAGCGTTTGTGTGGCATCCCGATCGATTTGCCCACAACGATCGCCTGCAACAAAAAGCTCACCAAAGATTAACAGAAATTAATGAAGCTTACCAGGAGTTGGTGTTGTTTCTGAGTCAGCCTGAATCGAGGTCGATCGAACAACAGTTTCAGCAGCCACCACCGCCTGCGCCGGAAAAACCCCTGAGAAGGCGTTCTGCAAAATCAGCCGCCAGGCCTGGTCAAGAGCGCCGTCAAACCCGCCCAAAAGCCGCCTCCAAAAAATTTCTCACTCAAAAAAACTCTTCAAGAAAGAAACGATTTACCACTCACAGTCGCCCAGGGTGGCGGGGCACAAAGCAACCAGGGCGAAGCGTTGCGAGGAAAGCAGGGCGATCTCAAAACTATCGAAAGCTTACTTCGAGAAGGAAAACAGAATTTTCAACTCAATACTCAAAACCACGAATCCCGCCGAGGGAAGTGCGCCCATCTCAACAGTATTCAAGCTTCCCTTGGTGGCCGCTGGCAATCGCCGTGGTGAGTTACGCTTTGACCGGTTGGATTTTGACGAAATCAGCCGCCCCGCTGTGGATGTGGGCTTTAATCTGCGGTGCAGATTGGCTGTGGGCCGCGATTTTGCTGGCGGAGGGTTCGGCAACGCCTAGAGTGTGGCTGGCGGCGTTAGTTTTGGCTGGGGCGGTGGGGGGGTCGATCGCTGGTTTTCAGGCGGGAGGAATGGTCACAGGGGCTGCTTGGGCCGCAGTTGGGGCTGGTTTGGGGGCGATCGCCAGTTCCGAGGCCGAGTCGCGGGCTGTGGCTGTTGTCTTGGCTGTAGGGGGAGTGGTGGCAGTGGTGGGATTGATGGCGGGAACGGTTTCTGGGAATTGGGTTAAGGCGTTGGTGACTGCCGCGTGTTGGGCGATTGTCGGCTTGACGTGCGGGCTGGTGGCGGAAGTAGGTGTGCATTCTGGCGGCCCCGTCGGGCTCCGAGGTGCGATCGGGCTGGGGATTGGGGCGTGGGCGGGGGTTTTTGCTGGGGCGGGTTCGGGGGATCTCGTCCAAGCTTTGGCTATCGCCGGATCTAAGGCTGTTTATGGGGCTTGGGCTGCGATCGGCATTATTGCTGGAGTTGTGGCGCGGATGGTAGCTGCTGAAAGGTTGATCCACAACGGCAACGGGCTTTATACGGTTATCCTGTTGGTGGCTACTTCCGGTTTTGGGCTGTGGCTGGGAAGCTGGTTGGGCGATCGTATCTTTTAAATCAGTTAACAGTCAACAGTTAACAGTCAACAGTTAACAGTTAACTGTCATGAGGATTGCAACCGGAATTGATGTAAATCCCAGCACTTATCGCTTTTCAGCAGCGCTTCAAACTCAGCGCTTGGCAAAGCTGGGCTGAAAAGATGGCCTTGAATTTCGTCGCATTCGTACTCGCACAAAAAATCAAGTTCTTGCTTATTTTCTACCCCCTCAGCCACCACCGTCATGTTCATGCAGTGTGCCATTTGAATAATCGCTATTGTGATCGCTGCATTTTGGCGATCGTCTGCAATATCGCGAATAAAACTCTTGTCAATTTTGATCGCATCAAATGGAAAGCGTTTTGGATAACTCAAAGAAGAATATCCCATTCCAAAATCATCAATTGCTATCCTAATCCCCTGCTCTTTCCACACCGTAAAAGCTTTAGCTGCTGCAATTTCGTCTTGCAAAACCAGACTTTCCGTCAGTTCTAATTCCAAACACTTGGGATCGAGAGCGGTTTCTGTTAATATCTCCCTGACTCTTTCCGTGAAATTTTTGCGCTCGAATTGACGGGCTGACACGTTAACTGCGACTCGCAGGGGCGGTAAACCTGCTATTTGCCATGTTTTAGTTTGCCTGCAAGCAGTCTCTAATACCCATTCACCCAACGGCGCAATCAAGCCCATCTCTTCAGCCATTGGAATAAATTCCCCCGGAGAAACTCGCCCCCGTTCAGGATGATTCCAGCGCACCAAAGCTTCAGCACCAATGATTTTACCTGTTTTAATTGCTATTTTAGGCTGATAGTAAATTTCAAATTCTGAGCTTTTTAACGCATGGCGCAGGGAAGTTTCTTGAAGAATTGTATTGATGAAATAATTAGCATTTGTGGGATTATAAAAATGATAATTATTGCCGCCTTTCTGCTGAGATTCATACATTGCTATATAAGCATTTTTCAGCATTTCATCTCCGTCGGTGCCGTCTCCGGGATACAAGCAGATCCCGATACTAGCAGTGACATAGACTTCGCAATCTTTGACAATCATAGATTGGGATACAATATCTAAAATGTTTTGAGCAATTTTAGCCACATCCTGTTTTTCGGCCACTGGTTTAAGAATCAGCGCGAATTCTGCCGCTTCCAAACGAGCAACAATATTAATGTTTTCCATGCAGTTAGTTAGCCGCTGGGCGATGGTGCAAAGCACTGAGTCGCCGATATCGTGTCCCCAGGTAGTGTTAATGCGGTTGATTTTATCTAAGCTAAGCGTGATAACTGGAACGACTCCTGACAATTCTTTTTGACCCTCTAATACTCGACTTAACTTTTCTCGCAAAAATGAACGATTCGGCAGGTTTGTCAAGCTGTCATACTGATGTCGGTAGAGTGCCAGTTGAATAGTTGTATGCAAGTTTTTTTCTTCAAATGGCTTGACAATATAGCCAAACGGTTTTGTACTATTGACTCGTCGCAAAGTAGTTTCATCGGCATAGGCTGTCAGATAAACTACCGGGATTTGAAATCGCAAGCGAATTTCTTCCGCTGCTGTAATGCCGTCGATTTCTCCTTGGAGGTTAACATCCATTAAAACTAAATCCGGGCGCAACTTGGCGGCCGATTCAATCGCTTCTTCTCCCGAATATACCATCCCAGTTATTCTATATCCTAGAGATATCAAACTGTCGGAAATGTCTTCCGCAATGATGCTCTCGTCTTCAACTATCAGAATTTTTTTGTTGGACACTAAATTTTCTCCTTAGAGTGCAATTTGGGCTGATAAAAGGTTATTCTAAAAGTCGTGCCAGCAGTTTCCAACAGTTCTATTCCCCCCCGGATTTGCTTGACTAAAGACCCCACAAGTCGCAAACCCAATGTTCGGGCTGTGCGATAATCTAAGTCTTGAGGAAAACCAATTCCGTTGTCACTCACGGTTAGCACGCAAAATCTGTTATTATCTAAAGTGAAATCTATGTTAATTTTACCTTTAAGTTGTCCTTTAAAGGCATATTTGAGGGCGTTTGTCACAAGCTCGTTGATAATTAACCCGCAAGGAACTGCCGTATCAATATTGAGAGAACACGGCGCAATATTTGTTTGCAAGTTGACGCCTTCTGCATGATTTTCATAAGCTTGGAATAAATTGTGGGCGAGATTTTGGATGTATTCAGCAAAGTCAATGTTTGACAAGTCTTTGGATTGATACAATTGTTCGTGAACCAGGGCCATTGATCTGACTCGGTTTTGACTTTCTTTTAACATTTCACTAACGCGGCTGTCTTGAATGTAGCGAGACTGAAGTTTCAGCAGGCTAGAAATAACTTGGAGGTTGTTTTTGACGCGGTGGTGAATTTCTTGGAGAAGGACTTCTTTTTCGGCGAGGGAGGCTTTGATTTGATCCTCATCCCGTTTGCGGTCTGTAATGTCGCGTACTACAGCTTGGAGAAATTTTTGTCCGTTAATTTCCATTGCGTTTAACAGAACTTCGGCAGAAAATTCTGAACCGTCGAGTCGTTGGTGTACCCAGTCAAATCGACAGCTACCTATGAGCATTGCTATGTTCATTTTCTGTGCAGCTAAACTGGCTGAATCTTGTCCGTTAGGCTGAAATGGCGGGGAAAATTCCCTCGGATGCTTGCCGTAAAATTCTTGTTTGTTGCTACAGCCAAATATTTTTAAGGTGGCGGGGTTGCAGTCAAAAAACTCATGTTCGTCAAGCAACATTACTGCGTCGCTGGTGGCTTCATAAAGGCTGCGAAATTTGTGTTCTGATTCTTGCAACGAGCAGATCAATTGGTTTTTGAGAGCTTCCGCACGCTTGCGATCGGTAATGTCTATTCCTACAGAAACTGCTGCGGTTCCCTGATGATATTTCTGAGCTACTATCAAATAGTTGCGGACGAAACCGTTAATTTCTATTTCTATTTCTTGGCAGGTTTGCTGAGATGAACTGTTAAAAAAAATTCGGATCAGTTCTCCGAAAGTCGAGCCTTTGTCGAGAAAGTTGATTTCTTGACCGACAAAGCTTTCAGGAGACAGGTTGAATGAGGTTGCTAAGTGCTGGTTGACTCCGATATACCGCAAATCGGAACTGATCCAAGAAATCAGTCCGGGTACGGCATCCAAAACGGCGCGAAGTTGGTCTGTAGCTTCTTTGAGTGCTTCTTCCGATCGCTTGCGATCGCTAATATCTGTCGCCGTTCCGCACAACCCTAAAATAGCGCCGTTTTCAGCTTGGTTGACGATGCTGTTGACGCGCAGGTGGACGGGAGTACCGTCTTTGCGAAGGTGCACTGTTTCGTAAGGAGAATTAGCGCTTTGTGGCTGAATTTTGGTTCTCGCTAAAAGTTGGGCAAATATTTCTCTTGGTCTATTTTCTTGACCGGGAACTAAAAAATCGGTGAAGCGCCGTCCGATCATTTCTGGCGGTTCGTAACCGTAGATGCGTTTGGCGGCGGAATTGACAAAAGTCAAGAGGCCTTCAATATCGATCGACCAAATCAATTCTTGGGAGGTTTCTACGAGGTTGCGGTACTTTTTTTCGCTTTCGGCAAGTGCTGCATTGAAGACTGCCGTTTGCTGCTGAAGTCTGTCTTCTAATTCTTGATTTGCCGTTTTCAGACTGGCGATGGACTGCTCGCGCTCGGTAATTTCAGTAGAAACACCGACGGCGCCGACAACTTCGCCGTTTCCATCTCGCAGGGCTGCCGATCGAATTTCGTGAATACAATGCCCCTGTCGGGCATTCCAATTGCGATCGTTTCCTGCTAATACCTCGGCAATATTTTCTAAGATATCTGGCTGGCTGCTGTAAACTTCAAAAATCGATCGCCCGACAGTTGCACCTGGTTTGAGTCCCAAATTTTCTAATCCTTTCCCCGCTGCCAGAGTTAACTTGCCTTCTCTGTCTGTTGCCCACAGGAAAATTGGGGCACAACTGACAGCGGCGTGAAGGGTTTCGTTGGCAAGTTTTAGCCGATCGATTTCTGCGTGAAGCCGATCGCGCGTGCTGTTTAATTCTACCGTTAGTCGATCGGCTTTTTGCTGCCAACTGGCAGCCGTATCGCACATTTCTACGAGATTGCGGGAACGACAGATGGATTGGTTGCAGTGTGACATGGTTACTCTAGGGCGCACTGTATATTTAACCCCAGCCTATCTTTTAAGCATAAACTTTTTAAGTCAAATATTACAATTAGCAGGAATACTCATCCAACCAAGATGCGATATATTAAAGCTAGTTTAAAGGATTCAGAAAATGCTCCTTGCTCAGGCTTTCTGGCAACAGTTCACAAATTGATAATAAGCTGAATAATGCCTGTAACTCAGTATTCTTACGGTAACTATTTGTAGTATTGCAAAAATAAATTCCGCAATTCTCGGCTTGCACAATAACTGGGATTGTAAATTTATTATATTTGTTTGCGTAGATTCACGCACCGAGGAATCTGGAATCTGGAATTTAGAAATATAGCCAGCGCGCCCGACCGTTAGGACGCGCTTAGGATCGCGAATTAAATAACTTACAATTTTAATTGTTATTGTGGGATGGGCGGGACGCCCATCCCACAAACTTGTGGAAGTTATTTAATTCTCATTCCTTAATTGCACTTGTCCCATGCGTATCGCCTCTGCCTTCTTCCTTCTTCTTTCTGCCTTCTTCCTTTTTCCCTCTTCCCTCTTTCTTCCATGCGCTACATAATCCGTTGCCGAACTTCCTTCAATTAATTCCCCAAATTTTGACAGTTTTGTCGATACTGCCACTGATAATAGTTTCACCATCGCTGCTAAAAGTAAGACAAGTAACAGAGTTTTGATGTCCGCTGAGAGTATGAATATGTTCGCCGGTACTGGCATTCCAAAATTTGATATTACCATCGGCACTAGCACTGACAACAGTGAGTCCGTCGGGACTAAAGGCGATCGCATTTATCGAGTTAAAATGCCCGGCCAAAGTGATTGAAGTATCTGGATTCGATAGCTGCCGCAGTTGAATGTTTCTGTCCCAGCCGCCAGTAGCCAAAGTCTGCCCGTCTGGGCTGAAAGCCAGACAATTCGCGTAACCTTTAATTGTTTGAAAGCATTCTCTGCTGCGGAGGTTCCACAGTTTAATTGTACCGTCAGAACTGCTGCTAGCGAGAGTTTGTGCGATCGGGCTAAAAGCAAGACTAACAATTCCTGCTTTATGAGCTCCCCAAGTTAAAAGACTGCCAAAAGTACAGATTAACTTTCCCGTCTCTAAATTCCAAATTTTAATAGTAGTATCTGCCGAACCGCTGGCGATAACTTGACTGTCGGGACTGATAACAATTGCGCTAATTTCCGCTTCATGTCCGAGGGAAGTATGCTGCAATTCTCCTCCCTGCCAAATTTCGATCGCACGATGTTTCGGAGTATTTCTGCTTCTCACAAAAACTTCGCTTTCTTGGCAAAGGACAAAAGTTTCTTGAGCGCGGGGATACTTGTCAACAGTATAGAGTATTTCTCCTGTATCAACATCGCAAATTCTAATTATTTTCCCGTGCAAACTAGCCGTGCGAGATCCTCCGGGACTAATCGCAACATTTGTGCCAGTTTTCACACTGCGAATGGAGTCAAAAAGCTTGTAAGGCACGAATTCTTTTAAAGCTTGGCGCACTAGAGGTTCTGTCCTCGATCGCAAAATTAAATAAGCAACTCGCTGCACTTCTGCTGCGGGGTCAAGCAGCGCCTCAATTGCTAAATTTAAACCAGCGCCTCCGTATTTAGGAGCATCTTTAACAGCGGCAATCCGAGCCTCGATACTAGGACTGTTGAAGCGCTGCTTGACTCCGGCGATGCCTCCCAAAACAGCGGCGGCGATCGGGATTTGACTTTGGCCGCCGAGGACGGCATCATATTCTCTGGGTTGGTTAGAATTGTCGGGCATCATACGATTTTAGATTTTAGATTTTGGATTTTAGATTTGAAGAATTGGAGGATTGAAGAAAGCGAACTCACGGATCAATCGGGGGAATTGTTGTCGGATATATCGTATTGTTTAGGTTGCTTACAATTATCGGCTATCATACGATTTTAGATTTTAGATTGAAGAATTGGAGGATTGAAAAAAGCGAACTCACGGATAAATCGGGGGAATTGTTATCGGATACTCTGTTGTGAATTTCTGCACAGATGAATCCGGGGGCTTGTAACCTGGCTGCTTTCGGTGACGCTCAAACCTCGTTTAAGATCGCAAGTTCTAACTTATTGACTGTTGCAGTTTATAGTATTATAATCAAATCAGCGTTTCACACAAAAATCCGAAAGTGATATGTCACACTTCACAACGATCAAGGTTCAGATCAAGAACGGCGAACTGCTGCATCAAGTGTTGGAAGAGTTGGGTTATCAAGTAGAGTCCAATGTGCAGGTACGGGGTTATCGGGGTGACAAAACTAATGCCGAGTACGTGATTCGGCAATCCAATGGTTACGATTTGGGTTTTCGCCGCAACGGAGAGGATTACGAATTGGTAGCGGATTTTTGGGGCGCTCGAATTAATCAGCAGGAATTTGTCAATTCAATTAGTCAAAAATACGCGCGCAAAAGTTTGATGGCGGCGGTGCAGTCAGAGGGTTTTCATGTTGAAGAAGAGGAAACTTTGGCAGATGGAACGCTGAGAGTTGTAGTGGGTAGATGGGTTTAATAATTGGGCTTGTTGAACTCGTTTTTATGGACTCAGGACTTACGCAGAATCGGGTTAAAATTAGATTTTTTCGTAAGTCCTAGTACCAATAGGAGAATCACTATGAAATTCGATCGCCCTGAACAACAAATTCAACAAAGTTGGGAGGCTAATGCTGACGCATGGATACAGGCGATCCAATACAACACAATCGAAAGTCGCCGCGCAGCAACCGACGAGGCTATTCTGCAAGCTGTGCTGCGCTATAAGCCTCGGCGAGTTTTGGATGTCGGATGCGGTGAAGGTTGGCTGACGCGCGCCCTAGCAAAGCGCGGTGTTGAGGTTGTCGGAGTTGATGGTTGCGCTGTTTTGGTCGATCGAGCTTGTGAGAAAGGAGGCGGTTGCTTTCGGGCGATCGGCTACGATGAGATTATTGCCGATCCAGCGATACTCGGTCAACCATACGATGGAATTGTCTGTAATTTCTCGCTACTGGGTGAGGAAATTGGAGATTTATTGCGATCGTTACGCAAAGCAATAGTCTCAGACGGACATCTGTTTATCCAGACAGTTCATCCATTCACAGCGTGTCAGGAACAGCCCTATGTTGATGGATGGAAAACCGAGACTTTCGACAACTTCGGCGGAGCTTTTCGAGAGCCGATGCCGTGGTATTTTCGCACAGTTAGTTCGTGGTTTCAACAAGTGTCGGAATCTGGCTGGAGGGTATGTGAATTCAAGGAGCCGACACATCCACAGACGCAGATTCCTCTTTCCATGCTGCTGATTTGTCAGTCACTCGGCGATTGAAATCTTGTCAAACGGACTCCGAGAACAGGGGTAATGAAGAGGGAATTTTGTATAATGCGATCGACGCGATCTAATTATACCAAACTGGTAAACTAATTTTAGGAAAAAAAGATAGTTACCCATGAACATTACAGAACTCAAGACTGCTGTAACGGAACTTTCACAAAATGAGCTCGCAGAGTTTCTCGAAGGGCTTGATGAGTTCCAAGAAGCACTTTGGGATAAGCAAATTGAAGAGGATATGAAAGCAGGCAAATTTGACGCCTTGATTCGACAAGCCGAACAAGCATTTAGTGAAGGAAAGTGTAAGGAAATTTAAAGCATTCTGCATGGAACCTAGTCAGTTACTACCCCCCCAAATCATTACGATTTACAAAGCACCTCAAAAAGGCAAAGGTCAGAAATTACTGAAAGAGGGATTTCAAACCGTCGATTTTCCCTACAATCCTCCTTATGTCGATGGAAATTGCTATTTTGCCGGCCCCCAAGATCGAAGTATTGCAGAAGAGTATAATCAAAGCTATAAAGAAGGGATACTGGAGGTTTCAATTGATAAGTCAAGTTATGAGCAGTATTTCAAGTCGCTGGAATATCGCTATGATGAGAAAGACGGTTACGAGCGAATTGAGGTAATTGTACCTCAACGCTTGTTTGCCATACTCAACCAATTTCCACGAGTCCTCAAACCACATTGAATATTATGGATAGTCAAAGCTGGGAACAAATTAAGTTAAAGTACAGATTGGGGCAATTTTTGCTTGGTAAAGTTGAATATCATGCTCCATTTGGAGTGTTTGTTAATATTGGTGAAGATGCTGTCAAAGGTTTGATTAAAATTCCAGACTTTTTGGATAACGGAGAGATGAGTGAAGAGATGTATCCTGAAATCGGTAGTGCGATCGGTGCAATTGTTGTCGGATATAATGATGCTAATTGTCGTGAAGTGTATCTGAATGCGAAGCCTAGTGTTTTGCATGAAATTCTCGTGCCACTGAGAAGTCGTCCGGTGATGGTGTGAAATAATTAGGTATGCTAAGATCGCAAAATCCCAATTTTCCCGATCGCTGGTTTCAAAGATCGATCGACGCGATATAATTGAAGCAAACGAGTAAATCAATACTATGAGCATTACTCTGACGAAAACCCAAGAACTATTCATCCAAACTAAACTGCAAACTGGTAAATATGGCTCTGCTGAAGAAGTGCTGGAAGTTGCCTTGCGATTGTTAGATGAATACGATCGCGCCGATCGCCAGTGGCTCGATGCTGTACGAGTTAAGATAGATGCTGCTGTTGCCATGTCCGAACATACTCCACCGATTGATGGCGAAACTTTTATTGCAGGGATTTGCGATCGTTTCCGGCAAGTACGCGAGAGTAAACAAGGCTATACTAATTGAAATGCTTGTATGATAGTTGCATTCAATTCCTGCATTTGCTGACTTCCTAACTCGCCCAATCGTCTCAGTATTAATCTCTGTTCAAGACTGACAATCCGAGTCACTCTAACTTTAGAAGATACTTTTAATCCCGTGCTGGGAAATTCGGGATCTGAAGCATTTAAAGCAAATTCATCTAAACTTAGGCTAGTGACATTTTGCGAAGAAATGAAGCAGATCGTAATTTCATCTATGGTTGAACTTGCCCACAGCACTAAAGCCGGACGTAACTTTTTCTGACTCAAATCTGTAAAGGGAAATTCAGCTAAAACAATATCTCCTTTTTTTAGCTTCACTAAATTGGCTCTCCATCTTCAAGGGTGTAAATATCAGGTTCGTCGTGCAGGAATTGAAATGCTCGTCCGCTTTGGGCTAACTGGGCTATTTCCGCAGTAGAAGGATAGGGGATGTTACTAAATAGTTTTGCTTTGATTAGCAATTGCTCTTCTTCTGAGAGTGTCTGGATGATTTGTACCAACGATTCAATGAGTTTTGTGTTCATAGCTGAAAAAATCTGGGGATATTTTATCTTACTTCAACAAGGCAACCTTCGATCGCGACCTAGAGATTTTGCAGCAATTCCTCAAAAGTTTCTCCCTCTGTTGCACAGCCAGGAATAGCAGGAACTTCTGCCCAGTATCCGCCTTATTCTGCTTCGTGAATAATAATTTTGATTTTCAATTGATTCTCCTAATTTCTTTTCAAAACTTACCTTTTCATTACTGTAGGAGACTTTACTCCTCCAAGTCCACCTATTTAACCTGCTCTAAAGGTATATCTAGCGCTTCTGCAATTTGCTCATCGCTCAAGCCAAACTGCCGTAATTTATCAATTGTTTCAATCTTAGTTTGATTTTTGGTTTTCTGCTGCGAGTCGGGATTTTTAGGCTGACTTTTATCGGGCGTAGGAGTAGAGGGTTCAGGGCAATTATTTATGCAGCCAATACCAATAAGATTTTTATTAATAGTGTTTTTATTGCCAAAACTTATATTCAGATTTATATGCCTTTCTAACACGGATTCAAGATTACTTTTTTTTACTTGTTCGCCAAACACTTCAGATAACATTTGTAAAAGTTCGTGACTAGCCTTTTTAACGTGCTGGGAGCTATAACCATAAGTTTCTGCAACGTCAGCATATTTTTGACGATTCAGTATTCCCGAAATAATTTTTCGCTGCAAGTTATTTAGACGTTTACCTGTGTTGGTATAGACAGCTTCATCGACAAATTGCAATATCTGAGGACTGTCCATAGGTGGGATGGTGGGATAATTTTAGTTACTATAGCAAACTTTTTCCAACTTTTTCCAACTTTTTTGCTTTGTATACCAGTTGTCGAGCGCCCTTCTAGGAATATCCAACTTTTCCCCACTTTTTTGGCTGTTCAGTTTGATTATTTCGATCTAGCATAGAAAAAAATAAACCTAAGCTTGAATTTGCAAAGCTCAAAAGCTTTGTGAGGTAATTTAAATCCAAAAAAGGTGATTGGTTATCATTATGGCAGCATCCAACAAAAGACAAGCGAGAGAACAAGCACGCTCGGCTATCAATAAATGGGCTTTGGGATTTGCAAGTGTGGCTTGGATTCCAGGTTCTCATTATCTAATGACTGGAGGCGATGTAACAATGGTTATTCAAGTCGGGTCAATTTTTGATGTTGATATGGATAAAACTCAAGCTGGGGCAGTGTTTGCTACAATTGCGGCTCCACTCATTGGCAGTAAACTTGCACACTCAGTCCTTGATTTTGTTCCAGTCTTCGGATGGGCAGCAAAATCAGTGGTAGCTGGTGGAGTTACAAAAGCTGTTGGTGAAGCACTCATTGCGTACTTTAATGATTGCTCAAATCTTTCCGAATAAAACACTACTGAACATCATACCGCCTGCATCGCTACCTTGAGTCGGCAGTATTTTTATGAGACTCCCTTAGAAGTTGCAATTACTACGTTAACCTGCTACCGTTAACATAGACGCATCGTAGGAAAACAACCGATCGCACTAACAGAATTACTCTCTATCATTAGACAACTTTCTGCGATCGAGAAACGAGAGTTAATCCGCATTCTAATGGCCCAAGAGGATATCAGTGATGAACAGGTGTGGAATGCTAAATTTGAAGCTACAACACACGCTCAGTGGGATAGTCTAGCTGAGATAGTACGTCAGGAAATCGCTGCTGGCGATATTACCCCTCTAACTGAAATTTTCCCTCAAAGTCATATCGACCTTCTGATACAATTAAGACAGCGAACGTTGAGGTTGCCATGACATTAGTAGTTGTAGCTGAACCTGCACCCCTGCAAACTAATGCTGACGGCGTAGTGCGAGTCGGTAACACTCGCGTGACTTTAGATACCGTGATTGCAGTGTTTAAGCAGGGAACAACCGCGGAGGAAATCGTTTATCGTTATCCGTCGTTGAGATTAGCTGACGTGTATGCCACCATCGCTTTTTACCTCAATCACCAGCAGGAAGTCGAAACGTATTTGCAGCAAAGACAGCAACAAGCACAAGAGATTCGCAAAATGAATGAGGCAAGGTTTGATCCGCAGGGATTGCGTGACAGATTGCTGGCCCGCAAGGCAGAGAAATCGGCATGAAATTCCTAGCTGATGAAAACTTTGACAATACAATTGTTAGAGGTTTGATGCGTCGCAAATCAGACATTGACATTGTTCGCGTCCAAGACGTTGGCTTATCCGGTGAAGATGACCCAACAGTGCTGGAATGGGCGGCGGAAGAAGATCGGATATTACTAACCCATGATGTTGCTACGATTACCCGCTATGCCTATGAACGTATGGCGGCAGGTAAGTCAATGCCAGGAGTTTTTGAAATTACCTTCGATGCACCCATTGGTCGAGTTATTGAGGATATTCTAATCCTTCTGGAGTGCAGTCTTGAGGGAGAATTGGCAGGACAAATTCAGTATCTTCCTTTATGATGAGTTGCAACCGTTTAATTTAGCTTTGCCGCACTAAAAGCCCGATCGCCCTTTCTCAAAAAACCCTACCTCAAAAACAACTTATAAGCCGGATTTTGACTCTCATCCCCATACTGATAGCCCAGCGTATCCAAAAAAGCCTGCCATTCCTGCATCTCATCGGGCGGCACCTGAATTCCCACCACAATTCGCCCGTAATCTGCGCCGTTATTTCGATAGTGAAAAACACTGATATTCCAGTTAGGACTCATCGAACCGACAAACTTCATCAACGCACCCGGACGTTCGGGAAATTCAAAGCGATAAAACAATTCATGATTTGCCAGCATCGAACGCCCGCCCACCATATGCCGCACGTGCAATTTCGTTAATTCATCATCAGTTAAATCCAAAGTCTTGAAGCCACAATCTTCAAAACTTGCGGCTATCTTCACCGCATCGGCACGGTTTTCAATTTGCACGCCGATAAAAATATGTGCTTCTTTTTCATCCGCAATTCGATAGCTAAATTCCGTTAAATTGCGCTTTCCAAGACACTCGCAAAACCTGCGGAGACTGCCAGCTTGTTCGGGAATTGTGACTGCAAAAATGGCTTCGCGGCGTTCACCAAACTCGGCTCTTTCTGCTACAAAACGCAGGCGATCGAAATTCATGTTCGCGCCGCAAGCAACAGCAATTAATGTTTCTCCTGCGATTTGTTCGCGTTCGACGTAAGCTTTCGCACCTGCGATCGCCAAAGCGCCAGCAGGTTCTAAGATCGATCGCGTATCTTCAAAAACATCCTTAATCGCCGCGCAAACATCATCCGTATGCACCAAAATAATCTCATCCACATACTCCTGACACAACCGAAAAGTTTCCTCCCCCACTTCCCGCACAGCAACGCCGTCAGCAAATAAACCCACCTGCGACAAACGCACCCGTTTACCCGCTTTCAGCGATTGATTCATTGCATCGGAATCCACTGGTTCGACGCCAATAATCTTAATTTCCGGCCGCAACCGCTTGACATAAGCCCCAATTCCCGAAATCAATCCACCGCCCCCAATTGCCACAAAAATCGCGTGAATTGGTTTTTGATGTTGCCGCAGAATTTCCATGCCGATCGTACCCTGTCCAGCAATTACGTAGGGATCATCAAAAGGGTGAATAAAAGTCATACCTTTTTCGCCCTCTAATTGACGCGCAAAAGCGTAAGCATCATCGTAGGTATCCCCATGCAAGACTACCTCTCCACCACGGGCTATCACCGCATTTACCTTCACCTGCGGCGTCGTTACGGGCATGACTATGATCGCGCGAGTTCCTAGGTGGCGGGCGGCGAGGGCGACTCCTTGGGCGTGGTTGCCGGCGGAAGCTGCAATGACACCTTGTGCTAGCAAATCCGGCGACAGTTGCGCCATTTTGTTGTACGCACCTCGCAGTTTGAAGGAAAACACCGACTGCATATCCTCTCGCTTCAGCAAAAGTTTATTGTTGAGCCGTGCTGATAGATTGGGGGCTACTTCGAGGGGTGTTTCTTGAGCAACATCGTAGACGCGGGCGGTGAGGATTTGTACTAGGTAATCGCAAAGCATGGGGTTAGCAGGTTGGTTGATGCCGGATGGTGGGATAATTGTAGGGCACTTGTGTTAGTATTTTGCGGGGAATTGGCGATCGAATAGCTGCAAGCTTCACTAACGGGCGATTCCCTGCGGGATAGCTTCGCTTCACGGAAGTTATCAATGATAACTTTTCCGTTTGGGAAAATACTGAAAACGCGCGATCGAACTTATTTCGTCGAGTCAGCGGGGAAGTTGAGTCGCACTCAGGTGGAGTACGATTACAATAAAAGCAGCGTTAGATAGCAAAAGCGCGAAAATATATAAAACATACAATCAGGGTATGGAATTTGAATGGGACGAAATCAAAGCAGCTATCAATCTCA
This sequence comes from Microcoleus sp. AT8-A3, assembly GCF_036705675.1. Lineage (NCBI taxonomy): Bacteria > Bacillati > Cyanobacteriota > Cyanophyceae > Oscillatoriales > Microcoleaceae > Microcoleus > Microcoleus sp. AT8-A3. The sequence goes on from NZ_JAUBVD010000031.1 coordinate 58,204, forward strand.
ACAAACACGGTGTAAATTTTGAAGAAGCAAAGACAGTTTTCTACAATCCGCTTGCCGTAATTTTTGATGATGAAAAACATTCACAAAATGAGCGCCGTGAAATTATCATCGGTCACTCTCAAAACAATCAGTTGCTGCTAGTCAGCTATACTGAACGTGCAAATACAATCCGTATCATTAGTGCCCGTATAGCCACTAGAAAGGAGCGTGAAGACTATGAAGAAAACGCCTTTTAATGAATCTTCAAACTCGGAAGATGACCTTTTGTCAGAGTACCGCTTCGACTACAAAAAAGCCAAACCCAACCGTTTTGCAAATCGTAGTGGAAAGCAACAAATGACAGTCGTTGTTTTGGATGAGGATATTGCCCGGATTTTCTCAACACCAGAGGCAGTCAACAAGGTGCTTCGGGCACTGATTGAAGCGATGCCTCAAGCAAGTAGTGGGGATACAGTTTAAAGTCCTAAAATACGGTAATGTTTGGGAACTGCACCCGCTGGTAGTGAGAACAGAATTTCGGGGACAAGGAATTGGTCGATCGCTCGTAGCTGATTTAGCAACAGAAGCTAAAAACCGGGGAGGGATCGTGCTGTGGGTAGGTACAGACGACGAAGACAATCAAACAACTCTTTCAGGCATCGATCTTTATCCTAACGTTTGGGAACACATCGCCAAAATTAGAAATTTGCGCGGTCATCCCTACGAATTTTATCAAAAAATGGGTTTTGCGATCGTGGGAGTGATGCCCGACGCCAACGGAATTGGCAAGCCAGATATTTTCATGGCAAAGCGGTTGTAAAGTTTAATGTTGGTTCTAAATTTACTGGTCGGTGGCTTGCCAATTCAACACTTAGCAAAATTAGTTATTGAAAGTTTCCCAGAAAATCGGTCTAGTCTGGACGTGCGAACCCCGTTCGAGGGTCGCTAATAAACAAACCCAGAACTAACGAATCCATCACCGTATCCCAGACAGGAGTCAAACGTTCAGCATCATCAACCCAGTAATCAAAAGTAATCAAACACTGAACATTAGAACCCAATCCAATACAGATTCGCGAATAAGCTTCCCGCTGCTCTGGAGGGTCGATAAACTTAAATTCAGTCCAAACAATGCGGGCAGTTTGCCGCTTCAATTGGATAATTTCCCCAGGAGCGATCGGATTTCGCGTATCATCTTCAACCACCTTCTGTAATAGTGGCACCAGCGGAAAATCTGCCCAGTTACCAGGTGGTAGCAAATTAAACGAAACCTCCAAACAACAATCATCATCCGGCGGCTTTTTATCCGTAAATCGGAACGACTTAGTATCCGGTTCAAAATGCCAATCTTCCGGGACATCAAAGCGGACTGCACCTCTTCCTGCTACAAAAATTCGAGTTCCAGGCTTTGACTTCCAATTGTGGTTTTCTTTGAGCTCTAGAGTTTCCTTGAGCCATTCTTGCTTTTTGCGCTTAGACATAAACAGAACACCAAATTACTGCTAATGTGTAGTTTTAGACCTTGCAAACACATTTTAACTCTATTTTGCTCGCCGTTTGCTCAAATATAACAATCATTACAAAAATTATGAATCCCTCTCTTCTCTATTCCTCTGTGTTCTCTGCGCCTCTGCGGTAAAAAAGAATTCCTTTCACAATTGGCTAACTTTTATTTTTCACTCTTCGGAATCACATACCTAATTCCCCCTTTATTCCCAGCCGCATCGCCCTTGTAACGCGGGATAACATGAATAGCAGCGTGACTGCGACTTTGACCAGCCTGTTTATTAATATTGATTCCCACATTAAAACCGTCTGGCTGAAACTCTTTACTTAACATCTCTTGTACCTTGTTAGCCATAAACCAGCAAGCCGATTGCTCTCGAAACGGCAGTTCAAAATAATTGGCGACATGACGTTTTGGGATGATTAAAACATGACCTTTGCTGGCTGGATAACCGTCAAACATCGCATAAGCTGTTGCTGATTCAGTTAGCAAAATTAGGTTTTTGTAAGGATTGCAAAATATGCAGTTATTAGTAGAATTTCTTTGGTGATTGTAATGCACGTATTTGTAAATTTCGCAATACTCATCTAGGTGAACTGGCTTAAATGGAAGTTTGACAATGCACTGATATGTAGGTTTTTTGTGAACATAATGTTCTCGAAAGCCTTCTTTTTTGATATCCCTTCTCACCGCAAAATACGCATTCCCTCCCGGTTTCAACAGGTGCGACACTTCCATCAGGACATTAGCTTGTTCTTCAGGAAACAAAACATTCAAAACATAAAAGCAAATGATTGTGTCGAATTTATCTTTGGGTAATTCCGGGAAATAATAAGGGTCATAACCCGCAATATCTAAGCCTTTTTGCTGCAACAATCTCACATCGCTGCCGAAGCCGCACCCAAAATCTAAGATTTTCCCTTGCAGCAAGTTTTTATCTAATAAAAATCTGGCTGGAAATGACAGATAAATTCTTTCGATTGCCGTCAGGTGGCTGAATTTATTTTGTTGCTTTTTCATGGCGGCATAAATTTGATTTTAATCGATATTTTTCAGTCCGCGCACCATCCGGACGAGAGTTTGTGTAGTACCGATTTCAAGATCCGAATGTTATCTAAAATTTTATCATTATTGCAGTTTGGCGATCGCCCCTTTTTCCACCAACACCTTACCAGTCACCAAATCCCGCACCGTCGCCAACAAAACCCGCCTCTCATCCACCTCAAAACTCACCGAAACCCTGTCAATTCCCAATACCCCGGGCGGATTCAAATGCGCCACGCAAACCTCCTGGTGGTGGCTTTCCAGAGAGCGAAAATCCGTCTGTTTGTTGAGCCAACTGCTCGTCATTTGCCCTTTTTCGTTAAAAATAACCTCCGCTTGCGATACCTCCGCAACTTCGCCAATATCTAACCGAATTTCCCTTTGTCCTTCAATTGCCACTTGCAGCGTCAACTCTTCGGAACTTTGACAGGGATACTTCATTTCCTTGCTAAATATCGGCGAATAAGCATAAGCTTTAGCATAAGGTTCCCAGAGGCGAATTGCATAGCTGTGGCGCAAATAATCGTCAACACTCGCTAATTGTGTCAAGGCTAAAGCACCGTGCGCCACTGCTTCAAAAGGCTTGTCTCTTTGGACTTTTTGCCGCCCAAAATACGAAACCACTAAATTAGATACAGCCGGAATTAGAGAAGTTCCTCCTACCAGCAAAACTTGTTCGATATCTGCTTTGCCGATACCTTTTCCCAGTGCAATACTCAGCACTTCATCTAAACTTTCCCGCAACTGTTCTAACAACTGCCGAGATTCCAGAATTTCCTCAAGCTTGTCTCGGTTTAGCTGCAAGTCGTAAGACATAAAATTTTCATCGTCAAACCAGCTTTCCTTCGCCTCATTAACTTGAGAAACTTGAATTTTTAATTTTTCCGCTATTTCTAATAAATTTTGCCAGCCAACGGGGCCGACTTCTGCCCGCGACGAACCAATTTGCCGCAAATAATCTTCGACAATCCAGATGTCAATATCTTCGCCGCCGACATAAGCATCGGATTTTGCCAATACTTCGGCACGTACCCCCCCCAGCCCCCCCTTGCTAAGGGGGGAAGCGAGATTTGTCCCCGCGTTGCTAAGGGGGGAAGCGAGATTTGTCCCCGCGTTGCTAAGGGGGGAAGCGAGATTTGTCCCCGCGTTGCTAAGGGG
>NZ_JAUBVD010000031.1:61991-75336 GCF_036705675.1 Microcoleus sp. AT8-A3
GGAAGCGAGATTTCTCTCCCCCTTAGTAAGGGGGGGTAAGGGGGGGGTTAGAGCAGTGCGAACTAAACTTAAATCTAAAGTTCCGCCGCCAAAATCAACTACTAAAACTAGAGAACCGGGGCGTTGTACTGCATATCCCAGGGCGGCGGCTGTGGATTCATCTATTACCTGAACTTCCGCAACTCCCAAACTTTCTCCTAAGTCGCGAAACCAATCTAGATATCGCTCAAATGCTCCGACTGGTACTGTAAAGATTACTTTTTCTGCCTGTATATTTTGTAAATATAATTGTTTCCAAATACTTGTGATAAACTGTTCGGCTACTGATTCGGATGTGTAGGTTTCGCCGTCGATATTACGGGGTGGGGGCTGAAAGTCAGCGGCTAAATTGCGTTTAAAAGCTTTGAAAAAACGGTCTGGTTGGGATTGCCCCAAACGCTGCGATCGCACTTTTTCTCCCAGCACCAACTCTTCGGCATTTTTCACAAATACTAAAGTCGGCACTACAGAGATTTCTCGAACATCTCCGCCCGAATTATTCGTTTTAAAAATGCGGGACATCTCGCCCAATCTCAAAGTTTCTGGTGTTTGCGTATCCGGGTTAAGAATGCAGACAACCGTGTTGCTGGTACCGAAGTCAATGGCAACTGTAGTCATGGTGATTTTAGATTTTAGATTTTAGATTTTAGATTTTAGATTTTAGATTTTAGATTTTATTTTTCATTGGCAAGTGTAGTCATAGTGATTTTAGATTTTAGATTTAATTTTTCATTCCCGCTGGAAGGGTACGACTAACTTTAGCAGGAGTAAGAATTTGCTCTCCCTCCCGATAGCCGACAAACCGAATATAAACTAATTCTCCTTCGGTTATATCCTCAACATCCGGCTGGTGCAACTGCGGATTGTAAGCAGTTTGTTCCCAAGCAGAACCGATTGTTTGAAAATCCCAGCTTGATAACAGGTTTTCTAAGGGAGTAAACAAAGCTGAGAGATTTTTGGCTGGCATATCCGGCTTGGCTTCAGCCATTTTGCGGGCGGCGGGATAGTTGGTTAACAAAGTTTGCAACTGTTCAAAGGTAGCGCGGCGGAAATCGGCAGTTAGTTGAGCTTTTTGCTGCTGCAATTCTTCTCGCAGCCGGAAACACTGCTGCCTCAATTCTTCAATTTCGCTGGGATTATTTGTGATTGTAGCCGACATTGGCAGCGCGCTCAAAGTGCGATCGAACTCTTGAAAATTCAAATTCAGCACTGTTGCCAACCGTCTCAGTTGGTCTAGCGTGAGTTTTCCTACGTCTCCCTGCCGCACTAAGCGCACCCCAAAGCGACTTAAGCCTGCTTTTTCGCCTAAGTCTTGCCAATCGAGAATGTCTAGCTGATTCATGCGTTCCCGCAGAATTGTATCGTACTTAAACTCGATCGTATCTCCCGCCTCAGATGCAGCATAAACGTAGACTAAAATTAGAAAAATGCCCCCGATAGCTAGCGCGAAGCTGAAGGCAGGCACTGTTGTTACATCAACTGTGGCACCGAGGATCTCAAACATCTTTAACTCTTCTAAACTTGTTTTAAAGTCTGGGTTTGTTCAACGACCAAATTTTCTTCGCCTTCGTAGTATTCTGGCAGCAAGTCTTGAGATTCTACTTTTCCGAGGGCTTTTTCAATTCCGGCGGTGGTTTCGGTGCAACTCGAACCGGTGGCGTTGAGGACGGTTTCGGTAATTTTGCCGTCTTTGCCGATGCGGTATTCTATTTGGCGGTATTCTGCCATAATTCTGCCTCTTGGTTTAATGCTTGAGTGTTGACTGCTTAGTGTTGAGTTATATTATAGATTCTATTTACCAATTATTCTAATGAATTTTTGTAGCGACAATGCAACCGGGGTTTCGCCGGAGATTATGGCTGCGATTGCAGCGGCTAATTGCGGTGCTGTGATGTCTTACGGAGATGATGAATATACACAGCGTTTGCAAGTTAAATTTTCGGATTTGTTCGAGACATCGGTGACTGTTTTTCCTGTAGCAACCGGTTCTGCTGCTAATGCTCTAGCCCTGGCGGTTGTTACTCCTCCTTACGGCGCTGTTTACTGTCACGGGGCATCTCATATTAATGTAGATGAATGCGGCGCGCCGGAGTTTTTTACAGGCGGTGCCAAGTTAGTTACAGTAACAGGAAATCATGGTAAAATAGAGGCAGAGACTTTAGGAAAAATGCTCGATCGCGCTGGTGCAGGTGTCGTCCACCACGTACAGCCTGCAGCCGTCAGCATCACTCAAGCAACGGAAGCCGGCACAGTCTACAATCCAGCAGAAATTTCCCACATTTCGGAAGTAGTTCGCGATCGCAATTTGCACCTGCACATGGATGGATCTCGCTTTGCCAATGCTGTCGCCAGTCTTGGCTGTTCTCCTGCTGATGTCACTTGGCGCGCCGGTGTGGATATTCTCTCGTTTGGAGCGACAAAAAACGGCGCAATGGCTGCGGAAGCTGTGGTTTTTTTTAATCGAGAATTAGCAAAGACTTTCCCTTTTTACCGCAAGCGCAGCGGGCATCTTTTCTCGAAAATGCGGTTTTTGTCTGCACAGTTGGAAGCGTATATAACGGATGATTTGTGGCTGAAGAATGCGGCTCATGCAAATAATATGGCCGCCAAATTAGCCCAAGGTTTGGCGGGAGTTGAGGGAGCGAATTTTTGCCATCGGGTTGAAGCAAACGAGATTTTTATTCAACTTCCCGAATCGGTAATTACAGCGGTTTTAGCTGAGGGTTTTCTGTTTTATCGGTGGGATGAATGTACTGTTAGACTGGTAACGGCTTTTAATACTTTGGAAGCGGATGTTATTGCTTTCGTGGAAGCGGTTAAACGACATCAATGATTAAAATGTAGGGGCGGGTTTTACGAATAATATCGGCCAGCTATGAACAATCTAAGAAACCCGCCCCCACCTAACAAATAATCCACATCAACCTTGATTTATATTAAATGCAAAAATAGGCGCGGGGATTTCTCGTTGGGTGGGGGCGGGTTTGAGAGATTGTTTGTTATTTACAATTATTGTTGGTGAACCCGCCCCTACATTTTTAATGCGAAAAATAGGCGCGGCATTTCTCGTTGGGTGGGGGCGGGTTTGAGAGATTGTTTGTTATTTACAATTATTGTTGGTGAACCCGCCCCTACATTTTTAATGCGAAAAATAGGCGCGGCATTTCTCGTTGGGTGGGGGCGGGTTTGAGAGATTTTTGGTTATTTACAATTATTGTTTGTGAAACCCGCCCTACAATTTAATAGGTTCAGGAATAGGTTCTGCAACTGCGGCTAGTTCTGGTTCAGATTCTTCGAGGTGTGCTTCTAAAAGCGCCAGATTTCTCATGTTTGATTTATAAAAAGCATCGAAGATATCTCCGACTAAAGGTACGGAACCAACTACGGCTTCTAGACCGATATTGTAAACCATTTTCCCTAGAGTTTTTTGGGGAATATTGAATCGAGTTGCTAAATAAATTAGGTAGGCGGAAAACGCGGTATCTACGATATCCCCAGCACCCGGAACTAAACCGATAATGGGGTCTAAACCAATGCGAAATTTAGTGCCGGGGATGCCAATGGCGGTATCCATCAAGCGGCTGAGTTTGCGGATGCGGTTGAGGGTGGCGAGACGCTCTATGTTGTTCATATTATTATTCTTGAACTAGCTGGAAAATTTGAAATCTGTCGGAAGACGGAAAAAACCATCTAGAAACCGCTCATTTTCCATCTTCGCTAATATGCTGAATTCCCCATTCGTGCATGGCATTAATAATCGGTTTGAGACTTTCGCCCAAAGGCGTTAGCGAATATTCAACTTTTGGCGGCACTTGCAGGTAAATTTCCCGGTGCACGATCCCGTCTGATTCCATTTCCCGCAGTTGCTGCGTCAGCATCTTCTGAGTAATGCCGTTGACAGCTCGTTGCAGCTCGTTAAAGCGCTTCACTCCTGGAAACAACTCCCGCAGAATCAAGACTTTCCAGCGCCCGCCTATCACCTCTAGAGTGCGTTCTACAGGGCAATTTGCTCGATCGACTTTTACTTCTTGGACTTGCATAGTATCCTTTTGGTAACTACCCTACTTTTAAGTGCGTACTTCCCATAATAGCTTGACTCGGTTTAAAGTAGAAACATCGCAGAAATCAAACAAACTAAACCAATAAATATATTCCTGCATCTGGCATCAATCAAAAAGGAGAACACGATGAGCCAACCTGTGATTGCTGATAACAAACCCGCCGTTATGGAACTTGAACCCGGTACTTACTACTGGTGCACCTGCGGTCAAGCTAAGAATCAGCCTTTTTGTGACGGTTCCCATAAAGGTAGCGAATTTGTGCCGCTAGCTTTTGAAGTAACTGAGAAAAAAACTGTGGCGATGTGCAACTGCAAGTCTACCGCAAATTCTCCATTTTGCGACGGCGCTCATAGCAAACTTTAAAGGCAGCAATAATCAAGGAGAAACCAATCGTGCATCAACCGCTTTTGGTTTCATTTGACAACTAAATAGGACTTAGGCATCAATACCAAAGAAACCCGGTTTTTCACCGATATTAAAGCTGCGATGCACTACTATCCTAAAAGAAACCGGTTTCTACGTCCAGGGCTGCTAAACAAACACCACAATTTTCATGATTTTTAAATTAGGAGGAGAAGATGATTACCGTTAGAAAAAGTGAAGCAAGAGGACACGCTAATCATGGTTGGCTGGACAGTTACCACACATTTTCTTTTGCCGGCTATTACGATCCAAATTATATGAATTTTCGCTCTTTGCGGGTAATTAATGAGGATGTCGTTAGCCCCGGCAGAGGTTTCGGCACTCACGGACACAGCGACATGGAAATCATTACTTATGTATTAGAAGGAGCCTTAGAACACAAGGATAGTTTGGGTACTGGTGCAGTGATTAAACCCGGTGAAGTGCAGCGGATGAGTGCAGGTACGGGTATCCAGCACAGCGAGTTCAATAACTCGCAAACAGACCCGGTTCATTTGCTGCAAATCTGGCTGTTACCCGATACAAAAGGCTTGCAGCCGAGTTACGAGCAGCGCGAATTTCCCCTAGCAGAAAGGCACGGAAAACTGCGGTTAGTGGCGGCGCGAGATGCCAGAGATGGTGCTGTGAAAGTGCATCAAGATGTGGATTTGTATGCGGCTGTTTTGGATAAAGATTCGCGGGTTTCTCATGCTTTGCAGCCGAATCGCCATGCTTGGGTGCAAGTTGCTCGCGGCTCGGTTTTGCTGAACGGTTTGACTTTGGAAAATGGCGACGCTGCGGCGGTTAGTGGCGAGTCTGAGTTGGCGATTGAAGCGGCGGAAGATGCGGAATTTTTGCTGTTTGATTTAGCATAAAATTGAATGCGAAATCCCCGAATTATCCAAGAATTCGGGGATTTAATTCCCTAGCATCTGACACATCAAATGGATTTCAAGAATTAACAGAAATATTCTTTTTAGGTCGCCCGCCTTTTTTACCATTTTGCCTTGCTGCTGCTGATTTAGAGCTTGAAGTTGCCTGTCCTCCCTTTCTACCTAATTCAGCCATCCAAGATTTTGTCCCAAAAATACCTGCGATAAGTTCGGGAATACCAAAATCAACATCTAAGCTTTCCCAGTGGACGCTGCTACCGGAAGGAGGTAGCCAAACATCAGCAAGTTGTTCTGGTGAAGCACCTTCTAAGCCTTGTGCCAGCTTTGGCGGAAAAGAAAAAATAGCACCGTTTTTTAGTTTGATCGCAATTAAATCTTCCGACTGATTGTAATGCACGGATTCGGCGCGGGGTTCTGTCGCCTCGGCTTGTTTCCATGCTTCTTTGGCTTTGGCTATTTGCTCTCGGAGATTTTCCTCGGTTAATTCTTTGTCCCAGTTTTTAAATGCCATGTATTTCCTCCCATTTACTTAACAGCATTTCTTGATTGGTCGCTATAAGTTTAAGTGCATTCACGATGTCTTTATTCTTTATTAGATCGTGAGCATAAACTAAAGTAGGAGGTGCTTCCTCACTGCCAATATTAATCTTGAGTTCCATCTGGTTAGCGTCATTTTTTCTACCTTTAAAGACGTGGACATGAGCGGGGATATGGTCGTTAGTATATATGTAAACAAATAAATTGTTCTTGATGTCTTCTATAACTTTGGGCATAATTTTATCGTTAATTTTAAAAAATTTTATATATATTACATATAATAACCCAAGCGTTTGGTTTTGTCAAGTGCAGATGCCTTAGTATTGATATTTTGCACCTGCGGTTACAGTCCGCAAGGGACTTAAGTCCCTTGCTCAAAGCTGAAGTCCTCTCAAGAGGACTGAAGAAGTTTATGTTAAGTTGAAAAAAAAAATGAATTACAGCAGAACAATTCCGGCTATTTTGAGTGCTACGATCGCCCTGAGTTCGATCGCCCTCATCCCACTCACATCACCTCAAATCGCCCTCGCATTAACCGCCGACAAAGTTAAAACCGTTGCCCAACAAATTACTGTTCGCATCCAGGGGCCAAAAGGCGGTTCAGGAGTAATTTTAGAGAAGCAGGGCAGCACATACTATATTCTCACAAACTGGCACGTTGTCGATAAAGCTGGCGATTACGAGGTCGTAACTCCCGACGGCAAAGCTCACTCTGTATCATACAGCCTCGTGCGGCGAATGCCCGGTGCGGATTTGGCGATCGTCCCCTTCAGCAGCACTCAAAGCTACCCCCTGGCTCAATTAGCTAATTCCGCAGCAACTAAGGGAAACAAGGCTTATGTGGCGGGCTGGCCGATATCCGGCGGTTCTCTGAGACAGCCGATTTTCCTCGCCACGGAAGGCCAGCTTACCGGCCGCCAAACTCCCTGGAACGGCTATACTTTGGTCTACAACAACTTAGTGAGAGCGGGCATGAGTGGGGGGCCGGTGCTCGATGACGCGGGGCGAGTTGTCGCAATTAACGGCATTGTTAGGTTAGAGGAAAACTCCGATAAAATCGTGGCGGCGGGGATAGAAATTAATACTTTCATGAAATGGCGATCGACTATTTCCCTGCCAGTAGTTCCCCAATCTCCTACTGCCGGAAACCCGAAAACTCCGGCGAATAATGCGCCCCGCACGCCCGCAAGTGCGATCGCCTTTGCTGCCACAAATACCCTCAAAGGGCCTTCGGAAGTTGTCAGTTCCCTTGCCCTAGCTTCAGCTTATTTTACTACAGGAAATAGCAACGGCACAATCTCTGTTTGGAATTTTCCCAGCGGGCAATTAAAAACTACCCTGCAAGGACACACGGAAGCCGTAAACGCACTGGCTGCGAGTGCGGATGGCAAGGTGTTAGCTAGCGGCAGTGACGACAAAACTGTGAAAATTTGGAATTTAGAAACGGGCGCGGTTGTACGCACTTTAAGCGGACATTCCAATGCTGTTTCGAGCGTTGCCGTTAGTCCTGATGGTCAATTTGTAGCCAGCGGTAGTTGGGACAAAACGATTAAGATTTGGAATGGGAAAACGGGGGAGTTGCTGCGGACTTTGAGTGGGCATTCTGGGTTGGTGAATGCTGTTGCAATCAGTCCTGACAACAAAACTTTAGCTAGTGGCGGTAAAGACGGTTCAATTAGGTTGTGGAATTTAGTTACAGGTCAAGCAATTCGCACGATTAGCGGCAAAAACTTGGCTGTTTTGTCGCTAGCTTTTACTCCCGACGGCAAAAGTTTAGCTGCGGGAAACAGCAATGGCACTGTTGGGTTGTGGAATGCGGTCAACGGGCTGTTAATTCGGCGTTTGAGCGGGCATACTGACGGGGTTTGGTCGGTGGCTTTTAGTCGGGATGGCACTACGCTGGTTACTGGGAGTTGGGATAAGAGTGTGAGACTTTGGGATGTGCGATCGGGGGATTTGAGAGGTAATTTGAGCGGGCATTCTGGCTATGTTAGTGCTGTGGCTATTAGCAGCGATGGGAAGACTATTGTTAGTGCGGGTTGGTTGGGGGAAATTAAGATTTGGAAAAGGAGTTGAGATTTTTTTTATTTAACCGCAGAGGGCGCAGAGGGCGCAGAGGAAGAGTAGAGAGAACAGGGTTTGCATTTGATTGAGTGGTGTTATACGATCGAGATATTTGGGATAAAAAAATGAGTGGACTAAAGACTAAATTGCCAACTGATATCTGGGTGGTAGCGACATGGGAAGAATTCATCGCGATGGCAGATGACCCAGCTTACAGTAAAGCCAAATGCTATTACCGCAACGGACAAATGAGGATTGAAACTATGTCAGTAGGGCCTGATCATTCACGAGATAATGCGATCGCACTTTTCGCAATTAACCTATTTTGTACTATCAAAGGTATTTCTCTTAACGGATTGGATAACTGTAGCTACCGGAAAACAGGAGTGCGAGAGTGTCAACCGGATGTATCATACTATATTGGAGAAAGAGCGCAATTAGCACCGAGGGGAAGTTCGATCGCAAGTCTTGACGTTACCCCACCGCCAGATTTGGTCATAGAAGTTGCTGACTCAACTTTGGCTGATGATATTGGTGAAAAACGGTTGCTTTACGAAGAGTTAAAAGTTGCTGAATATTGGGTAGTAGACGTGCAGAAATCTCAAATTATTGCCTTTGCTATTATTGCTGATAATGGCAGTCGGCGGCTTGTGCGATCGGAAGTTTTGCCGGGATTAACTATTGCTGTGTTGGAAGAGGCTTTGCGGCGGAGTCGCACTGAAGATCAAGCACAGGTAGGGGCTTGGTTGTTGGCTCAATTTCAGCAGCAGTAATCCAAATAGAAAGCGATCGCCCTCTCTGCAAAAAAGCGCGATTGTCCAACCTACTCGATCTTAACTCCCCAAGCTACACTACTAAATCTTCGATCGAGAATTTCAATAAGTCGCACAGGGCTTTCATCTGTGCTGGGTATAGCTTGGGGACGTGTCTGTCGGTTTCCCAGTTGATTACTGTGGATTCCACCACATTACACGCTCTTGCCACTTGTATTCGAGTCAAACCTAGACTTTCACGTCTTTCTCTTAGCTTTTGCCCCAGCGTCATTATCTATCCCGTACTTAGTTCAGTTGATTCTATTTATTCAGTTGACTATATGTAGTTGGTGTCCTAACCTAGAGATAGACACAAAGTCTAACAAAAGTCAAAAGCCAGTCCCCGCCCTAGACAAGCATTGAACTGGCTTTGGCTCCAACACTGAATGGAGACAAACTTAATTATGCCCTACAAACAGCGCCTTAACAGGTGGTTGGTTGTTCGCCTGCTTCCCAATATGCAGCGAATCACTGTGGCCCACTTTTTCAGGCATTCCGATGCTGACGGCTATCTGCGGATCGTCCGGCAGTTAATCCCCAAGGCTCAATTTGTGATTGTTTTTAATGCCGATATCAACCTAGAAACAGCGCCTAACAACATCGAAGGCAGCTAGTTGAGGGTTTGGTTAGGCACAGAACCTACTGGTAGGGTGCGTCGGTTGGTAGGGATTCGATGTACATCGGCTAATCATTTCCCCGCGCCGCACCCTACTACCTAGCATTTTGCTTCAACTAGACAGCAGGAGTCCCGCGCTCTACCGCAGGGCGTGAGCGTCGGAAGGAATGCGCGTGAGTGAAGAGATCCACCCCTGACCAAAACCGACAATCTTTAGATGTTGGAAGGGAAGGGGTGGTCGAAGAACGAACAGATTCCTGATCCTGCCCCGTCGCCAACAAAACCCGCCTATTGGAGCGAGGTAGTCACTCGGTCGGGTATGATAGTGCGCGGTTTTACTGCCTACCAGCTCGATAAAATGCACTACGGCGATTCCCTACGGGATAGGTACGGTAGGACATGGTGGAAAGAAGTGATCGATAAGGGTAACGAGAATTTACGGCCACTAGGTTCCCGTGCAAACACAGTGTGGTGTCGGTAAGGACAAAACTTGAAAATGAATTATTTTACTCAACCCGTTAGCGCTGCTAGAGGTAACGGGTTTTTTGCTTAAATCCAAAATCCAAAATCTAAAATAGCAATTAACATAAAACCCAGTTTTGTTCTGAGGCACGCTTGCTTAATCGCAAATACCGCTAACGGGTCGGTAGAAGATTGATAGAAGAGCTCGCTTGTAAGTGACTACTGGATAAGGGACACTGGGACAGGTGAACAGGCAAAAACAAGGCCCAAAAAGCCTCTAAAATGGCTGTTTTGCTAGAGTGTTGATAGAAATCAGGTACTTAGAGGCTGAAAGTATTGGAAAATGATTGAAGTAGATGAGTTAAGCAAAACTTACGGTTCGACCGCAGCGATCGCGGACGTGTCCTTCTCGGTCGAATCAGGAGAAATTCTCGGTTTTTTGGGGCCAAACGGCGCTGGTAAAACCACAACCATGCGGATTTTGTCGGGATATTTGCCGGCATCCAGCGGTACGGCCCGCATCGCCGGCATGGATGTTCACGAAAACTCGATGGCAGTCAGACAGCGCATCGGTTATCTGCCGGAAAACCCGCCACTGTATCCAGAAATGACTGTGGAAGGGTTTCTGTTTTTTGTCGCCCGGATTAAGCAAGTGCCTGCGGGCGATCGCGCGCGACGAGTTACCTCCGCGATCGAACGCTGCGGCCTGGTTGATAAACGCAAAGTTTTAATCCGCAAACTTTCTAAAGGATTTCGCCAGCGCGTCGGTATCGCGCAGGCGATCGTCCACGATCCACCGGTCATTATCTTAGACGAACCAACCGTCGGCCTCGACCCCCGACAAATCATCGAAGTCCGCAATTTAATCAAAAGTCTTGGCGGCCAGCACACAATCATCCTTTCCACGCACATTCTGCCGGAAGTCAGCATGACTTGCAACCGCGTCACCATCATCAATCGCGGTAAAATCGTCGCTGCGGGTAGTCCCGAAAATTTGATGGGAGAGTTGGCTGTCGGAGAGGGTTACGAACTCGAAGTGGAAGGGGAGGCGGATTTGGTAAACAGTCTGCTGTTGCCTTCTTTGGAAAATGTGCCGGGAGTTCGATCGGTGGAATTGATTCCAAGCCAGCAATATTTAGTGAATCGCTACCGCCTGCGGGCATTGTGCGAATCGGAAAGAGAACCCGGACGAGAAATTGCTACAGCTATCGTCGCCTCTGGATTTGGACTGTGCGAAATGCGTCGCTCTCGCGCTACTCTCGAAGATGTCTTTTTAAGGCTGACAGCGGCTGAAAAGAAACCAGAAGAAAATCTGGTTCACAGCGAACCGGAGGTCGATCAAAATCTGCAACAAGCAGCAGAAATTCAAAACTCGATCGCCGATTCTCATCAATCTGAATCGCAACCGACGATCATCCCGGACAATCTGCCCGTTTCAAATAAACCAGAGTCTCTCTATGATTCTCATTCAGCATCGGAACCAGTTGCAGAAGCTGAAGAGTTACTTTCTGATTCTCATTCCGCATCGGAACCGGTTGCAGAAACCGTAGAGCCGATAGAACTTTCTCCACCAGAATTAGAATCAGTTGCAGAAACCGTAGAGCCGATAGAACTTTCTCCACCAGAATTAGAATCAGTTGCAGAAACCGTAGAGCTGATAGAACTTTCTCCACCAGAATTAGAATCAGTTGCAGAAACCGCAGAGTTGATTGAACATCCTCAACCAGAATCTGAACCAGTTGCAGAAACCGTAGATTTGAGTGAAGCGAAGCATCACCGTTTGGGTGTCACAGAAACCCGAGGATCTTACTCGCTACAGATATCTAAACAAGCAAGCAGGATGCTCACTTTTGTAAAAAATGTTTTTTATAAAAGTGAGAAACTCCCGATAGAACCTTCTCCACCAGCACCAGTTGTCGAAAATCTAGAAGTTTCAGAAACCGTAGAGTCGATCGAGCATCATGAACCAGAACCGATAGTCGAAAATCTGCCCGTTGTTTCAGAAACAGTAGAGTCGATCGAGCATCATGAACCAGAATCCGAACCAGTTGTCGAAACCGTAGAGTCGATCGAGCATCATGAACCAGAACCGGTTGTCGAAAATCTGCAAGTTGTAGAAACCGTAGAGTCGATCCAACCTTCTCAACCAGAACCGATAGTCGAAAATCTACTTATTGTAGAAACCGTAGAGTCGATCCAACCTTCTCAACCAGAACCGGTTGTCGAAAATCTGCAAGTTGTAGAAACCGTAGAGTCGATCGAGCATCATGAACCAGAACCGGTTGTCGAAAATCTGCAAGTTGTAGAAACCGTAGAGTCGATCCAACCTTCTCAACCAGAACCGGTTGTCGAAAATCTACTTATTGTAGAAACCGTAGAGTCGATCGAGCATTCTCAACCAGAACCGATAGTCGAAAATCTGCAAGTTGTAGAAACCGTAGAGTTGATCGAGCATCATGAACCAGAATCCGAACCAGTTGTCGAAACCGTAGAGTCGATAGAGCATCATGAACCAGAACCGATAGTCGAAAATCTGCAAGTTGTAGAAACAGTAGAGTCGATCGAGCATCCTCAACCAGAACCGGTTGTCGAAAATCTGCAAGTTGTAGAAACCGTAGAGTCGATCGAGCATCCTCAACCAGAACCGGTTGTCGAAAATCTGCAAGTTGTAGAAACCGTAGAGTCGATCGAGCATCCTCAACCAGAACCGGTTGTCGAAAATCTACTTATTGTAGAAACCGTAGAGTCGATCGAGCATCATGAACCAGAATCCGAACCAGTTGTAGAAACCGTAGAGTCGAGGCAACCTTCTCAACCAGAACCGATAGTCGAAAATCTGCAAGTTGTAGAAACCGTAGAGTCGATCGAGCATCCTCAACCAGAACCGGTTGTCGAAAATCTACTTATTGTAGAAACCGTAGAGTCGAGCCAACCTTCTCAACCAGAACCGGTTGTCGAAAATCTACTTATTGTAGAAACCGTAGAGTCGAGCCAACCTTCTCAACCAGAATCCCAAGCAGTTGCAGAAACACCAGAGGAAATAAGCGATTTAGAACCAGAAATGCAACCAGTGGCAGATTTTCTGGAAATTGTAGAAAAACAAGAGTCGATCGAACTTTCTCAGTCAGAACCGATAGTCGAAAATCTACTCATTGTAGAAACAGTAGAGTCGATCGAGCTTTCTCAGCCAGAATCAGAACCGATTTTAGATGCACCAAAGTCGATCGAGCTTTCTCAGCCAGAACCTGAACCGATTGTAGATGCACCAAAGTCGATCGAGCTTTCTCAGCCAGAATCAGAACCGATTGTAGATGCACCAAAGTCGATCGAACTTTCTCAGCCAGAATCAGAACCGATTGTAGATGCACCAAAGTCGATCGAACTTTCTCAGCCAGAATCAGAACCGATTGTAGATGCACCAAAGTCGATCGAACTTTCTCAGCCAGAATCAGAACCGAT
>NZ_JAUBVD010000032.1:0-34766 GCF_036705675.1 Microcoleus sp. AT8-A3
CGCCCATCCCACAATAACAATTAAAATTGTAAGTTATTTAATTCGCGATCCTAATTACGTCGCTCTTTCTAATGGCGAAAGAGTTGAGAATCCTAGATTTTTGAGGAAGTCGGCCCCGAAGCTGGCAAGACTTCAAGCGAAGCTAGCTAACCGAGTTAAGGGTTCTAAGCCTTGGAAAGTTATCAAGGACAGGATTTCTAGACTTCATCAGTTCGTAGCCAGAGCTAGATTGGATTTTCAGTTTAAAACGGCACATGAGCTGTTCGGGAAATGTGAAGTTTTAGCTGTTGAAGACTTGAGTGTCAAAAATCTGACTAGACGCGCTAAGCCCAAGACCGATATTGAGGATGGTAATTTGGTTTATTTGCCCAACGGTCAATCAGCTAAGAGTGGCTTGAATAAATCCATGCTTGATGCTGCTCATGGGCAATTCGCTAGCGTCCTAAAATATGTCGCATGGAAATTGGGTAAAAGCGTTTTGTTTGTTGATCCGAAGGGAACTTCTCAAAATTGCTGGAACTGCCTAAATAAAGTTCCGAAATAATTATCGGAGCGGTGGCATTCTTGTCTGTGTGGAGAATCTTTGGATCGAGATGAAAACTCAGCTAAACTTATTAGAAAGATTGGTCTGAGTTACGAAAGTGGCGGGGGAACTCCGTCACTCAAAAAAGCATGAGCAAAAAAGGAAAAAGAAGCCTGCGGTCTAACTGTACCCAGTTGACCGTCAGGTTAGTTCACATAGTGGTTCTTGATAAAGCGGGACAGTAAAAGTAACAGTCGCTCCCAGCCCTTCTCCCATACTGTAAAAATTTACTGTACCCCCCATTGCTTCTACCAGTTTTTGAGAAATAGCCAACCCCAAACCGGTGCCGCCGTATTGCCTGGTACGATCGCCATCCACCTGAAAAAACGACTCAAATAATTTATCTTGCTTGTCGAGAGAAACCCCAATGCCAGTATCAGCGACTCGGATTTTCACCATTCCGGGGAACTGCTGGTTGTGAACAGTCACCTTTTTCTTAATAACCTCGGCACTGATGCGAATTCCCCCTTCCCCGGTAAATTTAATCGCATTGCCCGTGAGGTTCAAGATTACTTGAAGCAGGCGTTGGTAGTTGCCATACACAATAATCTCGTCCTCCACAGGGGGTTTTTGGATTTGAAATTGCAATCGCTTTTGCTCGACTTGAACCCGTGTAAAATCCTCAACTTGTTGCAACAGTTCACCGAGTTTGACGGGAGCGAGGTCTAACTCCATTTTGCCAGCTTCGATTTTAGCGACATCCAAAATATCGTTAATCACATTGAACAAATGTACTGCCGATCGGTAAGCTTCTTCGATAAATTGGTGCGCTTCTTCCGGGTCATCTGCCATGCCGTCCATAAGCAGTTTTAGGAAGCCGAGGATGCCGTTGAGGGGGGTGCGGAGTTCGTGAGAAGTATTAGCAAGAAATTGACTTTTAAGTTGGGAAAGAGCTACGGCTTCGGCGCGAGCGTGTTCTAATTCTTGGTAAAGTGTAGCGTGGGCGATCGCACTGCCGACTTGAGCGACTAACTCGCGGGCGAATTCGAGTTCGACAGGACTCCATTTCGGAGAATTGCCGCAGCGGTGCAAACATATCAGTGCATTGGGTTGGTCTTCATAGGAGGTAGCTGCTACGAGCACGGAATGGCGGTGGAAGGGATCGGTGGCGGGGGAGGCGTAATCGACTGCTACTGGTTTTAAGGTGGCTAAAGTTTGAATCCACCCCGGCTGTTCGGCTGCGCGCAGTTCTACTCCCAGCATAGAAGAGTAAGCTTCTTGGCGGTATTCAGCTACTACTTTAAAAGTTTTCGATTGGAGATTTTCGATTTGAGTTGGGGAAAGCGGGGGCGAGGGGTAGCTAGCTATTGACTGTTGTAATTCGGCTGCTGAGGCGGTCGATTTTTGCTGTTTTTCGGAGGCGAGGAAGGGGGATGTTTCGAGATTTTCGCTGTCTTTTTTGTAGGAACAGATGATGCAGCGACTCGCGTTCAAAACTTGACCCAAGCTGTTAACAGTTTGCTGCCAAATGGTTGCTAAATCGAGGGTTTTGTGGAGGTTTTGAGCGATTTGCGAGATGATTTTACGATCGATTTCCGAGTAGGGAGGGAGCGATCGACCGGGGATACGGCTCGCTGGAAGCGACATTCGTTGGCGGGCGTCCAAGAGGGATGGCAAAGCTCGATAGAGCATGAATTCTGGGGAGTCTGGCCGTCTGTCTGTGGGTTTGTCAGACAGCAGCCTTCCCATAACTAAGACTTTTGTAGCTTTGCCGTTTGAGTCGATCGCCGGAGTGAGTGTCAAATCGAAGAGAAAATATTGTCCGGCGTGGGAAAATGGATAGCTGAACCGTTGCGGTACGAGGGTTTCGAGCGCCCGCCGCAGGATATCGAGATAAGGCGCGGGGGGGATGGGTTGCAGGGTTTCGCTGAGGGGGCGATCCTCTTCGAGGGCTTCGCTAACGACAATTTGTTCTGCTGTAAGGTTGTACTGTTCGGCTTTTTGCCAGTAAAAAGATAGATATCTACCCCTTGCGTCTTGGGTAAATACTAATTCTGCCCCTAACTCTTGAAAAAAAACTGTAGAGGCGAGGCTCGATCGCCGAAAATCTGTGTTAGAGTCCATCAGAGTAGGGGATGAAAGTAGTTCGGATTTTGGAGTCTTGAGTTTTGAATAAATATCTCAATACTCCCCATTGTTTGATGCTTCTACTGTTAATTTTTGAGTTATTAATCAATTAAAAAGTTGTTGGCTTTTTAATTAAAACATTTATCGCTCAAAACTCACAATTAGCACAAATTTTAGGCTTCTATTATTGAGTATTGAGTGATTAATGAACTCAGAAAACATTTATTATTTAATTCTGAACTCAACTCAAAACTAAAAACTATTCGTTCTCAGCCGTTTTGGGTAATTTAAAGATAAAAATTAAGATTGAGAAATTAGGAATCTGCACCGATTAACTATCAAATGTGAAAATTACGCCAAAATATGAGGCTGCGAACCACCACCTCGAATAGTTCCGAGGTTGTGATTTAGCCGAGTTCACTCGCCCACCACTTGTAGCTTTCGCCGCGAAATCTGCAGGATCTCGCCCGCGCGATCGAAATTTCATTGCCAGAAACTTTACAGCCTGCAGATTTGCGCGCGCCGTCTGGGGCGAGAGTACCTCAGTCGTTCCACTCACCGCGGGGCGGGACTGGGGGGTTGCGGCGTAAACTCAGAGCCAGCTCGTCTTCGCGGCGCTCGCCTCTGAGCCACTGCTTGATTGCTGTTTCAATGACTTTGCTGGGGTCATTCGTCAAGTGCTTAATTTGGTCTAGCAGTTCAGGATCGATATGGATGGACAGTTCGACTTTTTCTGACGAACTGTGGGATGGTATTCTTGATTCGCTCATAGTTAAAAAATCCTAGTTTTAATTCTTAAGTTTCAATTCTTTTGATGACAACCGACTGAACTAGATATTGGCAGTCCCTGATTTGCACCCAACCTTTCCTCAACCGCTTAACCGCTTTCTGTACAATGAGAGAGAGAAAAGTTTTTTCCTTTTGGGTGTCCGGCCTCGATCGGACACTTGAAAGGCTAATAACTGATACTCTTGAGGTTTGCCTCAGTTGTGGTTTCATCTCAATCCCCAGTAAGAGGTTGAAGTAAGCACTCTACTCTTGCTTGTGTAATCATACAACAAAAAGTATCCTTTGCCGATTAGCTCTTCGATAAAAAACATGACTAACGTCCCTGTATCTCGCATTCGTAATTTTTCGATTATTGCTCACATCGACCACGGAAAATCGACCTTGGCCGATCGCCTGTTGCAGGCGACTGGGACTGTGCAGGCACGGGAGATGAAGGAGCAGTTTTTAGACAATATGGATCTCGAACGCGAACGCGGCATTACGATCAAGCTGCAAGCGGCTCGGATGAATTATACTGCCAAGGACGGTCAGGAGTACGTACTCAATCTGATCGACACTCCGGGACACGTGGACTTTTCTTACGAGGTGTCGCGATCGCTCGCTGCTTGCGAAGGGGCGCTGCTGGTGGTAGACGCATCTCAAGGCGTGGAAGCACAAACCCTGGCAAATGTCTACCTTGCCTTGGGAAACAATCTGGAAATTATTCCTGTTTTAAATAAAATTGACCTGCCGGGGGCAGAACCGGAACGGGTAAAAGGGGAAATTGAAGAAATTATCGGTCTGGACTGTAGCGGGGCGATTGAGGCTTCGGCTAAGGAAGGAATTGGTATAGATGAGATTTTGGAGTCGATCGTCGAATTAGTGCCGCCGCCGCAGGATACTGTTGACAAACCGCTGCGGGCGCTAATTTTTGACAGTTATTACGACCCTTATCGCGGGGTAATTGTGTATTTCCGGGTGATGGACGGAAGTGTCAAAAAGGGCGATCGAGTTTTGTTGATGGTTTCGGGTAAGGAATATGTCATCGATGAATTGGGCATTCTTTCACCGACTCAAGTTCCAGTAGACGAACTGCACGCCGGGGAAGTGGGTTATCTGGGCGCGGCGATTAAAGCAGTAGCTGATGCTCGCGTCGGCGATACGATTACTTTGGTCAAAAAGCCGGCGCCGGAGCCTTGGCCGGGTTATACAGAGGCAAAGCCGATGGTTTTTTGCGGCTTGTTCCCGATCGATGCTGACCAATTTCCAGATTTGCGGGAAGCTTTAGAAAAACTAGAACTTAACGATGCGGCGCTTTCTTACGAACCGGAAACTTCGAGTGCGATGGGATTTGGTTTCCGCTGCGGTTTCTTGGGTTTGCTGCACATGGAAATTGTGCAAGAAAGATTGGAGAGAGAATACAATTTGGATTTGATTGTTACGGCTCCTTCTGTGGTTTATCAAATCACAACAATTAAAGGGGAAGTGTTAACAATTGACAATCCGAGCCACTTGCCCGATCCTCAGTACCGGGAGAAAATTGAGGAACCTTATGTGCGGGTAGAAATGCTGTCGCCGGAAACTTATGTGGGCGCGCTGATGGAACTGTCTCAAAGTCGGCGGGGCATTTTTATGGATATGAAGTATCTGAGTCAAGGCCGAACTACGCTGGTTTACGAGTTGCCTTTGGCGGAGGTGGTGACGGACTTTTTTGACCAGATGAAATCGCGATCGCGCGGTTATGCGAGCATGGAGTATCACCTCATCGGTTATCGCGAAAATCCGTTGGTGAAAATGGACATTTTAATTAATGGCGATCCGGTTGACGCTTTGGCGATGATTGTACACCGGGATAAGGCTTATAATGTGGGCCGCGGGTTGACGGAAAAACTCAAGGAGTTGATTCCTCGTCATCAATTTAAGGTGCCGATTCAAGCGACAATTGGTGCGAAGGTGATTGCTTCGGAGCACATTCCGGCTTTGCGGAAGGATGTGTTGGCGAAGTGTTACGGCGGTGATATTTCGCGGAAGAAAAAGTTGCTGCAAAAGCAGGCGAAGGGTAAGAAGCGGATGAAGTCTGTGGGTACTGTGGATGTGCCGCAGGAGGCTTTTATGGCTGTGCTGAAGCTCGATCGAGATTCGTAATCTGTGTGGCTTTTTGTCAGGAACAGGCAAGATGCCTGTTCCACAAAGAGTGTGTTTTTTGTAGTTGTTTGCAGTCATCTAGAACAGGCAAGATGCGTGTTCCACAAAGAGTCAGTTTGATTGTGGGATTTTGTCAGGAACAGGCAAGATGCCTGTTCCACAAAGAGTCAGTTTTTTGTAGTTGTTTGCAGTCATCTAGAACAGGCAAGATGCCTGTTCCACAAAGAGTCTGTTTTCTTGTGGGATGGGCATCTTGCCCGTCCCTGTGGGGGCCCAGAATATGGCTGCAGCGTCAGTGGCGATCGCCCCCTCGCATCACAGCTTACTACAAGTTAAACAAGAATGCTTTGTTGCAACTCGCGCTGAATTTCATCTACAACTTTGCGATCGCTCAAATCGCGATGCCACCAGTGGCTACAGCCATCTTGACAATATTTGCCGTACCTGCGCGCATCGGCAATTGCCAATAAACTCATTAACAGGAAAAAGGTTTTGATAGATTCTGAGGGCGGCAGTTTCAAAAGCTTTGCCATTTGTTCTTTTAATCGCCCTCTACTCAGCAACACACAAGGGGTGTAAGTTGGGCGAAGTTTTGATTTGGCAATAGCTAGGGAAACATCTTCTTCTCGCGCCCCTGCTTGGAGGGTCATGTAGGATAGCCGCTGCAATATTTCCTGCTGGTATTCGGTTGGGAAGCTTAAAAACCAGTTTTTTGCATCTTCTTGGCTAATTAATTCTTGTTTAATTTGATTGATTGTAATTTCATCGGCTAGATTCATTTGCCTCTCCTAAGTCTGGCTCAAATATAACGTGAGGTTCTCCTGAGATGAGGGGGCCAGTAAAAATATCGATTCCCGTTTCTCGACCTGAAGTATTAATTTCGCCGCCACTTGTACCGCGAGGGACGGAACTGCTAGCGGAATGCCGCTGGCGAGAGTTACCTAACATTATATAGTCCCAGTCAGAAGTTGGCGTACTTGTCCCGTTTGCTCGACTGCCAACAACTATGATGGTTTGTTTTGTCCGATCGGCTGCATTCTGAATTCTCCTGGCATCTTCTGGAGATATGCCTGCTTCTTGCCATGTTTTTACACCTCTCATTTAATGAATATTAGCATTGCCGTAGGCGAGTTTTTTCGCACTTCTCGATTTTAAAATTAAGCACGATAAATCAAGTTTTAGTTTCAGTCATCTGTTGATTGGAGCTTGCCGGATGCTTTTGCTCGATCGATCGCCTCTTGAATCAGAAGGTAGACAAAGTTGGAGATCGATCGCTTTTCGAGATCGCACAACTTTTCGAGATCCTTTTTAGCCTGTGTTGGCAAAACCACTGAAATCCGCTCGCTGTCGCTCATGCCCTGCAATCTGTTGGAAGTTTCCCCTATTGTGCCACCTCGCCCGTCCAGCTTGCAATGGGCGATCGTCGGTCGCTATCGCAGCCGGATGCGGAGGGACATCTTCAGTTGTTTCGGCAACGAGTGCCCAACATCCGATTTGAAGTGGTGTTTGATTTACCCTCTCGCCGGGGATAACTTTTTGGAGGGAGGGTTTTTGATAATTTAACTGTCAAATTATCGACGGCGATCGCACTTTGGGACATGAAGGGCGATCGTACTTAATTAACAAATAGCCGAAGCAGGCGCAATTTCGCGGAGTGGCATCAGGAATTCTTGCTTTTCTTCGCGGGTGATATAGCCGCCATTTAGAGCCATTTCCATGAGTTGTTCGACAAATCCCTTTAACTCTGTTATAACTTGAGTTTTATTCAGTTCAAAGTGTTGATTTCGGGATTTTAGGGTAAACTGGTTTGGAGATAAATATCCAAATTCTTTGAAATTACAGCTAATTTTATCGTTGGTTAATGGCTGCAATTCAAGAGAAAGGCACACACTTTCAACAAATTCTATTTTGATGGGTTTCCCTTGGGATAACTCACTATTTTTTTTGGGGAGTTCATCTTCTAGGAGCATACAGATATCGGGGTCTAAAAAAACTTTTAGTTTTTCTTCACCAATTTCTATTGATACTGGGCGATCGCATTCAAAGCAAAATAGTTTCAGACCTAATTCAAAATGCGAAAGTTCTCCTAATGAATCATCGGGTGCGTCAGCATATTGTTCGCAATTAGGTTTTTCTAACTGGATTGTAAAATTGATATAGTTATTCATTTTCATCGCTCCTATCTAATGAGGACAGCGTAGCATCATTGAGAACAGGATAAGCAGATTTGAATGTTCCATCTGGTTTCCTTTTAATAAAAGCATGGGTAACATTTTCAATTATTTTCCCATCGGGATAGTGAACTTTCCCAATAGAACGCTTAAAATTTATAATGTAACAACCGGGATATTTCGGTGTCACTTGTTCAGCTTTTACCCAGTCTCGATCGTTTAGCCACTGGCCTTGAGGCTGATTTTTGGATGCTGCCCTGCCTCTAAAATTAAGGGGTTTCAGTTTTGGGCCATGATGGCGATCGATGCTAACTCTGGCATTTATGGTAGGCGAGAAAAAAGACTGCGGGCGCAGTTTCCCACACGCACCGGCACTCCCTTACTCATACCTCGCCCTGTCCATAACTCAGAGTGATACCAACTTGGAAGGTGTCCTTGAGGAGCATTTATATCAAAAGTCAGTGCATGATATCCTAACCATTTAATCTTGTCAAAATACCAGCCTACCCGATCACCAAATTCGTAAGGTACTCTATGTAACGGAGTTTTAATAGCGCTAATTTCTTGCCAGATGCGCTTCTGGACGCTAAATCCAAATTTCTCATCGCTGGCTTCTATCCACAGTTTATCAATAGTACAGAGAGCTTCTATTATGGGCAGGTTTTCAAGACACTCGGTAGTGAGTTTACCTTCTTCTTCTCGTCCAGCTATCTTCAGGATAGTAAGGAACGTCTCTTGGTCGGCTTTTTCCCATTTCTTGGCTTTAAGTAAATTACGCAGATTATCGAAGTCGTCCACATTTGTTGGCGACTTTCTAATAAGTGGAGGAGGAATGCGTGGCTTAGGCTGAGGTCGTGGTAGTGAAAGGGCGGGTTTATTTAGAGCCTCTAAAACTTGCTTTGCTGTCCAACGTTCGTTAGGATCTTTGATTAAACATCCCTGAACAATTTCATCAAAAGGTGCAGGTAAAGACTGAGTTAACTGCGGCTCTGCTCTTATAACTGATGTTTGTAAATGTTGAGTTGTCCTCCCTGAAAAAGCCGGATTTCCAGTTAATATTTCGACGATCATAGCCCCCAGTGACCAAACATCGCAAGCTTGGAAAACTTTGCCTTCATAGAACTCTGGGGGTGCGTATCCGGGAGTACCCCTGAAAGTACGGGTAAGTACACCCTGAGACTGAACATCCTCACGCAGAAGACCAAAGTCTGAAAGTTTCCATTGTTCATCCACACGCAGCACATTTGCTGGCTTTACGTCTCGATGTACTATGTTCTGATCCTGCAAATATACTAAAACTGAGCCAATGCTTTGCACTACTTCTCTAGTTTCTTCCTCAGACAGTGGCAAGCATTTATCTAGTGTTTTTGCATCTCCTAGTTCCATCACTAAATACACAAGCTCATAATCTTTTAGCTTGCACTGACCGGCAGTGAAACAGCGAATGAGGTGCGGGTGACTGATATTGAGTATGATCTTTATTTCCCGCTTTTGTTGCTCTAAATTATCATCTTCTTTTAAGTGCAGTTTCACGGCCACAGAACGTACTGGCTCGTCTAAAATCACTTCATCAGCGCGGTAAACTGCCCCCTCACCTCCAGATCCTAAAAATTCCTTCAAGTGATATTTGCCATCAACTATGCTATTCTGCCCGTTAGCGTCCTTTAAAAGCGATATCCAGACTTGCCTATAATTACTCATAAACTGTTATTTTTTGCTATAATTGCGATGGCAGTAACATTATCTTCACTGCCATTTTTTAAGGCTGCATCTACACATTTCTCAGTTATATTTGCTGGAGATATATTGTAGTTTTCAGTGAAATTTTGAAGTTCAAAATCGCTGACTGAACCATGTAGCCCGTCACTACATAACAGCAATACATCATTAGGATGTAGCTTTCTGAAAGCAGGTGAGCCATCTTCATCCCATTTTGGAGCAATAGACAATCTGGCGTTTTGTCCACCACCCAAACAGGATGTGACCACACCACGCATTCGATGATTTTTGGCATCTTGAGAAGTAATTTCTCCGCTTTTTATCAGAAGATTTATGACTGAGTGATCGTCAGTCATGTAAAGGGGTATTTCCTGACTAAAGTGATATAAACGACAGTCTCCTGCGTACAAATGCAAACACTCAGTGGCAGTAATGATTGCAGCAACGAGAGTGGCTCCCATATCTTTGAGTTTAGAGTTGCCTAACTTAAATTCTTCTAGAACTCGTTCCATAATTGCCGTGTTAGCTTTATGGAAGCTGTCTAATAGAAGTTGATAGCGAGATTCAGGAGTTTCTGGGAGGGGCTGCTTTAAAAGTTCCTTAAAAGTATCAATTACAATTTCAGCAGCAATTTTTCCCCCTTGATGTCCACCCATACCATCTACAACAAGTGCCAGCAGTGCTGATTTATCTGGCCAAGGCTTGACCAATTTAACATCCTCATTGACATCTCGTTTTCCCTTACGGGTTCTATCGTCATAAACCAGTCCTTGCTCTTTTAATTGCTTATCCGCCATTTGTGAGTCATGCCTTTTTTTTTCACGATTTCTTGGCATCGATCAACATTCGGGTAGTGCGACGCGGATCTAGTTTGCCTTCTTTTTCTAAATTGCTCCTCTGTTGATTAATGTGTTCAAGCAGATCATCACGATTAATAACAGCAGCATTGTTCTCTAGTTTCTCCAGCACTTCTCTTACTTGCTTGGGATCAGCACTGGGATTGTAAGCCAAGTGGATCAAGTCCTCCATGATAATGTTACAATGCCAGTTAAGCCTGTCAGTTTCAACATCCGAGTTTACTTGTTCATATTGGCTGTAAGAGTTGGTGTAGAGAATAGATGTGGTTGCTGTTACAGGGTTTGGCAAAGCACTAGCTGTTAGTTGTACTTGCAGCACCTCTTGACTAAAGGGGGGTTGTCCATCGCCTGCCAAAATTTCGATTTTGATCAGTACATCAGTAGGTGTATCTGTCCTAATTACCCCTAAAAGGATGCTACCATCGGATGTTTTTTCTAGTGGCAGGTAGTCTGGTTTAAATCGACAAAAGCCTTCAGCTTTAATTCCAGCTTGGGAAGTTAGCAAAAGTTGAGCATTATCAATTGCGACTGCTTGACTTGCTGTTAGTCGCTCTTTAATTTGCGGTTCTAGCTCAGTTGGAGTTTCAGCATACATAAAAGCTCCCCGACCGTGTTCACTTAAGTCTGACAGAAATGCCGTATTAAAATTAGCTGCATTACCTAAACCAACCGTGTACAGTGAAATACCAACATCGCTAAGTTTCCCAGCTTGCTCAAGCAGTGGAGTTACGTCAGTCAGAGGATTTCCCTGAGAATCAGTAGCATGACCATCAGTAATCAAAATCCCTACGCGGACAACGCCTTTTTCTTCTGGCAAGGCTTTTTGAATCCACTCTAGTGCCATGTCTGTACGGGTAACGCCACTAGCTTGCAGTTTGGTAATCGCTATATTGGCAGAATCGACCGCTCCTTTGCCACCAGCAAGAGACTTTAATAATGGCTGTACTTGAGATGAGAAACTAGCTAGTTCTAAGCTATCCGTTTCCCGCAATTGAGCTACAACTGCTTGGCAAGCTTCTTTAGCTGCTAATATTTTGCTACCTTGCATTGAACTGCTGGTATCTACAGCAATCGCCATTCGCAGCGGCAAACCATACTGTCTATCTGAACTGGAATTGATACGCACCCTCAAGATATGTTCACTTGATTCTTTCCAATTTTTGGCGGGTTTGTTCCACGCAAGTTCTAGGTTAAAAATGGTTGGCATAGTTGTTTGTTTTGGAAAAAATTATGTAGGCTGGCTGATTTTTTTGAGCCAGGGAAAGCTTATAAAGCTTATTCATGCTCAATCTTTCTTACAGTTCAAAGGTTGCTTCCTGTCCTGGTAAGGCATTTCGACCACCACAATCACTGACAAGGATTTGAATTTCAGTGGCACGGTTTTCTCTAACTTCTATTTTAACTATAATGTCGCCCACACTCACAGGTTGAGTAGCTGTTTGGGTATTTTCTTGCACGATCCCAGAATCTATTTTTCTTACATCACCCGCATATAGGCTTTTTAGGCGTGTTTGAAAACTTTCTGCACTTTCCCTTCTTGGGAAAAATGCTATCATAGATACATAACCGTTAGACATCTCAAACCTCGTTACTACAAATTTATTGCACTTAGATCAGTTATTTTTTCTATCAATATTTGTCAGGCTGCATAAGGCTAATCCTCTATCAGCCGAGGATCGGGAATGCCCCAGATTTCTTCAGCCGCATCTATAGCGTTCAGATGGGTGGGATACTCAAGATATGCTTGATATGCTTCACCCGGAGGATAGGGTAAACCCTCATCTTCATAGCAATCGTCATATTCTTCATAAAAATTATTGTCTCCATCCAGACTTTCTGGTTGTGGCTGTTTCTGGTTTGGATCGTTAGATTGATTTCCTCTGTTTGCGTTCATTAGACATCTCTTTTATGCTGGGTTATTCTACTTAAAGCTTATAATAACCTGACCAAGCACAGCATTTATCTGACACTCATCAGTAATTATGTTAGACTTTCATCAGGAATTTTTACCTCATCTCTCTATGCCACCAGCCGACGAGCAATTTACCGAAGCCGCGAACCACTGGGACTTAGAAACCCTCTATGCAGACCTAGCCTCGGCCAAGGGAAAACGCCTCACCCCAATGGAAAAACGACACCTTCGCGGTCTACTCTGCGGTTATAGTCCCTCTGAAATCGCCGAAAAACTCCAAAAAACCCCCAAGGGAGTTGAAACTGACCTCTGTGCTACTCTGTACAAATATGTCAAAAGCCTTGTAAGTAAATCCACTGACAAAATGGAAAACTGGAGAAATATTGCTGAATGGCTTGAGGATGCTGGATATAAAACTAAGCCACCTGCTAAATTACCGATTCAAGACGGTTTATCTGAAAATAGTAAAGTTAACATAACTAATATAATTTGTGATAATAATCAAATAACAATTGATGTTTTCCTACAAATAACTGTACCGCTACCTTCAGAATTGTCAATACAAAATCTAGACATCAACGATAACAACGGTAACTAAAATTTTGCCACAAATCAACAGATTGGTAGGGTGAAGCGACTAAAATCAGGAAGGGCGATCGCACCTTTACCCGATCGCGCGGGGCGATCGCACACTGCATTTCTCACAAAAGGGCGATCGCGCTTCTATTGTGCTATGATTCGATCGGAGCATCAGTGACTAAAAACAATAGCAAGAATTACCATTCAAATTCGCGACGAACTAGCGATCGCGATCGATAAATAGTAGTAGGTATTGCTAGTGCAACGTAACGAATCAGTCATAGATTAGAATAGAATAGAGACAAACGTGCAATCCCCCCGAACTGCAATAAAACAATAGCCAGCCGATCTTTACCTATGAGTATCACCCTCACCCCCGAACAAGAACAACTCATCCAAGCCCAACTCGCTAGCGGGCGCTATACCAACGTTACCGAAATCATTGCTGACGCGCTACGGCTGCTGGAAAAACGCGATCGATACAATCGCTGGGTAGAAGAAGTTTGCGCCAAAATCGACATCGCCGCCACACAACTCGATCGCGGTGAAGGAGTGGATGGTGAAACGGCGATCGCTCAAATCCGAGCCAAATTTCACAAAGCTCGATCGGTATAATCCTTGATGAGCCAATATATCATCTCACCTGAAGCGATTCGCGACCTTGACGAAATCGCAGACTATTTCGTCGCACGCAACGTTGAAGCAGGCGAACGATTCATCGATGAATTCACTAAAAAATGCCGCTACTTGACACAATTTCCTCTGATGGGACGCACTTATAGTCAACTTCGCCCCTAGTTGCGCGGTATTCCTCTGCAAAACTACATTATCTTTTACCGCATCGCGAACGATGGAATTGAAATTATGAGAATTATCAGAGGCGATCGGGATTTAGAAGCTTTTTTTGAATATAATGGAGCATAGGTTAGGAATCAAATGACTGAAGAAGAACTCCTTAAGTTATATGAAAAAATTGATGCAGGTGTGAAAGTAGCAATTGCCGAAGCATATGAAAAATACTGCAGACTAGGACAATCAATTAGTATCTGGCGTGATGGTAAAATCGTGACTATAACTGCTGCTGAGATTCCACCGCTATCCAATAACGACACTATATAATTATAATTCCCGTCGTCTATTGTGCTACCATTCAATGAGAGCGTCAGCGAGTAAAAAAATGGCAACAATTACCCTTCAAATTCCCGACGAACTAGCACTGCGGCTAGATCCTCTCAAAGATGAGTTACTACAGATTTTGATGCTGGGATTAAGGGAAGTCGAAGCCAATCCTTCAAGCGGATTTTCTGGGCTCACGAAGATATTAGAATTTATAGCAAGTTTACCCTCGCCACAAGAAATATTAGCCCTGCGTTTATCCGACGATCTTCAAGCTGAAATCGATACTTTATTAGAGAAAAATCGCACAGAAGGACTCACGCCGATCGAGCAGCGCCTGTGGCAGCAATACGAATTTGTCGAACATTTAGTACGCATTGCCAAAGCGCAAGCCCTACTGAAACTGAGCGAGGCAGCATGAGTAAAACCTACGTTTCAGCTAGTCTGCGACGAATGGTATGCGATCGCGCCAACGGATACTGTGAATATTGTTTAATCCCAGAAACACTCGCCCTCTCGTCTCATCAAATAGACCATATCATTGCCGAAAAACATAGCGGGGAAACAGTAGAAAGTAATCTGGCTTTGTCTTGCTCAATTTGTAACAAAAATAAAGGCAGCGACATTGCCTCGCTCGATCCAGAAACAGATGAAGTGGTTCGACTTTACAACCCTAGAAAAGATAGCTGGGAAGACCATTTTCAACTTCAAACTGAAAGTGGTACAATCGAACCTCTAACTGCGATCGGTCGAGTCACTGTGCGTTTATTGCAGGTTAATCGTGCAGAATGTCTGACCGAACGTAAGCTATCGATCAAAATTCGATCGTTAACAAAATCCGATTAATCGATCGTGTTCAAGCCACACCATAACCTGTATACGGATGCTTATAGGTCGGCTGTAATCCCAACACAATATCCTCTTTAGATTTTGGCGATCGATTATGACCATCAAAGAACAACTTCTCCAAACCATTGAAACACTGCCTGATGACTTGCTAGCACAAACCCTACAATTCGTCCAAAGCCTTCAGCATCCCATTCACAAAACTCCAGGAATTTGTGGCGGTGCAGCGCGAATTCGCGATACCCGCATTCCCGTCTGGACGATTATCGCCTACCAACAACAGGGCGCAACTGAATCCGAACTTCTCTATAATTATCCAGGACTCACCCTTCAAGATTTGCAAGCGGTTGCGAACTATTACGAACACAACCGAGAAGAAATCGAGCTGTGGCTTGCTGAAAATGAGTAACTAAAAATGCTAAAGTTTTACTCGAATGAAAACTTTCCGATCGCAATGGTTGATTTACTGCGAGCGCGTGGCTATGATGTTTTGACATCCTAGGGCGCTGGACAAGCCAATCAAAAAATTCCCGATGATGAAGTCTTGATGTACGCGACAAATGCAGGGCGAGTAGTCATTACAGAAAATCGTCAAGATTTCATCAATCTCCATTCTACAACCTCAAATCATGCAGGAATTGTAATTTGTAAAGCCGATCGAGACTATGCAGGCAAAGTGCAGGTACTTCATGAATTTTTCACCCAAGATACACAGCCAATGGATAATCGTCTGCTTCGGGTGATGAAACAGAATCTTAAAGGTAGTCAACAGACATTTATACTTCAGGAATACCCAAAGTCTTCTTAAAAATAATCGTGACTTTAACTGCTGCTGAGATTCCACCGCGATCGGATAGCGATACTGTATAATTCTAATTCCCGTCGTCGCAGTTAGTCGATCGCGACTAAGGCCAAATAAACCGGGTTTCTCGGAAAAATATTTGCTTGCTCAACTTTATCTACGAATAAACCAGGTTTCTAGCCTCTGACAAGCGAATTTCTTCATGTGGTACCCGCCACGTGATTTATCTCGCGCAAATCAATCCAAAATCTAAAATCTAAAATCACTTATTGCCCCCGCATTTATCTCGCGCAAGTCAATTCTTTAATCTAAAATCTAAAATCTAAAATCGATTGACGCGCGTCAGCCCTGTTTACATAAACTGGATTAACCTATTCTCAAACAAGCCCGTGAAGCGTAGCCATACCTAGGGAATCAGCCTTTTCTTAGATAACTCAAGACAGAAGCGATCGCCTCACCAATCACAACTAACAAACAATTAATACCTATTAACTCAAAAGTTAATTATTGTCAACAGTATTTTTTCGGAAATATTGAAACTTCACTAAAAATTGCTAGCTGACATTTGCGAATTATAGCACTTTGTTCAAAGTATTGGCAAATGCTAAGTTAATTAAAGATTTGATGAAAGAGACGCAGAAGTGTTTACATCGTCGATCGCAATTTTGTTATTCTATTAGTAAGTTTCATTCGAGCGACTGAATTTTTGTACTCCAGTCCTACCCCTAAACAGAACGGCAGTTTCCACAATGAGAATTTTAGTCACAGGCGGTGCGGGTTTCCTCGGTTCCCACCTAATCGATCGCTTAATGGCCCAAGGACATGAGGTAGTCTGCCTGGATAATTTCTACACCGGGACTAAACGCAATATCCTCAAATGGCTCGACAACCCGTATTTTGAGCTGATCCGCCACGACATCACGGAACCGATTCGGTTAGAGGTAGATCAGATTTACCATCTGGCTTGTCCCGCTTCCCCTATACACTATCAGTACAACCCTGTCAAGACCATTAAAACAAACGTCATCGGCACGATGAATATGTTGGGATTGGCAAAACGGGTAAAAGCAAGATTCTTTCTCGCTTCCACTTCCGAAGTGTACGGAGATCCTGACGTACATCCACAAACAGAAGATTATCGCGGCAACGTTAATTGTATCGGGATCAGATCGTGTTATGACGAAGGGAAGCGAGTAGCTGAAACCTTATCTTTTGATTACCACCGTCAAAATGGTGTAGACATTCGAGTTGTGCGAATTTTTAACAGTTTGACAGGCGATCAAAAAGTTCTCTATTACAAAGGAGATCGACTTTATTACGAAACATTTGAGGAATGCTACAGCCGGATCGGAGGTGACATATCAAATGTTTCAGTTCCTTGCTTTGACGAACAGGGAAAAATGCGCTTAAAACCAATCTCGGCAATTTGGAAACACAAAGTGACGAAGAAAGGGTATAAAATTGCAACAACCTGGGGCAAACAAGTAAAAATTACTGAAGACCACAGTTTGTTTACTCGCGACAGCCAAGGGTTGCCTCAAGCCGTATTTGGCAAAGACTTAAAGGTTGGGGATGATGTAGCTGTTCCCAGTTACATTCCTTTTATCGATCGTCCCTTGGAACCTTTTTACATCAGCGATAAAGTTAATGCACCAGGGCTGTGGGTAATCAGCGAGGATGCGATCGCATACTTAGAAAAATTCAGAGAGCAGATATATGGATATTTCGCTCGAAAAGGAATCAGCAATCGCCAATACTTCAGCACCATCAAAAAATACGAAGCAGGCAACAAAATTCCCTGGCAACTTTGGCAAGAATTGGGATTACCTTTGACCCAAAAAGACAAAATAGCTGGCTATCAATCCGTCAAAGCAATCAACAATTACATCGAAAATGTCAGTGATTTCCTGTGGTTTTTGGGATTTTACTTAGCAGAAGGCTGTTTGGTTCATACAGAAAAAGACCGCCAGCTCGTATTTAGCTCAAATGTCAAATATCTGGAAAAGCTGATCCGGGTGACGCGAGAGTTATTTGGCTGCGAGTGTGAAATCAGATTTGACAAAGAGGAGAAAAGAGCGCCATCCGTTAACGTCAGGTCAAAAATAATTGTCGATCTAGTTGTCAATATTTTGGGGTTTGGCAAAGAATTAAGCACCAAAAAAGATATACCCAATTGGATTTTGCAACTTCCCAAAGAACAGTTAGTTCACTTTTTACACGGTTTCTGGGAAGGCGACGGGAATCACGACGCGAAAACAACGGGTTCGCTGCTAGTGTTTAACAGTTCCAGCCAAAAAATCATTGAAAAACTGGTGCTAATTCTAGCTAAATTCGGGATAGTTGGAAGTGTGTCGGAATTCGAGACAACAGTGCGAAAAGGAGACAGCAAAAAATACAAGTCTTACCGGATAACTGTTCAAGGGTTGGACGAGTACAGCATTCTCAATCTTGCTAATGCTAAACAAAAACTGCAAGCTCAAATCACAGGGGATTTAGCTTGGGCAAAAGTTAAAGCCATAGAAGAGTTTGAAATCGATGAGGATGTATACGACTTTTCTGTTCCCGACGGAGAGAATTTTGTAGGCGGTACTTACTGCGTTTGCTGTCATAATACCTATGGCCCCCGGATGTTGGAAAATGACGGCAGAGTAGTCAGCAATTTTATTGCTCAAGCTTTGCGGAATCAACCGCTGACAGTATACGGCGACGGTTCCCAAACGCGGAGTTTCTGCTACGTTTCTGATTTGGTGGAAGGATTTATTCGTTTGATGAATAGCGACAAAATCGGGCCGATGAATTTGGGGAATCCCGGCGAATACACTATATTGGAACTGGCACAAAAAATTCAAAACACGATTAATCCAGGGGCAGAAATTATCTTTAAACCGCTGCCGGAAGACGATCCAAAACAGCGACAACCGGATATTACTCGTGCTAAAACTTGGTTGGGGTGGGAGCCAACTGTGCCGCTGGATCAAGGTTTAGAGTTGACTATAAAGGATTTTCGCGATCGCATCGAGGGAAACCAAAAGTAGAGAGTGGGGATTTGTAGGGGCAAACCCCCCGTGGTTGCCCTCTAGGGGTAGGCACGGGGAGTAGGGGTAGCACTACCCCTACAAGCTGTTTTTTCCTTCTCTCCTAGATAACTAAAGGCTTCTCCCTTCTTCCTTCTTGTTTCAACATCCCATCTAATTTATTTACTAGCTTTGAGGAGATTTCTATGCAGGTTTGTGTCATCGGTACAGGATATGTTGGCTTAGTCACCGGCACTTGTTTGGCCCACATCGGCCACCACGTGATTTGCGTAGACAACAACGAAGAAAAAGTTAAATTAATGAAGTCTGGACAGTCGCCTATTTTTGAACCTGGACTGTCTGAATTAATGTCTTCTGCATCTGCATCTGGCAATCTAGAATTTACTTCGGATTTAGCAGCGGGAGTGTCTCACGGGGATATTTTGTTTATTGCGGTGGGGACGCCTCCTTTGCCTACTGGGGAAAGCGATACTCGCTACGTGGAAGCGGTTGCTCGGGGAATAGGAGCTCACCTCGATGGCGATTACAAAGTCATTGTTAATAAATCTACTGTGCCCATCGGTTCCGGGGACTGGGTGCGAAGAATTGTACTAGACGGTTTAGCAGAACGTCAAAAACCTCACAGCGGTGATGAGGTTACTGGTGAGGAAGTAGCAGCAAACAAAGGTGTTCAATTTGATGTGGTTAGCAACCCGGAGTTTTTGCGGGAGGGCTGTGCTGTTTTTGATACTTTTAATCCCGATCGCATTGTTCTCGGTAGCAACTCTCGGCGGGCTATGGATATGATGCTACAGTTATATCGGCCGATTGTCGATCGCAAGTTTGCAGAAAATCAGTCTTTGCCGGAAGTTCCTGTGGTGATGACTGATATCAGTTCAGCGGAGATGATTAAGTACGCAGCTAATGCTTTTTTGGCTACGAAGATTAGCTTTATTAATGAAGTTGCTAATATTTGCGATCGTGTCGGTGCAGATGTTAGTCAAGTGTCCCGAGGTATCGGTTTAGATTCACGGATTGGCAACAAGTTTCTGCAAGCTGGCATTGGTTGGGGCGGTTCCTGTTTCCCCAAAGATGTCTCGGCTTTAGTTCACACTGCTGACGATTACGGCTACGAGGCGCATTTGCTGAAAGCGGCAGTGGAAGTTAACCAACGCCAGCGGTTCATTGCTATTGAAAAGTTGCAGCACGTTTTGAAGATTCTCAAAGGTAAAACTGTCGGACTTTTGGGTTTGACTTTCAAGCCGGATACTGACGATTTGCGGGATGCCCCAGCGCTGATTTTAATCGAGAATTTGAATCGGTTGGGAGCGAAAGTTAAAGCTTACGATCCGATTGTTTCTCAAACTGGGATGCGTCACGGTTTGTCGGGAGTTTTGGTAGAAACTGACCCGGAAAGGTTGGCCGACGGTTGCGATGCTTTGGTGTTGGTGACTGACTGGGAACAGTTTCGCAATTTAGATTACGATAAAATGGCGAAGTTGATGAATCATCCGGTGATGATTGATGGCCGCAATTTCTTAGACAAGAAGGCTTTAGAAGCGGCTGGTTTCCAATATGTGGGGATTGGAAGGTAAAGAAGAGTTTTGATCGGAACCTCTATCCCGTAGGGTGCGCCGAAGCGCACCTTACATTTACAGCATATTCGGTGGTTGATGAAGTACAGTAGCCACTATATTTATGTTGTGTGATTTTAATACAGCACTTTCCAGGTAAGTGAAGTACAGAGAAACCGGGTTTCTTGAATAAAACCGGTTTCTGGCGAGAAATCCAGAAGAAACCCGGTTTCTGGGGTGTACTTTATAAACCTGGAATCCGCTGTATGTAGGGTGCGGATCTGCGACCTTTTAAATAGAACTTGCAGATTGATGGGTGGCGACGCACCGATGCTTACTACAAGATAGTGTGTACTACATATACATGGAATATGCTGTATCTTGCTGGTGGCCAACAATTGCCGATTTATCCGCCCCGCCTGCTTTAAAACTTTTCCATCAATGTTTTTTCTTGAGCGTAAACATCTCGTAGCTGTTGCAGCGCTGATGCGGAAATTACCGATTTAACTGTAGCTACTAATTTACCCCACTCAAGCAAGCTGTCAACTGAAACAGCCGCTTTGAAGTTGTACGTATAGAATTTAGTCCAAAATTCTGGTGCTTGTGTCCGTTTCCAGCGTTTGTACCAGGCGACAAAATCTTGAGCACAGGGCGGTTTTACTTCTAAGATTGGGGGGAAATCGGCGTAGCTGACAAATCGACTCAGGCCTTTGGCATGAACGTACACCACGTTGTGGCAGCAATCGATCCGGTATATCTGTTCCGGTGATATGTTGAACAGGAGTGCTACTGTTTCTTCGGTGACAAATCTCGATCGCGGATTGACGATCGACGATTTGTGAATAATTTTTGAGGCGCTGATAGTTGACGATCTTAACTGATTTTCTGATATCATTGTAGTTGCATCTGGTGGTGGTAGCTAAATCTATCTCTGCTAAGTGCGATCGACAGAAATTATCTGTCGGGATTAATTTTAACTGGCGATCGTCTTTAGTTTCGTTGACTCCGCCGCAAAACGGAGACAAGCCCCGACTTCTGCCATGAGAGGCGCAAAATTTTCGACCAACGTTCCAGCTACCAGATTCATCTTTAGAGTCAATCTAAAATCTAAAATCTAAAATCTAAAATCGAATGACCGGGGGCGATCGCTTTTTGATATATTATACTAAATCCAAAATTTTGTAAATAGTGAATATGAGCAAAGGCTTAGTAAGGTTGCGGGTTCGAGAGTTGGCGGCCCAGAAGGGATGGACGCTCAAAGAGGTTGCGGAGCGATCGGGCGTGGGCTACAGTACGATTAGCAATTATGCCCGTTCTCAGGGTATGGCAATGGTTGACTTTGCAGCAGTTCACAAGCTGGCTCAAACTTTTGATGTGATGATTGAGGATTTCGTGGTAATCCTAGAAAAATAGTAGAAGGTTTTGCTTAAATTATAATGTGGTAGCGATCGACTTTTGATGCGATCGTCGAAGTTTTGATGTAATGATTTGAGCAATTGTCGATCGCCCGCAACCAAACTCGATCGCCTATCATTAAAGTAACTCGCTTGCAGCAGCGCGTCAGGAGAACCAAACTGTTTGCTATTATGCAAAGACCAGGAGTTCAACAGCTTGCAGACATTCAGTGCGAAATCCTAAAAACAGTCCAGAACCAACAAATTCGGGAATATCAATTTCCCAGCGACAGTGCGAACTGCCGGCAAAGTTTTGGATGTCCGTACAGGAATCCAAACAACAGCAGTCCCCGAAGTGCACGGGCGACAAACTTGACTCATTTATCAAAGCTGGTGTGCTGCTGAAAAATTGATTTGCACATTTAGAGCAAAATTTCAGCTAAACTCAAAAATACACCCCACAACTAGGAGAACTCACAGTGGAAGTTCTAGACATCAAACACAATATCGAAACATTGTCCGATCGACTGGGTACAACCCAGGACTATCTTTGACATCCCCGCACTCACAGCCAAAATTCAAGACTTAGAGCAAATCTGCGCCCAACCAGCATTTTGGGACGACCAAGATCGAGCTCAAGAAACCCTCCAAGAACTTAATGACTTCAAATCTCATCTAGACCAATATCGCGGCTGGCAAACAAGCTTGGAAGATGCTAAAGCTATTTTAGAACTGCTGGAGTTAGAAGCCGACGAGTCCCTGTTCCAAGAAGCCTCATCAAGTCTTTCTCGGTTAACCCGCGAACTCGACCAGTGGGAACTGCAACAATTACTATCGGGGCCCTACGATGAAGGCGGCGCCGTTTTGACAATTAACGCCGGGGCCGGCGGCACAGATGCTCAAGATTGGGCCGAAATGTTGCTGCGGATGTACACCCGCTGGGGGGAAAGTCAAGGTTACAAAGTACATTTAATGGAAATTTCCGAGGGAGAGGAAGCAGGTGTTAAATCGGCTTCTTTGGAAATTGTCGGCCGTTACGCTTACGGTTATATGCGATCGGAAAAAGGCACTCACCGTTTGGTCAGAATTTCGCCTTTTAATGCTAACGACAAGCGTCAAACCAGTTTTGCAGGCGTTGAAGTGATGCCAATTCTCGATCGATCCGTCAAGTTGGACATTCCAGAAAAAGATTTGGAAATCACGACTTCCCGCGCTGGCGGCAAGGGCGGGCAAAATGTTAACAAGGTAGAAACCGCAGTCCGCATCGTTCACCTTCCTACTGGCTTGGCCGTCCGTTGCACAGAAGAACGCAGTCAGTTGCAAAACAAGGAAAAAGCTCTGGCATTACTCAAGGCTAGGCTGTTGGTGGTTGCTAAGGAACAGCGGGCTTCGGAAATTGCCGAGATTCGCGGCGACATGGTAGAGGCAGCTTGGGGCAACCAAATTCGCAATTATGTTTTTCACCCATACCAAATGGTCAAGGATTTGCGTACTGGAGTGGAAACAACCGCCATCGCAGATGTAATGAACGGCGAATTAGAGCCGTTTATTCAAGCTTACCTGCGACAGGAAAATCAGTTGGTAGCCCAAACTGATTCAACCGCGGGAATATAATTGGCGCCTTGACATACAAAGTCTGCCTGTGGAGACTAAAGAATCAAGAGCCGTGATGGCAGCGGATTTGGTATAATTTTGGGGTTTTGGTCGATCGCGCGACCTTCAACAGGTTGCGCGGCCAAAAACCTTGATATGATAAAACTTGATCTGACAAACACTAAGGAGAAATAATGACCCAAGTTGTAATAGGCGAAAATGAAGGGATTGAGTCAGCCCTACGACGGTTTAAGCGACAAGTTTCTAAAGCGGGTATTTTCCCCGACATGAGAAAGCACCGCCACTTTGAAACCCCGTTGGAAAAGCAGAAGCGCAAAGCTATTGCCAGAAGGACTAAGAGACGCTTTCACCGCAACAACAAACCCTAGAATTATTAGCACTAAATTGATTCGGCAGATATAATGCCTTGCGATTCTAGTACCGCAGCGACTCGGAGAATCACCGCTTCGCTGTAGGGAGCACCAATAATTTGTACCCCCAAGGGCAAAGCGCCGGGCCGCTGTACGGGCACGCAAAGAACGGGCAAGCCAATAAATGATAGGGGTTGGGTGAACAGTCCGAGATTGGGACGCACTCTTGTTTCTTGTCCGGCTATTACCATTTTCTCGACGCCAATTTCAGGGGCAGCTATCGGGGTTGCGGGTGCGAGGATGATGTCTGTGTGTTGGAATATTTCGCGAATTCGATCGCGATACCACTGTCTGAATCTCTGGGCTTGCAAGTACCAAGTCGCAGGGATCAGGGTTCCCGCTAAAAAGCGCTCGCGCGTGGCAGGATCGAAGTCTTGAGGGCGCGATCGCAAATTTTCTAAATGCAAGTTTCCGCCCTCGCAGGCGGTAATGATAAATGCCGCAGCCCTGGCGCGATCGGATTCCGGTATGGTGACAGTTGCAAGCCCCCCTATTTTTGGGGGGTTTGTTGTATTACCACAATCCAAGACATTTGTCAATGCCTTAGCAACTATTTCTACAGCATCCATTGCTTCCGGTTCGGCCCCTGTAGCGAAATACCCGTCAGCAACAGCAATTCGCAATCCTTCGATGCCTTGATTTAACTGCGGCGAACAAAGTTCAGGCGGGCGTTGAGTGCAAACTGGGTCACGAGAATCAGGGCCTTGCAGGATATCGTACAGCAGCGCGATGTCTCGGAGCGATCGCCCAAACGGCCCCACACAATCCAAACTACTCGAAAATAAATAAGCGCCAGCCCTGGACAAACGGCCGTAAGTAGGCTTAAACCCAAAGACACCACACAAAGCAGCCGGTACGCGGATGGAACCGTTAGTATCAGAACCGAGGGTGATGGGTACTAAACCGGCGGCGACTGCTGCTGCGGAACCGCCGCTGGAACCGCCAGCGATGCGCGCAGTATCGCGGGGATTGCGAGTCGGGCCGTAGTGGCTGTTTTCCGTGACGAAACCGTAGGCGTACTCATCCATGTTGAGAGTACCTACGAGCACAGCACCGGCTTGTTTTAGTCGGGCGACCACGGCCGCGTCCTGGGTAGCCGGAGGATTGTCAGCGTTGATTTTTGACCCTGCTAGAGTAGTAATTCCGCCGATATCGAACAGGTTTTTGACTGCGAAGGGAACGCCTGCTAAAGGGCCTGGGTTTTGGTTATTTGCGATCGAATTATCTATATTTTCGGCTGCTGCGAGTGCGCTTGATGCAGTGATTGCAGTAAAGCAATTGAGGACGTTATCTCGATCGGCAATTCGTTCTAATGCCGCAGTCACAACCGCTGTCGCTGTAATTTTACCACTTTTAACCGCTGATGCTGTGGCGACTGCATCCGCTTGTGCTAAAAATTTACGTTCCTCTGCGTTCATCTGCGGTTAAAAATCAGGGTTCAAATACCGGCGCGACTTCTACTTCTGGGGGTAAAGGGAATTCAGTAACGAGTCGGGCGATCGCAGCTATCGTCTCTAAGTTTACCACAACACCGGGGCGGTGTTCCGGGTCTAAGGGTAAGTTTATCAGTTCGGCGGTGCGATCGACATATTCTTCTATATTTGTCATTTTTTTCTTGCTAGCCTTGGAGTGCGATCGATTATTGTATTGTAAGGGCGATCGGGCTGTCATTTATTATCGCTCAGTTTTTTGTATTCCTCGGATTGTCTGATGTCATCTAAAGGTGATATAGGTTCATTTGGTAGATCGGGACTGAATTCTATACATATATCAAGAACAGCTTTATTATACTTTTTATAATCATCATTTTCTGAATATGAATTTACGACTTTTGCCTGCATTCTCAATTTTCCTTCCTGCCATCCTCCAGAACCCACTTTGAGAATTTTACAATTTACTGATTTTATACATTTCCATTGAATCTCACTGCATCTAAAATTTCCCGAATCAAACGAGATAGTGCTTAATTTGGATTTAATATCAGTACGTTCTTCATAAGAATCACCCCGATAACTTGGTTTTTTTTGATAACTTATTAAAAACTTTTCCTGAAATTCTTTACTAATTAAATTCTTCAGTTTTCCTACTGTAAATGTATTATTGTTGTCGAACAACAATACATCATCATCGCGGTCTAGTGGTTGAAATTTATCACTCATAAAATTTGAGGCTGTCATGTATCTTTAAATATCATGCGTGTAGAAGCAGGAGTTACAAATGTTCTCGTGAGAGTGTCTACCCTAGGAATACAACTATCTTTACCTTTTTTATGTCTGCTTGCTTAGCAGATTTTATGAACTCACTCCGCTTCGATGTTTGTCTTTAACTCAAACACTGACAGTTTCCCGCAACCTCTCAACGGCAACATCCAGCGGAGGCAAAGTAAAATCCTCAGCATCCATCAATTCCTTAACCTTCTCAAAAATCTCAACCTCCGCCTCTTCCTGATCCGTCAGCTTATCATAAAAATAAGGGTCAGTAAACCACTGTTCAAACGCTATCATTAACAATCCATTGGGCGACAGTTCAAACCGCCAATACTTAGAAATTCTGCTGTCAACCACTTCAAACATCGGCGCCGGATTATGGATGGGATAATAGCTATAATTATCATTGCAGATGTAGTACCAAATAGTCCCTTTCCATTCTCGGATAGCATAAACAACATATTCCTTGCCTATAGTTAGCGGTAACTCAACCTTTCTAGTGTAACCGCGTGGCGGATCTATATATTCTTCAGGGAGAGATTCACCGGTATTAGCAATACAACGAATTTTCATAACTTGATTACCTACAGATTTTTAGGGGCTGTTTTGGGATACTGTCGCTTGAACTTAAACTCCACATCTTGAAGAGTCTGACTGTTCCGAAACCAATGGACTTGTACGGAAGCTCCATTAATTTCAAAAGCCTCAATACTTGTCATTTTATCCCAGTCTTCAGCATTCCCGCCATAAACAGCAATAAGTCTCCGTGCATCGCCCAACAATCTATCTGTACCGCAATGAATTACTATGCAATTACCAGCCTTAGCATCTTGCAGTAGCAGTTGCTCCTGCAAATTTCTCGGACTCTCATCGGGAATAGCACCTTGATTCATAGTTTAACAGCTTCAAATATTGTTTGTCAAATACCATAAAAACTAATTTTAGCAGGTGCAGTTTCCGCCAGCAACTTACCCCGCGAAATCACATACCGAACCGCAGCGCGCCTCCTAATTGCATCATAACAATCCTCAGCATCCAACACAATCAAATTTGCAGGTTTTCCCGCATCTATCCCATAATTATCATCTCCCAGATTGAGAGTTTTAGCACCGTTGACAGTGACCATATTAAAACAAAGGGAAATCAGCCTAGATTTCCCTGCACTTGCAATTCTTATCCTCTGCAATATCAGTGTGTCATCCACTGTTGCAGGCGAGAAAATAAAGGACTCTCAGAATACAGCCAAACCACATCATCAGTCATCTTTCCTCCTTGCGCTTTAGACAATTGTAACCGATGGCCCAAACCTTCCCGTTTCGCCTCCAAGTTAAAAGCTTCATAGCCAAAGTCACCCATCACAGAGCAAAGTTCTGCTACACTTGAACCAGCCCGTTCCAGATGACTTCCTACAACTTCTGTCAACACCGCAGGGCGAAGCTTTTGCAGCGTTTGGGAGAAACCTTTAATCACATTCACCTCAAACCCCTCCACATCAATTTTAATAAAAGTAGCACCAGGAAGATTATCTGGGAGCATTTCATCTCCGCGATACACAGGTACTTGATACTGATTAGAAATCAGACTTCGATCTTTTTCTGGGAGTTGAGCGAAAGTACCCAAACCAGTAACATCTGTAGGCACTGTCAGTGTCAGTTCATTTCGCTCGTTAGAAAGCCCACACTGG
Organism: Microcoleus sp. AT8-A3; assembly: GCF_036705675.1. Classification (NCBI taxonomy): domain Bacteria; kingdom Bacillati; phylum Cyanobacteriota; class Cyanophyceae; order Oscillatoriales; family Microcoleaceae; genus Microcoleus; species Microcoleus sp. AT8-A3. The sequence goes on from NZ_JAUBVD010000032.1 coordinate 27,463, forward strand.
TGCAGAGAAACTTTCTGCAATTCATTGTCTGTTACCGCAGCTTTTAATGTTTGAAACGCCAGAGGATTTGGTTCAAAAGAGTGTACGCATCCCGTTGTTCCTGTATGATAAGCAGCCAAAAGAGTAATCATGCCCGTATTTGCCCCCGCATCAATAAAACTGTCCCCAGGCTGTACAGCATTTTGGATGAAAAGTTGCGTGGGCAAGTCATAATAACGGCCTAAAAAATAGCTCATGCGATCGTTCCACTTGGAAAGATCCATCGCCATCCGATAACCGTGGAACTTGCCTCGAATCTCCCGTATAGGAGCATTTTTCCACAAATCATCCCGGTACACCCCTGTGAGTGTCATCAATTTTCCCCATCCAGGGAGTTCCCGGCGCGTATATGGTAAAATCAAAAGAGAATAGAGTGGATAATTCATAATTATTAGACCTCTCCCAAAACTATTAAACACGGTTAAGCAGGTATAATCAGCTTCGTTGATATACTATCAAAATTCTACGATAAATTTTTCTTAAATTCAGACAATCTCAAACTCCAGATTGTGATTTTTCACAAAATCAAAAGTAAAATGGTCAACCACATTAGTATTGCTCAATTCCAGATTGTAAAAATCAACAAAATCCGCATCAAAATAAGGCCCAGCGTGCCAAGTCCCCACATCTAACTTAATAAAACAATTGCCCGGAATCCGAAAAGCAGCCATATCCTCTAAACTCGGTTTATAGCTATCCCCAGGAGGCGCAACCGCCATCAACCAATCCTTCCCATCCAAAGAACCCAAACACTGAGTACATTGAACGTGCCGCGTAATTTTGCGAAACTTGCGACCTTCCTTATGGAGCCGCATAATGTAAAATCTAGGAACACCATTTTGCAAATTTAACTGAGCATCCTCAGCATCGAAAGACTTGCCATCAATAGCCGTAAAGATAACTTGACCGTAACTCCGAAAATTCTCCCGTGTCACCCATTGGGCAAACAACTGCTTAGTCGAAATTGATTCGCTCATAAATCCCAACACCCCCTCCCTGCTTTCCATCAAAAACATTTTAATACAGTAACTCCTCTCTCTTCTCTTCTCTGTGCCCTCTGTGCCCTCTGCGGTTAATTAAATAAAAAAATCCAGTTCGCTTTCTCGATCGCCCAAAACACCCTTACAATCACGCATCAGCACACTGCTGCAAAAAACGAGCCGGAATATCAGGCCGAGCCCCCCAATGCAAATGCAAATAAGAAGCGTGCACCTGACAAACTCCCCAACCTTCAGCAACCGCCTCAACCTCCCCCCGCTTCCCATACCTCCAACTGTGATAAACTGGATTACTCGGTTCAACAGTTAAATGCGATCGATGAAACTCATGTCCCCAAACCTCATCAAAAGCAGTTAACACCAAACTATCCCTCACCGCCACAGCTTCTCGGTATCCCAGCGTCAAACGCTTACCCATCGCAGCAGCAGTTTCCAACACACCCACCCCTGGCCAAGAAATGCCATCGAAGTCTACAATAGAATCGCACAAATACATCAAACCGCCGCACTCCGCATAAGTCGGCATTCCCGAAAAAATCGCCCTTCTTACCGCATCCCGAATTAAAACATTACCGCTCAATTTTTGAGCAAACACTTCGGGAAAACCGCCACCAAAATATAACCCTTGCACATTGTCAGGAAACACCGAGTCATCAAGGGGACTCCAAAATACCAACTGGGCACCCAACTCTTCCAACAAATCAAGATTGTCCTGATAGTAAAAATTAAAAGCCCGATCGCGCGCAACTGCAATCCTCACTCCAAATTGTTTTCCCAAACAGTTGACAACATCATCTTTTTGAGTTATAATTCCCGAAGGGAGACCGTGCCTACCCAAAAGTTGCTCAGACCCCTCATTTCGAGTTGCAGCCAACAAAGGCAAAAGTTGCTCCCAGTCAAAACTAACAGCAGCCAAATCAGCCAGTTTATCGATCGCAGCATGAAGATTCGGCAACTCCTCAGCAGGAATCAAACCCAAATGTCGATCGGGAATACTAACAGCCTCATCCCTACGCAAAACCCCCAAAATAGGTAAATTGAGCGGTTTTAGAGCATCTTGAAGCAGTTCCAAATGTCGATCGCTCGCCACCCGATTCAGCACCAAACCAGCGAATTTAAGTTCAGGGTTAAAAGAACGGAAACCGTGGGCGATCGCAGCCACAGAACCAGAGAGCCTGCTGCAATCTATCACAAACAATACCGGCAAATTCAGCAAATAAGCAACATGAGCCGTAGAAGCAAAGGAAAAATCATAATTGCCTGCTTCTTTTCGATAATTAATCCGTGTATCCGTGTCAAAATCCGTGTCGTGCCTTCCTGATTCCTGATTCCTTCGACTCACTCCATCAAAGAGTCCCATCACCCCTTCAACTAAGGCATAATCGACATCTTGAATATGACGAGAAAAACACTTTTTTACATAAGATTCAGACGTTAATACCGGGTCTAAATTGCGACAGGGGCGACCGGTGACAAAAGCATGAAACATCGGGTCAATGTAATCGGGACCCACCTTAAAAGATTGAACATTCAAGCCGCGACGGATTAAATAAGCTAAAAGGGCGATCGTTACAGTAGTCTTTCCCGCACCGCTGCGTTCGCCAGCAATTACTAAAGCCATAGTTCTAGGTTATTCACAAAAAATACATATTTAACGAACCGCGAAGACGCGTTAGGCGAAGCCGCGCGTAAGCGCTAGGGCGCGAAGGAAGAAGGGAGCATCTCACCTTTGCAGCCCTCCGCTAGAAATTGGAGTTTTGAGGCAGGAGGCAGGAGGCAGGAGGCAGGAGGAAAGGGGAAGAAGGAAAGAGGAAGAAGGAAAGAGGAAGAAGGAAGGAGCCAGAAGAAGGAAGGAGCCAGAAGAAGTATTTTTACAAATATGAGATGCTCCCAGGAAGAATGAGAAGAAGAGAGGTAATTTAGTGGCTTTTGGGAAGTAATTTAGAGTTTTGAGTTAAATAACAGGATTAATTCAAAACTCCTAACTTAAAATTCATAACTCCTAAAAAAGTAGGGCAGACATTGCCTGCCCCACTGAATATTAACTCAATCCGTCTTGCTTATTCCTTTCTCCTTTCTCCTGATTCCATCCATCCGTTACATCCGTTACATCCGCTACACAATCCGTTGCCGAACTTCTTTTTACCGCTTAGCTAACTTCAGCATTTGAGCCGTCACTGCCAAACTTTCTTCGTAAAGCACATCTCGGCCCCAACTCTGGAGGTGCTGACCCAGCAACTGTTCCGTCACCTGATCGAACAGAGGACTCACCTGGTTAAACCGATCGGTTTGAGCGCCACCCTTTGTTTCCATCCGCATACAGCCGCCCGCTTCCGAACACAGAACCGTACCGCAGTCAGCCTTTTCGTTTGTAGAATTCAAACGCAGAGCAATCAAATCGCCCGCGACATCGCCCGAATCAGCAGTAGGAATAGCAGCCAACTCGGCTTCGATAACCCGTTCGTCCGGCCCCGCGAATTTAATTCGCTTGATGTGGTAATCGCCCTCTTCCTGTTTGAAAGCAACCGGACGCCACTGAAGCCGGCTCGCCAGCCAACCCAAATACATCAGCGCTTGAGTAGAATTGTCCTGTTCGTAATCGATCGTCACCCGATCGATTTCCCGAATCGCAGCGCGACGTTCCGGGGCGTCAAAAGCCTCAGCAGCCAACTCCTGCCATGCGGCCAACCGGCGCCAATTCAGATCCGCGATCGGAATTCCCTCCTCGATCAGACTTTGCATCAACAGCAATTCAGCTTCACACTCAGCAAAGCTGCTAGAGTCAACAATCACAGAACTGCTAACTGCCGCCAGCCGCTGGAACAAACCTCGATCGGCATCAGGATTCGCCTTCCACCACAGCAGCGTCGGCAAATCAGCGATAGTCAACGCCGTCACAATGCCGCTCACCCGTTCCAGCGCAGCTTCCGTACCCCGCAGCGTAATGTACTCGCAGCAGATCAGATTGCCACTGGTGCGCTTGTGAACCGGACAATAAGCAGCCACTTGAGCCTGCACGCCCGTATCTTCCCCCGCTGTCGGGCACAGAGCAATAATCCGGCAGGGATTGGCAGCCACAATCGCGTCAGCCACCCCCGAACCCCCGGAACCCAAGCCACTCGATCCCATCTCCTCGCCTGTGGAATTTTTGCGAGCCACTTCTTCCCGCAAAGTCGCCAGCAATTCATCGTTAGCTTTGCCTGTTCTCGGCAGCCCATAAGCTTTTTGAGCCGCCCTGATGCTAGATGCCGTCATCGGCCCGGTAATACCGTCCACCGGCCCGTCGTAAAACCCCAGATCCGCCAATAACCGCTGAGTTTCTTCCGGTTCGTAGACTACAAAAGTAAAAGTTGTTGCCCTACTAGCGATCGGAAAATCGCCCTTCGACCCCGATTCTCTGTAACTTTCCCAAATTTGACTCAATTCGGCCTCTATTTGGTCGATCGACACATCTTTAGGACTTTGTAGCGAAACCAGAGGCGGAGCTTTCATCGGTGTCATCGTCATAAATCTTTTCTCCTTTCTTATTAGTTATTAGTCCTTAGTCCTTAGTCCTTAGTCCTTAGTCCTTAGTCCTTAGTTAGCCGTTCTTAGTTAGCCGTTCTTAGCTAATAACTAATACTAATGCTGACCTATAACTAAGGACTAATGACTGCTGACTAATGGCTCTTAAAGTCTTCGCCACTTGCGGCCATCTCTGTTAATTAGCAGTTCTGCTTCCGCAGGTTCCCAAGTACCGGCTTCGTATTTAGGAACCAAATCTTGGTCGTTGGACGATTCCCAAGCCATCAAGGCCGGCGTTACCACCCGCCAAGCTTCTTCCACTTCATCAGAACGGGTAAACAAAGTTTGGTCGCCCAGCATACAATCAATTAACAGGCGATCGTAAGCATCCGAAGATGTCACCCCAAACGAAGAACCGTAACTGAAATCCATATCCACCGTCCGCGTCCGCAAATCCGGCCCCGGCATTTTCGCCTCAAACCTCAGCGAAATCCCCTCATTCGGATGCACCCGCATGGTCAAAACGTTAGGAGTAGTTTGTTGGGCTGCGGACTGAAAAATTAGCAGCGGAACTTCCCGGAACTGAATCGCAATTTCGCTAACTTTTTTCGGCAACCGTTTGCCGGTTCGCAGGTAGAAAGGCACTCCCTGCCAGCGCCAGTTGTCAATCATAAACTTCATCGCCACAAAAGTCGGCGTTGTCGAATTGGGAGCCACCCCCGGTTCATCGTGATATCCTGGCACCTGTTTGCCCTTCATCCAACCTGCGGAATATTGACCCCGAATCGCTGAGAACTCCAAGTTATTCAAATCTGCCAAGCGAGTTGCTTGCAGAACTTTCATCTTTTCGGTGCGGATGCTGTCAGCGTCGAGCGAGTTCGGCGGTTCCATCGCCGTCAGACAGAAAATCTGCATCAAGTGGTTTTGCAGCATATCCCGCAACGCCCCAGAGGATTCGTAGTAACCGGCCCGGTCTTCTACGCCTACTGTTTCTGCAACTGTAATTTGTACGTGATCGACAAATTGCCGATTCCACAGCGGTTCAAAAATCGCGTTAGCAAACCGGAACACCATTAAATTTTGAACAGTTTCTTTACCCAAATAGTGGTCTATCCGGTAAACTTGCTGTTCTTGGCAAACCTTCTGCACGACTCGGTTGAGAGCTTTTGCCGAACTCAAGTCGCGGCCGAAGGGTTTTTCAATTACCAAGCGGTGTTTTACTGGATCGACCAGCATTTGAGCCGCGCCCAGTTGCCTAATTGCTTCTGGGAAAAAGTTCGGGGAAACTGAGAGATAAAATATGTGATTGCCGCGAGTTCTCCTTTCTTCGTCGATTTCCGCTAAGAAAGCTTTTAGTTTTTGATAGCTTTCGGGGTTGTCTATGTCGCCCGGACAGTAGTACAAACCTTTAGCGAATTCTTGCCAAAATTCTTCATTGCCAATCCCGCCGCCAAATTCTTCTATGCCTTCGCGCATTTGCTCGCGGAAGTAATCGTGACTCCAAGGGCGGCGGGCTACTCCCACCACGGTAGTTTCCGGTGGCAAGCGTCGATCGCGCTTCATCTGATAAATTGCAGGTACCAGTTTGCGCTGGGTCAGATCCCCAGAAGCTCCGAAGATTACCAGAATTTGTGGTTCCGGCACTCGTTCTTTTCGCAAACCGACGCGCAGTGGGTTTTCAAGTATTGCGACCATTTCTTATTTTGCTCCTTCCATAGCTGTCAACCTTACTGATAAATCCTGAATTATGGCTTCATATTTAGCCGTCAATTCTTTAATTTGAGCCTGATACTCAGATTTTATTTCGGCTCTGATTTCTTCCCTGAGTTCAGCCTTAAGTTCCTCTCTGAGTTCTCCCCTAACCTCCTCGCGAATTTTGTTCCTCTCAAAAGCCAGTCGAACTTCCCAATCCTTATCCCGCTGTAGCAGTTCAGCTTTTAGCTGCCTATTCTCTGAGCGCAACTGCTCTAACTCTAAAGCCACAGCAGCAGCACGCCTATCCCTTTCTCTGTTTTGCTGTCGGATTTGCTCTCTGAGCCGCTGATTGTCCGATCGCAACTTCTCGACTTCCGAAGCACTATCTTTAGGCGTTCGCCCGTTTCCGTTTGAAGGAAATCGCCGCTCTACCAGGCGCTGAACTGCTGCACCAGTGGGCATACTATTAGGCGATAACTCCAGAGCTTCTTGCCAAATTTCGAGTTGTAGCTCTGGGGGTAATCCTGTTAGAGGACGGACTTGATTTTCCTTTGTCGGAATTTTGAGACCAATTGGTCTCAAATTTTCGACAACCTGCGCTGCTGAAATAAATCGATCTGCTGTCCGTCTTCCGATGCCCCAGTTGTCAAGGCAATAAGCCTCAAAAGTCTTGTGAGTTTCACGGTACAGTTTCTCTTCCCGAATCTCATCAAGGGCTTTGCCAACTTCGTAAAATATCTGAAGTCCATGTTCGACAATGGATTCTAGTTCTTGAAGCCTTGTCCGTTCAGCTACATCAAGTTGGGCAGTGCCATATTCGGTTTCTACTAGGGTATTGATAGTTTGCATGGCAATTCCTCAGCGGTCGGAGATGGAAAATTCGAGTTGGATCTTCTGGCGAGATTTCTGCTAGAGAAGGCAGTTGATTTTCCTCTGTCGGATTTTTGAGACCAATTGGTCTCAAATTTTCCCGGTTCGAGATTCAAAACTTAGCGCCAAGAGCCAAAGTAATCGGGATTTGATTTTCCTCTGTCGGATTTTTGAGACCAATTGGTCTCAAATTTTCCC
>NZ_JAUBVD010000032.1:34866-75073 GCF_036705675.1 Microcoleus sp. AT8-A3
GGGATTTGATTTTCCTCTGTCGGATTTTTGAGACCAATTGGTCTCAAATTTTCCCGGTTTGAGATTCAAAACTCAGCGCCAAGAGCCAAAGTAATCGGGATTTGATTTTCCTCTGTCGGATTTTTGAGACCAATTGGTCTCAAATTTTCCCGGTTTGAGATTCAAAACTCAGCGCCAAGAGCCAAAGTAATCGGGATTTGATTTTCCTCTGTCGGATTTTTGAGACCAATTGGTCTCAAATTTTCCCGGTTTGAGATTCAAAACTCAGCGCCAAGAGCCAAAGTAATCGGGATTTGATTTTCCTCTGTCGGATTTTTGAGACCAATTGGTCTCAAATTTTCCCGGTTTGAGATTCAAAACTCAGCACTCAAGAGCCAAAACAATTATCTATTCCGACTCCTAAATGCTTCTGCCTTTAAGGATACAGATATCTGTCTAGGCGACGGGTGACAACTTCTGCACTTTCTCTTGCAAGGAATCCATCAGGGATTGGAACGGGGTGACGAATTTATCAATCCCGTCCAAGAGCAAGTCTGCCATCACTTGATCCAAGTTGATGTCAATGTCGGGATCTTTGAGACTTTCGATCAGCGTGTAAGCTTCTGCAACGTTGTTCTCAATCCGGGGTGCGACATCGCAGTGATCGAAACAAGCTTCAACGGTGTTCGGCGGCAAAGTGTTAACCGTGTCCGGGCCGATTAGTTCATCGACGTACATGACATCGCTGTAGTTGGGGTTTTTGGTGCTGGTGGAAGCCCACAGCAAGCGCTGTACTTTCGCTCCCTTGGCCGCTAATGCTTGCCAGCGATCGCTCGCTACGATCTCTTTATACTTCTGGTAAGCTACCTTCGCATTGGCGATCGCCACTTTCCCTTTCACCGCTTCCAGTTTGGCTTTGGTGGAAATATCCGTGACATTTTTGAGTTTCTCATCAATCTTGCCATCGACATTGATGTCGATCCGGCTCAAGAAGAAACTGGCAACAGAAGCAATATTGCTCACATCCAAACCTTTAGCCACCCGCGCTTCCAAACCGCGAATGTAAGCCCAGAAAGTTTCGACGTAGCTGTCAACCGAGAACAGCAAAGTCACGTTAACGTTAATCCCTTCGCTGATGACTCGCTCGACTGCGGGCAAACCTTCAGCGGTTCCCGGAATCTTAATCATCACGTTTTCTTTGCCAAGGGCTTTGTAATAGCGCAGGGCTTCGCTAATCGTGCTTTCTGTGTCGTTGGCGATCGTCGGTGGCACTTCAATGCTAATGTAGCCGTCCAAACCCTTCGACTCTGCGTAAACTGGGGCGAAGATGTCGCAAGCGTTGCGGATATCTTCAAATACCAGAGATTCGTAAATCTCCATTACAGATTTACCCGCCCGGATGCCCGCTTCGATATCCGCGTCGTAAATCACATTACCCGCGATCGCTTTCTCAAAAATAGCCGGATTAGATGTAATCCCGCGCAGTCCCCGACTTTCAATCATCTGTTTGAGTTCGCCGGACTCGATCAGATCGCGAGTCAAATTGTCCATCCAGATACTTTGGCCAATTTCTTTGATTTCTAACAGGTGATTCGTTGGTGTTGCTGTCATTACTGTAACTCCTACAATTTGATAGCTGTTAATTGGGACTTGGAAATTGGAAATTGAAAATTGAAAAGTGGTAATTGAAAATTGGCAATGGGGAATTGGTAATTGGGAGTCGAAAGTTATAAGTTAAAACCCTCTTCCTTCTTCCTGACATCCGTTACATCCGTTACATCCGTTACATCCCGTACATTGCTCGTTGCCGAACTTCCTTCACTTTTGGACTGTTCTAGGATTGCGCGATCGATCTTGAATAAAAGACTCCACCATTGCTACATTTTCTTTACTGCCGACAATCAAGGGCGATCGCTCATGCAGTTTGGTCGGCACAACGTCTAAAATGTCTTGAACTCCCGTACTGGCGCGCCCGCCGGCTTGCTCCATCAAAAACGCCAAAGGAGCCGATTCGTAGAGCAAACGCAATTTGCCCTCGGGGTTTTTCACCGTTCCGGGGTACAAAAACACGCCTCCCTGGAATAAAATCCGGTGGAAATCTCCCACCAAAGCCCCACCGTACCGGGCGCTGTAGCCTTCGCTGCGGTGTACGTAGCGAATGTAGTCTCTCAAAGATTCCTCCCACTGCCAGAAGTTGCCTTCATTAACGCTGTAAATCGGGCCGCGATCGGGAACCTTAATGTTTTCGTTAGCTAGAATAAACTCGCCCAAACTGGGATCGAGGGTAAAGGAATGAACACCCTGACCGATCGAATAAACCAGCATGGTACTGGGGCCGTAGAGTACATAGCCAGCGGCAATTTGTTTGTGTCCATGTTGCAGCAAGTCGGAAGCAGAACCATCTTCATCGTCCCCCTCTTGCTTGCGGATGCTGAATATGGAGCCGACATTGAGATTGATGTCAAGATTGGAAGAACCGTCTATGGGGTCGTAGAGCAGACTGTAACGTCCGATCGGACAATTTTCGGGAATGTAATAGGGTTTTTCCATTTCCTCCGAAGCCAAGCGGCAGACAAGTCCGCTTTGCTGGAATACCGAGATAAACACTTCATTGGCATAGATATCCATCTTTTTGACGGATTCTCCCTGCACGTTCGTAGCCCCTGTAAACCCTAAAGCATCTTCCATTAACCCGGCTCTGCTGAGCCGCCTTGCGATCAGCTTGGCAGCTAGTCCGATGCGATTCATCAGAGCGCTGAGATCCTGAGCATCTGCACTAAAGCTGTGAAGTTGCTGGAGTACGTGACGAGATAGGGTTGTGCAATCGCGGTCTAAGGATTGCACCTGATCGATCGGGCCCAAGCGGGTTTCCCCTGTCGGCGCGTTTACCATGATTTTGATGTCCTCCCTGTCTTGCGGCTCTGGATTTGGGTTCGATGGAGTCCTTGACACTTGCCCCTGAATCGGCTATGTGACCGATCGTCCCCCAACTTCTATCTTAGGAAGGGTTTTGCCAAAGGGCGTCGAACTTTAGGTGAATTTTAGATCCGCATCGAAAATTGAGGAGTTCGATCGACTGTTGAGCCGGGAATTGTATCCAAAATCACTAAATTTTTGATTTACCGCAGAGGACGCTCTTGGCGCAGAGCGAGAAAAGAAAGTGTTGGGTTCGGGATTTAGGTTTGCTGTATAGCAGAAAACCAACAAAAGTTATTAATCTCAGCTCGCTTAGCTTTATTTTTGATTATTTTCAACTATTTTAGCAATCAGTGGACGATAAATGGTGTTATCTAAGTGTCCCTTGTACCACTCCTTATAATCTCCACTATTATATAAATGTTCTTCAATCAGTCGAGCCTCTTCCAGTAGTATCCACAAGTTATGAGTAGCTCGATTACAAAAACCTTCCATACCACTTATTTTAAGTCCATTTAATTTATACTGACGACAAGCTGGACATAGACACTCCTCTAGTTTTTTTTCTTCTTCTTGACTGACTTGACGACCCCTCCAGTTACCTAAAGGAGCCACAATTCGCTCTCCGGTTCCAGGCAATTGTATCATCCCCCGCGCCGCCCGACTGCGCCAACCGCTTGAGTCTACTGAGTTAATGCTCAATAAAGCGGCTAAATGTATAGTTGCTGTGCCACCAATGCCAAAAACATGAAGTTTTGTATTTTTAAATTCTTCGCGTATATGTTGAATGCTAGATAGAATTTTCTGATAAGGTATTGCTTTAGGAGCGCGTAGTAAATTTGGTACAATGCCACCCAAAGCAATATATGGTTTTGCTAAGAATTCCTTATGTGCTTTGATTTCATTTACATAATCTTCAAGCAATTCGCTAATGTGAATAACAGGAATGTATGATGGATGGTCTTTATAAGCCAGATTCATTTCCATTGTGCGCTTAAAACATTGTTTCTGCTCCTTAAATGTCATTTTGGGAGTAGGAATAAAGTCTTGAGGAATTGGATACCAGTCTGGTTTAGCTTTTTCTACAAACTCTTCATACTCTTTTCTTGGCGTTTCACCATCACGTTTTATAAAGTAAAAAGCACCGTTATCAAGATAAATTTGAACCTGAGTAGGAATACCCAGAGATTCGTGCAGTCCCTTTTCCATTGCCTCACGCCTGCGTTTAGGCATTTTGTGAAAATCGGCGTAGGAAATCATTACCGCGTGTAGCTGGGGAAGGTAATACTCTGAGGTGCTATCCCATACACGCGGTTTTATTCCCTTTAAACTAATGCCGGCGACGATTTTCACAGTTGATATTCCTTATACAATTTCTGACAGAAAAGTTTTATATCGAGACATAAGTAACTGTTTAGTGTGTTGAGTTAAATATTCACCAATATTTTTTGATTCGCGGTGAGCTTGCATAGTAACTCTTGGGATCAGATAAATAATGGCTTCTTCGTCTGGAGACATAGAAAATGAATGTTCATTGTCAGCGAATACGCCTGAATAGTGTATAGCAGTAAGAATTTTTTGTGCTACGCTTGTTGCTGAACCTAGAGAAGCATCGTGGAAAAATTCATAGCGAGGTAAAAGTTGACTGGGACTTTTGGAATGCCCCATAAAAAACATATACACATGAAAAATATTACACAACTCACGATAGGGACTAATGTTAAAATCATGTATTTTTTCATAGCGATTAAAATAGGAATCCAGAGCCTGAAGATTAGCTTTTTCATTCAAAGCTGCTCTTGTCGTAAAAGAACGACGAATTAAACAAGTAGCAATGGTTTCTGTTAAATCCTTTTTAAACCTATAACCCCCCAATAATAATGTCATCATCTGACCATCATTAAGAGTATAATTACCTGTTTCCCAATCGGGATCTATTTCCTTGGTAATATACCAGTCTAAAATAGCACTATATACTTTTAGTTGGACATTTTTTGACACACCACAGTAAATTGTTTTGTAAGCTCTAGCGCAGTGAAGACAGTTCAAAAGTTCTCGGATAGCTTCACGAGTAAACTCACCTCGTCTGTTGTCTATTAAGAAGTTATCTAAGTAGGCATCTTGTGGAAACAAACTACCATCTCTAAGAATTATGTCAGGGCGATCTTTATCCGCATTTAACAAGTATTGATGATCGAATTTATATTGACCAACATCCATAGCAGAAGCAGTACATCGTTGATAGTCTTCGGGTTCTAATTCATCTTCATAAGATGGATCAATTAGCATCCACCTAATTAATTCTTGGTCGGGTTGAGGATTAAATCTGGGCAGATCAAATTCTGCTTTTCCATTTTTTACCCTCAAAATAGCACCAACAGCATTGTTCAGCACAAAAGGAACAGTTCGCGTGAAAAAACGGGCACGAGTAGGAACTGAACTACGATGTTGACTGACATCAGAAGAGGCGATAATTAGGTTACGTTTCCAGTCTGTATTGTCAGCAGTAATCAGATTAAGAAAATTTTCTCCTACTATATGGCTTTCTAAATGTTGCTCTACTAATTTAGTATTGATATCAACTCTCCATTGACCACTTCCTTTAGGGGGATCATATATTTTTACTTGTTCCTTTGTCATTCCCAATCCCCGAATAGCTACCTGTTTTAATAAACGAGCTAATCTCGGTGATTTGGGTGAATTTTCCTCTATTTGATGTTTAATATCCAGTAAGAAATCTAAGTAGAGTTGCTTAGCGTTTGTTGTCAGTAGTTTTTCCCGTGCTTTTTTAAGCGTACTTTTCCAGGCTTTCTGCGAAGCAACTATTTTTCTAACATATTCAGCCGTTATTTCTACAGGATCGTAGCTATTATTGATAACCTGCTCACGAGTTAGAATTTTATGTGAATCCGAATTAATGATTGAATCCCACTCAAGATTTAGTTCCAACTGCTGATATTGGCTAGCTTCGGTATTGTTGGATTTGGATTGACGCTTTCTAGGCATAAATTCTATTCCTTATAATTTCAATTCTTCAATTACTGGTATCCATTTCTCTTGCATATCTTGAAAAACATTCGGTGTTTTTCCTCCTTCTGAATCTTTCGTTTCGCGCTCCCTAATTCTTACTGGAATCGTATGCTTAACACTTTCATAAGTACCTGAAAGCAAACAAGTACCGCGTGGCATCTTAGGTAGGGCGCGTAACATTTCTTCAGAGGCATCTGACTTTACGCCCCGAATGGCATCAAGTTGATCTGGTTCTAACGCAAACACCAGTCTTGTATTACACTGACGGATAATACTTCTATCAATATCAATAGGGCTTTGTGTCATTAATACCATACAGATGCCGTGATGTCTTCCGATTCGTACACCTTCTCGTATTATTTGTTTGCAAGAGCTACCCTCACCTTGTGGTACAAACAAGTGAGCCTCATCAACAACCGCCACATAAGGTGGAATATGATTGTGAAGTCGCAGGTTTTGGAGCTCTCGAAGTACAGCAGTTGCAATAGGTTGAAGTTGAGAAGATGTTAAACGCTTACAATCAATTGCTAAGCAAGGCACCATTAGTTTACGCCAATCAGCCCTATTAATACCATTTCCAAAAATAGGGTTTCGCTTGAGAGAGCCTACACGACTAATTGCCATGTTCACACTTGGCGTGTTATTAGTTAGCTGAGGTCCAATAATCTTCATTCGTTCTAGTAAGTCATCTATAGAAAATTTAGCAATATTGTCAGCAACAAGTTCTATTTGCAACTCACTAAATGCACGACTGGCAATGTCTTTCTGTAACTCGGTTGTCGCTGCCGGAAGAAGATCCAAAAGTTCACTTTCACTTAACGAGGAAATGCGAATAGTAAAGTCATGACCTGGGCGTTTTACAGTTCCATCTAACTTAGTTACAAGTTGTGAATATTCGTCTTGTGTATCAATAAAAATAATAGGGAGCTTATGTTTAATCAGTTCTTCTGCTATTACACCCATTGCATAACTTTTACCACTCCCTGTAGTTCCACCTATAAAAAAGTGACGCTGAATAGCCTCACGTTTGAGAATAATTTTTGTTTTTGTACCACTTACTGTTTCACCAATGTACAAACCTTCAGATGGCTCTGTCTCCATACCCAAAACACGGACGGTTTCATCACTATCAGCGATAAAGACATCCGCGCCTGCGTTGGGCAGATTTTGTGGCGCTCTGATTTCTGTAGGAGTAATTTCCTCTATTAATTCAGCTTCAACAACCCGAAAGATATCTGTGCTATATTCTTCTTTTGGGTGAACTTGTCGCCCACCTACATGATCGCTGATATTAACATTAACTGCACTTTGATATGGGTTGTTCTCGTAACCGCTTTGAATTCGACCAATTAGGATGGTTTTTTCACTTCTGGACACGGGAATCCGCACAAGGGTTCCTGGTTTTACATCTTGTTTAGCTTTTAATTTAATGCGTACAGTTTCAAAGCTTGGAGTTTCATTATCAGAAATAACTGTGCCAATTGATGAAGGTTTCCTACTCATTTTTTAACTCCAAAATATACATTTAATGATGACGCAACTATTCTGCATAGACTGCTATCCCCAGTTGTTGGAGCATTCGCCTAGCCGCACTGGAATGAAAAGCGCTGACAGGTAATCCTGTCAACAGACTCACCACCCACTTCGGAGATACCCGCCGATCGCCCACTAGCACGTACCATGACTGATAGCTAGCAGGGTTGCCCTTACCTTCCACCAACGCCTGACGCGCTACATCAAGCACTTCTGCTGCTGTCATTACCACCTCAATTCCCTTGAGGCAAGCTTTTCCTTGCAAGTCGATCGCCTGTCTGCTAGCTAGTTCCGGGGGCTTTCCGTACAGCCAATCATGCAAGGTTGCCAGCTTTTTACCCAAGGAGCCTGTAGCAATTCGCACAGCTAATCCTGATTTAATTAGCATATCGTATTTATCCAGTGCCAGCAAATAATCTCGACCCAGACAAATGCAAAGTTTTTGGTATGACTTTGCGCTAAGGATATCCTCAAATTTGGCTATGACCTCTGCCTGCAATTGACGCGATCGCATTTTTGTCATTCGTTGGTCATAATTTGGAATCAGATAGTCACTCGGTATCAAGCCAAACTTAGCTGACAAAATATATATCTCTAACGGTGCTGATGGTTGTTTCCGCAGAAAACGACGCAGCAAACGGAATGTTGGGCCATCATAGCGCTCAATAGCAGGCAGCGACTCAGTATCCAAACGTTTACGCTGGGAGCAAGCCAAAATTAGCAGATGTCGCAAATTCAGAACTCACTATATATTCTTAATGTTATTTACACATTATTCTATTTCGCCTCTCCCGGATGCTTGGTGTAAAAAGTAGCAAGCAATACAAGGTTTTGGAACAATGAAGGCTTAAAACCTTGATTCAGCTAGATTATGACGTTGCGTTATGACCACAATTACGGAAAAACCGATTTTTTTTCAAGCTAACTCAACTAAGAGACCTCCACAAAAAGAATGATCCAATAGCTATGTGGGTTTAGCGAAAATTTCTACAAACCATTTGTGAAGATTGGGGAGACGATGAATCTGGGTTTCAATTTCTGCCATAGCTAACTCCGAAACTTTAACTCCTGTGGAGTAAATTGTTTCTACCAATGTCACCACTGGATTTTTATCCTTAAATGTGAGAGTTTTGGCGAAATTTATAACAGTCTCAACAGTGTCAAGTAAACTACCATTCCAATGCTTTTCTAACCAACCAAAACAACGTTCTATTGGGTTATATTTACTATGATAGGGCGGATAATAAGCTAATTGTAACGTCAGTTGAGATTGTTGGGAAAAATCTAAAATTCGTTTCATAAACTGAGTACGACGAGAATGATTTTCCGGTCCATTATCCTGATTGATGACCAATTTTTGAATGTGATTAAAACGGTGTTTAACAGTTTGCCACCAACTTTCAAGTAAGTCAACTATACAATCAGCCGTCAACTTAGAAGTAACGAAGAATAAAAATAACTCATTGTACTCAGGCAGAAAAATACCATAGGGAATCACACTTGATTGAGTCGAAAAATCGTGGTCAACTGCAATAGTTGGCGTCCGATTTTTACCACCTCTATCAAATTCTCCAATCTTGACGGAAGCTTTGGCATCAATGGAAATTCGGAGAGTATTAGGGTTATTATCGGCTGCTGTATTGACTTGTTCAAGTTGTTCAAAAATGGCTGATGTCTCGGGGATTTTTTTGACTGGTTTAGTTTTCAAAACTCGTTTTAAGGTATAACCCAAATCATTCAATCTTCTTCTAATTGTTTCGGCGCTCGGTAGTTCTTCATCACTATAACCAAATTGTTTAATTAATTGACGACGGACTTCATTGGCAGTCATGCGCGTATATAATCGTGTACTCTTAAAGCTAGGATCAGTTTGACTGTGTGGGTCTACTAACGATGTAATATCTTTCAATAAGTTGGGTAATTTTGTTTCAACCCGCTTTCGTCCACTGCGCTTGAAACCATCGACAATTGGCTCACCACTTTTCAATTCTTTCATCCCTTTACGGATGGTCCGTCTATTCCATCCTAACTCCCGTTCTACTAACGTTTGTCCACCTATTCCTAAATCTTTGACTACCGATGCCATGAATTGTCGTCTGTCTGTCCCCTTGAGTTTTTTAGCTGTTTCGATGTAAAGAGATTTGGCGTGTTCGGTCAGTTTCATGATAGATTTTAGAGACATAAGATAGGCTGCACACTGAAATTATATTTTGACTATTATAGGATCAATCATTCTGTGGCGTTCTCTAACTGCAGATTGGCGCGCCTTGAGTGTCAAGCCCGATCGCCCTTACATCAGCCTTTACCCCAAATTCCATCCAAGCAGCAGCCATCGCTTTCTCAACCGCATCAGCATTAGTAACATCCATTAAAGCTAAAAGTGTTGGCCCGGCACCGCTAATTACCATTCCATAGGCCCCTGCATTCAGGGCAGCTTGTTGCACTGCTTCATATCCCTGAATCAGAGATTGGCGGTAAGGCTGGTGAATTTTGTCTTGGAGGGCGCAGCGCAGCCAGTTTTCATTCCCAGTTTCCCAAGCCCGCACTAGGGATATTACACTGATGTGCCTTTGAATATAAAATGTAAAACTCCTGGAGTGCTGACATTTGTTCTCTCAATCTAGATATCTCTACATCCAAGGGAGGGAGTAGTTTCTCAAGGTGGCGAACCTCACTAAACCACAGTCGTAACTCGGGTTTGAGAGTTGCATAGAGCGTTTCGGGGCACGACAGTAATATTGCTGTTATTATCTCTGCTACGAATGGCTGTTGCGGCCACTTCCCTACAACAGACATTGCATCCCAGTCATCGCTTGACAAGCATTGGTGAACAATATCAAACAGTGAATTTAACTGAATAGCTGCCCGTAATTTCTCAAGTGTCTCTGCCGTTTCTGACGAGGTATGCAGCATAGTTGTGAATTCAACAGGCCAATGGTGCAGAAGGGTACTGACAAATGAAGCAATTGAATCAGGTTGCTCTTTTCTCACAATGTCGGGGAGTATTTCTGCAAAGTAAGTAGCAACACTACCCCACTGATGTAAATCACAAGCAACATGAAAAAAGGTTTCTGGCAACCTTTCACTCTTCTGCAAGGAAATATAACCTCGACATTGATTAGTGACGGAATCGAGAGGTTCAAATGCTTGCCATAACAAAGGCAGAGAAACCCAGTGAGGTGGATATTTGAAACGGGCAACATCCAGCAGAAGAACTAGATCCCGCTGTGGATGATAGCCACCAATTGGTGAGAAGTGACCATCACCGGTTTGTCCCAATACCTTTCGGCTGTAGGAAACAACTAGATGAATATCACCTGATGCCGCAGTCACCTCCTCAACAGCTTGCCGAAAGTTTTCCAAGCTGCTTTGGTGGTAACGGTTAGGTTTTACAACAGCACCGTTGCAACGTGCTATACAGACAAACTCATCAAAGGTGATACCGTTTTCTTTAATGACCCAAAGAGGTAAGCAACAGTCTAAAAATTCCTCTCCATACCATCTCCACACCCCTTTCCAAATGCGACCCGGATCGATGGATAAGGCATTAAGAACAACAACTAAACTACCCAATCCACAAAAAGCGGGTTCTGCTTGAGTGTGAAACTGTTCCGCTAGAGCAAAATACCCTTCCATACCTCCCAATGCCAAGGCTTCTCGAAATATTTGCTTTCCCTCTACGGAGGAAAAGGCAATAGCAGAATCGGGGAGTGAACGACGATAAAACCCTTGAGCAGACATTGAGTGTTTTAACCCTTATTGCTGATGGTGCTAATAAATATTATGCAAAATCGTCACATTGATAATGATGAATGCACTTATTTACTATTTTTTTCAATTTTAGCAATAAAACGCTGCGATGGTTTGAGTTTTGGGGTGCAAATTTAAAAAACGTGATTATTTGTGACGGACGGCTAGGCATCAAGGTGAGGAAATAATTCGGCTATTTGCCACAGATTGAGCGGTAGGCAGCTTGGATTAATCTCACAGCACCCTTCTCAAGAACAGGCTTTCCGGCCTGTTCCACAAAGAGTGAATTTTCTTGTGGAACAGGCCGGAAAGCCTGTTCATAAAAGCTTATTGAGAATGGTGCAACATCTCTGATAAATGAAACTTTTATGAATAGCCTTAATTACGCGATGTTTTATAAGAGTCGGATCAAAAGTTGTAATAGTTGCAATCACTCAAATTTAAGTCGGTGATTTGGATTGGCACTAAAGTGGTCGATGCTCAGGAGATTTATATTGAGGTTGCTGATAACGATATGGGAATTACCAAATACCTTACAGCCCCCATTTTGGCTCCATTTTTGGTTGGCACCACCCGCCATTCGTCAAAAATTACTATCAGCTAGCGGATGTTTTTATAGCAGCACAAAGGAGAGCTGCATCACAGTTAATTAATAGTGTTTGCCGTTGGGTGGGGGCGGGTTTTTGAGATTGTTGGTTTTAGCCAGAGATTGTTGGTGAACCCGCCCCTACAGGGACTGCAAAATAATTTAAAAATGTAAAATTTTGTATATGAACTGACCGAACTTATCGAAAATAGACGAGAATTGAACAGTTAATTAATAGTGTTTACCGTTGGGTGGGGGCGGGTTTTTGAGATTGTTGGTTTTAGCCAGATATTGTTGGTAAACCCGCCCCTACAGGGACTGCGAAATAATTTAAAAATGTAAAACCTCGTATATAAACTGACCGAAGAGAGCGAAAATAAACGATACTGGAACAGTTAATTAATAATAGTGTTTACCGTAGGGTCGAGGCGGGTTTTTGAGATGGTTTGTTTTAGCCTCAGATTGTTGGTGAACCCGCCCCTACAGGGACTGCAAAATTTTGGAAAAATGTAAAATTTTGTATATGAACTGACCGAAGTTGCGGAAAATAGACGATAGTTGATATGCAAGAGATTTCAATTGCCAGCGAAAACAAATTTTAATCAGGTAATAAAATGGTAGTAGCAGCACCTGTTCAATCCGGCAGTCAGTCGATTTTTCAAACTCGCTACGACAACTTTATCGGCGGCAAGTGGGTGCCACCGGTGAAAGGGAAATACTCGGAAAACCTGTCTCCAATTACAGGAAAATCAATTTGTCAAATCCCCCGATCGACCGCCGAGGATGTAGAATTGGCACTGGATGCCGCCCACGCCGCGAAAGACAAGTGGGGTAAGACTTCCCCAGCCGATAGGGCGCGGGTTTTACACAAAATAGCCGATCGCATCGAAGAAAACCTCGATCGCCTCGCCATCGCCGAAACCTGGGACAACGGCAAACCAATTCGCGAAACCCGCCTCGCAGACATACCGCTGGCGATCGACCATTTCCGCTACTTCGCAAGCTGCATCCGAGCTCAAGAAGGGTCGATCGGCGAACTCGACGGAACAACAGTCGCCTACCACTTCCACGAACCCCTAGGCGTCATCGGACAAATCATCCCGTGGAACTTCCCGATATTAATGGCCGCCTGGAAACTCGCCCCAGCCCTCGCCGCCGGAAACTGCGTCGTGCTCAAACCAGCAGGCCCCACCCCCGCCTCAATCTTGGTACTGATGGAAATCATCGCCGACTTAGTACCAGACGGCGTTATCAACGTAATAAACGGGCCCGGCGCCGAAATCGGCAAAACCCTCGCCACCAGTCCCCGGATTGCCAAAGTCGCCTTCACCGGGGAAACCACCACCGGCAGGCTAATCATGCAATACGCCTCCCAAAACGTCATCCCCGTCACCCTAGAACTAGGTGGCAAATCTCCCAACATTTTCTTTGAAGATATCTGCGCCCAAG
Organism: Microcoleus sp. AT8-A3; assembly: GCF_036705675.1. Classification (NCBI taxonomy): domain Bacteria; kingdom Bacillati; phylum Cyanobacteriota; class Cyanophyceae; order Oscillatoriales; family Microcoleaceae; genus Microcoleus; species Microcoleus sp. AT8-A3. Next base: position 48,110 of record NZ_JAUBVD010000032.1, read on the forward strand.
ACGACGAATTCCTCGACAAAGCAGTCGAAGGATTAGTCATGTTTGCATTTAATCAAGGCGAAGTGTGCACCTGTCCCTCCCGCGCCTTAATTCAGGAGTCAATCTACGATCGATTCATGGAAAGGGCGATCGATCGCATCCGCCAAATCAAACAAGACAACCCCTTAGATCCGACAACCGCCCTCGGCGCGCAAGTCTCCATCAACCAGATGGAAAAAATCGCCGAATACGTCAAAATCGGTCACGCCGAAGGCGCAGAATGCCTCATTGGTGGCGAAAGAAACATCTTATCCGGCGACTTGCAAGACGGCTATTACTTCCAGCCAACAGTCTTCAAAGGAAACAACAAAATGCGAATTTTCCAAGAAGAAATCTTCGGCCCAGTATTAGCAGTAACCACCTTCAAAGACGAAGCCGAAGCATTAGAAATTGCCAACGATACCCTCTACGGTTTAGGTGCCGGAGTTTGGACTCGCGACATCAACACCGCCTACCGCATGGGCCGCGCCGTTCAAGCAGGCCGCGTGTGGACAAACTGCTATCACCTATATCCAGCCCACGCAGCATTCGGCGGCTACAAATCATCCGGTATCGGCCGCGAAAATCACAAAATGATGTTAGATCACTACCAGCAAACCAAGAATTTGTTAGTCAGCTACAGCCCGAAAGCATTAGGTTTCTTCTAAGATTTTAGTCATTGGGAAGAAAGAAAGAAGAAAGACAAACTTCAATGATTCGCGAACTCCTTCTTTCTCTCTTTCCTCTCCTTCTCTGCGCCCTCTGCGCCCTCTGCGGTTTATAAAAAAAAATCTCATTCAAAAACGAAATAAAATTGCTACACAAAGAGACTGCAATGGAAACTGCCAAAGTCACCGCAACAGAAGCCGCTTTAAAATTAATCAACCATCTCAAAACTCAACACGGACAATTGATGTTTCACCAATCCGGCGGCTGCTGCGACGGTAGTTCCCCCATGTGCTTTCCCGATGGCGAATTGATAATCGGTGATGGTGACGTATTGCTGGGCGAAATAGGCGGTTGTCCCTTTTATATTGCAGCGCAGCAATACAAATATTGGCAGCACACGCAGTTAATTATAGACGTGGCATCGGGGCCAGGAGGCAGCGATTTTTCCCTAGAAGGGCCGGAGGGAGAGCGTTTTATTACTCGTTCTCGCTTGTTTGTTAATGCTGATTAACTCTGTTTATCCTTAACTTGCCTGCAGTTTCTCTAAAAACATGAATTTGCTTAAGCCTGAAACCCGGTTTCTTTCATGGCAGCGAAAAAACCTATTTTTATTTAAGTTTTGATCTACAGCAATTTGGTCGCAAATTGCTGTAAGATTGCCGATCACTATTGTAATGAAGGAAAATCCAATTTTGGCGATCGCCCAATTGCGGATTGAGCTTTTGTTGATAGCGACAGGTTTCACGCTGCCGCTAAAATCAGTATCTGAGCCGGTGCAGGATTAATTATTAATTGGCGACTTCAAAATTTCTGCACTCAAAACTTCAGAATACTTTAAACTTGAGTATTTTTAATTAGAGCCAATTCAATTTTGTCACCAGCCTTTTGAGTCACTTGTGCGCGCAAACCGGGCCCAAAAAAAGTAGCTATTTTGTCTTGCTTTTCTTCCCATAAGTCGATCGGCAGTAGTGGCGAATAAAACTCTAAAATTAACCCATAAGCACCATCAACATCAACTTCCCGCAACCCTTGCAGGAGAGGCCGTTCCTCGTCTGTCGGGGCTAAGCCCAAGCGCTCCAAAGCATCATCTAAGTGCGCGGGTTGGCCGTAGCGAAATCGGGTGACATCTTTGCGGACTTGGTTTTGAGTATCTGTGGCCTGACTTTCTCGCAGGAGAAGAACTTCAGCAGAGGTAGGTTCGGTGAACTCCACCGGTTCGAGTTCGGCGGCTTTCAGGGCCAAACCTCCTAGCAACAGCGGAATTCCATAAAAAAAACCGGCTAGGTTCAGGGTAGGTCTGTCTGTGAAGTAGGCTCCGAAACCGACTGCTGCTATAATACCGCCCACAACTAAGGCTAGGTTTGCTAAAGAAATTTTACGTAACATATTAGTGAGGTAAGTAGTCGGACAGAAAAAATATACTTTAATTATTATCTGTCAAAAAGTCTTGAATAAATTTAGTTTTTTTGCCAAAAGACCTGCAAAAACTGCTAGCATCGATGAGCGCGGGAGCGGTGTGCATCCACAGTCTTGTCTCTAGCTTCAGAAGCTTATCCAGCCGGACTCGTCCGGGCGCGCCATTGGTAAATATCCGTGTTAATTGCGCGGCTTTGGTTCCAGAAGGCAATCGAGATCGGCAGTATCATCAAAGTATACAGAGTGGCGATCGCGATCGACACTCTTGCCCTTTCAACCATTTTTCGGACATGATTAAAGACGAAGACAAACAAACTGCTGGAGCAAACAAGGCGGTTCTGGAGCAGATTAACTCGCTCAAGCGCGAAGATGAAAGGCTTTATAATATCTTAGCGATCGATGTCTGGGCCCTAGCCAAGACAATGGATGAATATCAACCGGGATTTTGGGCGGCTTTTATGAAAAACCGGGAGAAAGCCCTGAAGCGATTTTTAGCTGGAATGATGAAAAATAAACCCGCAGATACCAAACGTCCGCCTTTTTTGCGCTAAAATGTGGCTGAAGTTTGGCTGAGGTTTTGATGTACAATCAAACTATAACACAGACCAAAAAATCCTGAGCAGGTTCATCACTTACCATATAAAAACAGTGAAGGATTTGCCCAAAAAGGGATGTCGGTGAATTAAGAATCTCCGTCTGTTCGCAGGGGGGAATGTCAAATATTTTTGTTAATAGTAGCAAAGGCAAAAAACCATGGATGCACAAACACTCAAAGAGCGCGTAGCACAGATCGAAGTCAAGCGGGAATCCCTCGTGCGGCTGTTAGATCGATCGGACTTGGGATCCCTGAGAATAGATGTGAGTCAGGCGATCGAAGAAATTGATGATCTCTTAGAAGAATTCAAGCGTACTTTTAACAGTTAAGTAGTCAGTAGTCATTAGTCAGTAGTCATTAGTCAGTAGTCATTAGTTGTCGCGCATTTAATTTGGATAATTATGTTAGTAAAAATCTTGTGGGGTGGGCATCTTGCCCGCCCCCAAAGTCAAAATTAAATGCAGTACAGCTTAATAGCTAACAAGAACCTACACTGCTAACTGCAAATTTGACAACTGACAACTAATGACTAATGACTAATGACTAATGACTAATAACTAATTCAAAACCATATCCATCAAAATTTGCTGAGAGCTCACCTCCGGGCAATTAGCAGGCGGCCGCCGCTGAGAGTAGTGTCCTGACGGCTGCAAATCCCAAGCTTGGCGGTTGTCAGCCAGCATTACGCCCAAAATTTCTTGCAATTCCTTAGCAATTGTCGGGTCTTCCACTTGAACTATGGCCTCAACCCGTCTGGTGAGATTGCGCTGCATCCAGTCAGCAGAACCAATATACACCTCTTCGTCGCCACCGTTGAAAAAATAAAACATCCGAGAATGCTCTAAAAAGCGGCCGATAATACTGATAACTCTGATATTTTCGCTAACACCTTCAACGCCGGGACGCAAACAGCAAATCCCCCGAATAATCAAATCAATTTTCACTCCCGCTTGGGAAGCTTCGTACAAAGCAACAATGATTTGAGGGTCAACTAAAGCATTCATTTTAGCGACAATGCGGCCACAGCTACCGGTGCCGCCTTCGGCCTGCAAGCGGCAGAAGTCTGCCTCGCGGCGAATTAAAGCTAAAAATCGATCGCGCATATTGACCGGTGCCACCAACAATTTGCGATAAGATACCTGCCGCGAATAACCCGTCAAATAATTAAACAAATCCGTCAAATCCGATCCCAAATCCTCGCGACAACTCAACAAACCCACATCGGTATAGAGTCCGGCTGTTTTGGGATTGTAATTGCCGGTGCCGATGTGGACATAGCGGCGGATGTAATCGTCCTCGCGACGCACTACCATCACAATTTTGGTGTGGGTTTTGAGCCCCACCAAACCGTAAACTACGTGGACTCCAGCTTGTTCTAACTTGCGAGCCCAATTAATATTATTTTCTTCGTCAAACCTAGCTTTGAGCTCTACTAAAACGGCTACCTGCTTGCCGTTTTCTGCTGCTTCAATTAAGGCGCTGACGATCGGCGAATCTCCCGAAGTGCGGTATAAAGTCATCTTAATCGCTAACACAGAGCGATCGTGCGCCGCCTCAGTAATAAACCGCTGTACCGTCGCCGCAAACGAGTGATAAGGATGGTGTAGCATCAAATCCCCCTGGCGGATGGCGGTGAAAATATCCTCGCCCTCCTCAGCATCCAACATTAATTTGCCTAAAATCATTGGTGATTCCGAGTTCCGCAAACGGGGCGGCACAACCGGAGTCCAAGGCGGGTCTTTCAGTTCCGGCACCGGCAGCCCCACAAAAGACATCAAATCCTTGAGGCCTAGCAGCCCCTCTACGACGTAAACATCTTGCTCACCGAGATCCAGCTCTTCCATCAGCATATCTCGCAGTGCAGGTGGCATAATCGCTTGAATTTCCATTCGCACCGCAGAACCTCCAAACCGGCGCTTGCGGAGTTCCTGTTCTATTGCCAACAGCAAATCCTCCGCCTCATCTTCCTCCACCGTCAAATCGGAATTGCGAGTAATGCGGAACGGGTGATATTCCTGAATGTCCATCCCCGGAAACAAAGCTTCTAAATTGTGGGCAATCACCTGTTCTAGGGGCACGCCAGTCCAAACCGGAGATTTGCCCCTCTGCTGCCACTGCAAATCCCCCGGTAGTGGCAAAAACCTCGGCAAAACCTGCGGTACTTTGACGCGGGCAAATAATTCTTCCCGCGTGTCGGGGTCCCTGACTACTACTGCTAAATTGAGGCTGAGATTGGAAAGGTAGGGGAATGGGTGGCTGGGGTCAACTGCTAGGGGAGTGAGTACGGGAAATACTTGTTCTTTGAAGTAGCGATGCAAGTAATTCCGCTGTTCTTGATTGAGGTCAATGTAGTCAAGAATGTAGATGCCGCTTGCTGCTAGTTTCGGCCGCAGGGTTTGCTCAAAATAAGAGTGTTGCTGAGAAACCATTGGCAAAAGTCGCTGGTTAAGGGCATCTAGCTGTTGTTGAGGGGTGCTGCCGTCGGAAGTCAATTTGCTGACTTTTGCTTGTACTTGCTGTTTGAGGGCGGCCACGCGCACCATAAAATATTCGTCTAGGTTGGAGCTAAAAATAGCTAGAAATTTGAGCCTTTCTAGGATGGGCGTGCGGGGGTCGAGAGCTTCGTGAAGCACGCGGTTGTTGAATTCTAGCCAGCTTTGTTCTCGGTTGAAGTAATATTGAGGATCGCTGAGGTTGATTTCAGTGTAGGTTTTGGCGGGGGTCTTTTTTGGTTTGGGCATGGTTTGGGGGAGTCTTTGGGAGGCTCGGTGATGGCATCTCTAAAAATAGTATTGTAGGTTAAAGGATTGGTTCGCATCTGCTTTTGGTCGATCGCACGTTTTTGTAATACCTGTAGGGAAACGGCATTGCCCTTCTTCGTTTCAACTTAAGACTCCAACCTTTGAGAAATCTCCTTTTTACCATAGTCTAGATCCCCCTAAATCCCCCTTAAGAAGGGGGACTTTGATCGGACTCTTGTCCCCCCCTTCTTAAGGGGGGCTAGGGGGGATCGAGATTTAATGGTCAAACAGCAGTCTGTGACTGGGTTTAACGTTAAGTTGTCATGCCTTGGGCACGGTGGGGTGTCCGGCCCCTGGATCGCGAACCCATCCCTCCCATCCAATTCTGTACCGCATTCGGCAAGTCCTCTTGATTTGGCCCAAAACCTGTTAAGGGCAATTCCAGCGGTGGGTTAAGCGTGCCATGCTTGATAAAATTCTGGGTAAGTCATATTTTCGGCACACTCCCAGATGACTCCGTAGCACTTCTCATTGCGACCCAAATTATTTTTGTAGATTTCGGAAGTTAGGCATTTTTTTAAACCTGAAACTGCGGTAGCGAAATGTTTACCTTTCATAATTTTCAGTAAGCTATCTGCCGGGTCAAAAATAGAATATTCAGGGTGATAATTAGGAATCAACTCTATTAAAGTCGCGATCGCAACTGTGTAATATTTCTCTATTTTCCCTAAGCTAGATGCCGCTCGACACAGGGTATCTGCATTACCTGAATTGCCGATTAACTCGACTAAGATGGCGAGCGCTTCAGGACTATCTTTTCCTATTGTCCCTAAGCTAGATGCTGCTTCCCACGGGGTATGTTCATCACCTGAATTGCGGATTAACTCGACTAAAGCGGTGTTCGCTTCCGGGCTATCTTTGCCGATTTTCCCCAAGCTTTCTGCTGCTTGCCGTCGGGTATATTCATTCTGAGAATTAGCGATTAAATCGACTAAAGCGGAGATTGCTTCTGGGCTATCTTTACCGATTTCCCCCAAGCTTCCTGCCGCTAAACGCCGAGTAAATTCATCACCTGAATGGCGGATTAACTCGACTAAAAGGGAAATTGCTTCTGGGCTATCTTTGCCTATTTTGTTTAAACTTGCTGCTGCTGATGACTGGGTTATTTTATTGTTTGAAGTGCGGATTAAATCGCCTAAAGCTGAAATCGCTACTGTGTTACCTTTGTCTATTTTTCCCAAACATTCTGCGGCTCGCCACCGGGTAACTTGATTGCGGGAAGTGCTTATTAACTCGACTAAAGCAGCGATCGCAACAGGGTTATTTTTGCCGATTGTTGCTAATCTTTCTGCCGCTTGATAACGATTATCTTTAGGACGGTAGTTGCGGATTGAATCCAATAAAGTTTCGATCGCTACCGGGTTATCTTTGTCTATCTTACCTAAAATTTCTGCCGCTCGCCCTTGAGTAACTTTATTATCTGAAGTGCGGATTAACTCGACTAAAGCGGCGATCGCAACTGGATTATTTTTGCCTATTTTCACTAAGCTATATGCCACTATTATACAGGTAGGTACGTTAGACCACCCGAAAACCGGGTAGAAACCGTTCTCAACTGAATTGCGGATTAGTTCTACTAAAGCGGCGATCGCTTCTGGGCTATCTTTTCCTATCTTCCCTAAGCTATATGCCGATCGCTTCCAGGTGTTTTTCTCAACTGAAGTGTGAATTAACTCTGCTAAAGCGGAGATCGCTACTGGGCTATCGTTATCAATTTTACCCAAGATATCTGCCGCTTGCCACCGAGTAACTTCATCCTGAGAAGTATTGATTAATTCGACTAAAGTGGCGATCGTGTCTGGGCAATTTTTGCCGATTTCCCCCAAACTTCTGGTCGCTTCCCTCCGGGTATATTCATCACCTGAATTGCGGATCAACTCGATTAAAGCGGAGATAGCCCTTTGGCGATCTGTTTCTTTCAGAACTTCCCTTGCCCTCTCGACAATTGGATCGAGAAATGTCCGCCACTCCTGTTTTTGCTTATTAAAATAACCAAATCCCCAAATAACAATCTGCGACACAATCTCATCAGCAAGACTACAATCTTTAAACTCAGCAATCCCCGCAGCCGCTAGAAAATATGCCCGATATCCATAAAATTTATCCCACCCAACCTTAAACTTAACCAACGCTTTAATAAACGCTTCCTTCTCCTCCTTCCCTACCTCCTCACGCCCCAACCACAGCAAAATAACCTCCTTCCACTGCTTCTCAAAAATGCGATACCTAGCATCAGGATGTTGCGGATTCTTAGGAAAGTGATTCAAGAAAAAGTGCCAATCCTCAACCGCCAACGCCGCAAAATATTCCTGAAACGTCGGATGGTAAAAAGCATAAATCCCCTCCGCCGTCTCCGCATCCCTCGCCACTAAATTCAGCCAACCCAAACGACAAGCTAACTCAAACTGCGATGCACCCATCACCCGATATCCCACACTTTCTCGCAACTGAAACCGGGACGTTTCATTTAACATCCCTGAAAGTGCCAATTTCCCCAAAGCAGCATTCAATTCCTGCTGCTGAATCAAATTCAGGCGCGGTTTTTTCCACTGATACAAAGTTGTCACAAACCGTTGATAAAGCTTCGCCTTAGTATCCGGCAAATCCCCATCCAACGACTGCCAAGTGCCGCACAGCAGCGGGCATCTCAGGGGATTTTTCACTAAATCTCGAATTCGCTCTTTCCCCGGTGCTGCTAATGCTTCGCGTAGCTGTTGAGAAAGATCCTCTCCAGCCCCCCTTGCTAAGGCTACCGTGTACACACAAACCCCTTGATAAGGGGAGGGTTGGGGTGGGGTAAAAAATTTACGATTCATTTAGGATTGCTATATATACTGCGAACCGGTTGAATTGAAAGTTTTACCGCATTCGTGAGCGCATACGTCCAACCTTTTGGAACAGGAAAAACTTTTTGTGAGGTCTTCGCGAAACCAATCTCTGGCGATCGCATCTTTCACTGATTGAGTTCTGAGAGAATTAAAGCCATTTCCATACTTTTCAATTAAAGCCAGCATTTGCGGTCTGTAAGTGTGGTTATAAACAGCGTATTTAGTATGGCTTACCCAACAGCAAGGCCAGAGTTCCGCTTCAAAACTGATGAAAATCTCTTTGCTGGCTTGAGTTTGACAGCTAATTTCTACATTTCGGTAGTAATTGTTTAGGCTACCAAATTTTTCTACAGCTTGCAGAAATTGGTCTCCCTGGGGATTTTTATATTGTTCCAAGGATGGGGGTTGGAGTTCTTCGCTGGCTGGCTTTGATGGGACAGAAGGAGTTGCTTCTGGTGCTTGAGTGGTTTCGATTGCTATAGCTTGATACCAAGCATAATTTGCTTTTTCTGGTTGCCCCAACTGTGTCAACACTTTAGCCAAATTGCGATAAGCTCCTGCAAAATTGGGTTTAAGCTCGATCGCCTTTTGGTAATAAGCACTAGCGGGCTGCCACTGTTGCTGTTGAGCATAAAGACTGCCGACATTAGCATAAACTTCTGGAAAATTAGGCTGAATTTTGAGGGCCTTGGCGTAACAGTCTGCTGCTGCTTGCATCTTCCCCAAACCTTGAACAGCATTGCCTAAAGTTTTCCAGGCTGCTGCAAAATTAGGTTGATTTTTTAGGGCTTGTTGGCTGGCTGCGATCGCCTCTGATAGCTTTCCTTGTTTCAAGAATTCCTCAGCTTGTTTGTGCAATCCAACAGCGGTCTGTGTTTGATTTTGAGGAGCTGACGCATTATTTGTTGCTGGTTGGTTTGGGCGATCGCTCTTGGCATCTACCTGAGACTTTTCTGCCTTCTGAGGCTGTTGATTGGCGGACTCTTTTTCATAAATCTCTTTCGCCACAAAACGAGAGGTTGCTTTCGGTACAAACTCGACAAATCCTAATTTTTGGGCTAAATCCCGTGCTGCTTCTACTTGGTGCTGGTTGTGTTCAAAAATCAAGTAGTGCCATACAGCTTTTCCGCCAGCTTGGATGAAGGCATTAACAGACTGCATTATTCTGTCCCAGTTGGTATTTTGGCGGTAGATGCTGTTAGTATCTGCCAACCCGTCGATACTAAAAGTTACGCTATCGTGTTCTCCTGTCATCGCCTTTGCCAGGGCTTGCCACCAGTCGGGATTGCGTCCGCTACCATTAGTATAAAGCCCGATTTGAGGAACTCCCATGCGGTGCAAATACTCGATCGCGGGAATTGTGGTATTGCTAGTCATAGCATCGCCGTAGTTGCCGCACATATACACCAAATCCAACTGAGAGCAAAACTCTTGTGGGAAAATTCTCTCAATATCCTCCATCTTTAATTCTGCCCCCGGCAAAATCGGGTTGCCGGTGCGGGGACACTGGGGACAAGCTGCATTGCACCTGGAGGTAATTTCTACGCTGACTCTCCTGATATCTTCATATTTTAAGTACATGAGTTTTCTCCAATTAATTTGTGATTAATATTGAAATCGCGATCGACAGAATTAGATAACAAGAGGTGTGATTGAGTGATTAAAAATTAAAATTATACCTTATGCCTGCAGGCTGTGAACATGATATAAGTTTTTTGTATAAAGACCGAGGCGGCGATGACGACTATCTTGCTTGATTTCAAATTTTAATCAAAAACCGCAGCTCGATCGACATCGAGCCGCGGTTTTTTTAAGCTAAAGTTTCACTTAATCCCGGCCGTTGAGAGCAATCAGCAGGCGCAGAATGAAAATGAACAAGTTGATGTAGGTCAAGTACATCGACAGAGCGGCGGGCAAATACTGGTCGTCGCGGTAGCTGCGGGGTAATATGTAAAAATCGACGATCGCAGCGCCGGCAAATATAAACACGCCGATGCCAGAAATGCCAATTTCCAACCAGGTTGGGGTGTAGACGCCAAATAGAGATAGCAGAAACTGGCCGCCAACGACGACTAACAAAGCAATCACACCTAAACTGATAGTTTTGGTGAGGGCCATGCCGTCTTGTTCAGAAAGGTTGGAGCCAATTTGGCGGGCGGCGATAAAGGTAATGCCGCAGCCGAGGGCTGCAAAACCAATACCGGCGATGCCGACGCCTTCGCTTCTGAGGGCTATAGACACCAATCCGCTGAGGGTGTAGCCTGTAAGCAAGCTGTAGGTTGCCAGCAGAGGCAAAGCGGTATTTTTGTTATTTTGTTCGGCTGCGCCGCGGGCGACAAAGAACAGAATTAATTGTAGGACGATCGCGGCGATGAACGTGGGAAAGAAGATCCCAGGATAGTTACGAATCACTCCGAGGCCGCCGTAGGTGCCGACAGCAGTTAAGACAAGTCCGCCGCCGACGAAGGGGAGAGCGTTGGAGATGACGTTGGGGCCTACCAGCGCGTGGTTTTTGGCCTCGCGCACGGCTTCGCGGAAATTGCTAGTGTTACTCACGAGGATTTACCTAATTTGGGCTGAGAATTGCTATCTATCATTTTGACAGCTTTACACTTTGTTTGCAAAACCTCAAAGAGTTTAAAGATTTGATAAAGAACGGGGGTGAAATCACTCCAACGCAGGGATCGATTGTTTATAATCGACTGCGTACAGGTCTGTGCCGTGTCGCCCTCTCGCACCGTTGCGCGTCGTGGCTAAGCTATAATTGAGTTTAAGAGGTCGGCGCTATCTGCGGTCAAGGGCTACCTTAAAGTCGATAAAATCGCAAATAGCGGATGTAAATCAATTTGGGATGGGGGATTTACGATTGCGGATTAAGGAGTATATGCTAGAGGCAGGGATCACAGTTAATTTTAGGCTTTTGATGGGCGATTTAGTTTAAACTAGAGACCAGAAACTTCAATAATGTAAAATCGCCAATCAAAAATCGCTTCCGTTAATTACTAAGGTAGCTCAGATAGAGGATACCCAGAAAATTAATGAATAGATCGAGTTCTATCGAAAAACTGCTAAATAGGTAATGTCCAATGCCCACATTTTTTGAGCGCAAATTATTGCCACCTACAGCCGGAATTTTATTGGCTGCCGCCGTTATTTCCGGCGGTCAACCTGCCGTTGCAGCTAATGTCCGAGCCGTTTATACCGCTACTTCTGGGCAGGGTTCAGAAAATTGGCTGCTGGCTAAAAATACCGAGCAATTCACCCAAGCAAATTCTGGAATACCGAGCCGGGGGCCGGCAAAGCCGGAGCCTCTCCCGGCAAGAATTCCTGAGCCTTCGGCGGTGGTAGGGTTGGGTTTAGTTGCGGGTTCGCTGGCGCTGACTCGCCGGAAAGTGAGAGTTAAAAATTAGACTTTTAGCCAAAAGTCTAATTTTTGGATTTTTAACTGCAGATACACGCGGATAATCGCAGATCAATCAGGATATCAGGATTTTAGCCGATCGCGTCGCGCAGAGCATTTTTAGTCATAGCTGCGATCGACTGTTCGGTAGCTTTCGGCAAGTGATAGTATTTCCCTCCAGAAGTCTTGGCCAATTCCTTCGCAAAGCCAGTCGAAATAAACTTGCTCTCGGTATCAATCACCAGCAACTGCATTCCCAAACCGCGAATTTTGGCAGCAATTTCTAACAATTCAGCTTTAATATCTGGCTTTTCTCCATCTACAATCGGTTCCCCCAAAGAACGAGCCAAAGGAATATTCCCCCGCCCGTCAGTAATTGCGACAATCGCCACTTGACCGATATCTCCAGACTGACGGGCGTTGACTCCCACCCGCACGGCTTGAGTCAAACCGTGGGCCAGGGGGGAACCGCCGCCGCAGGGCAACCGTTCCAAACGCTTGCGGGCCAGGGCTATGGAGCGAGTCGGCGGTAGCAGCACTTCTGCTTGTTCTCCGCGAAAGGGAATGAGAGCAACTTGGTCGCGGCTTTGATAAGCTTCTGTGAGTAGTTGCATGACTGCACCTTTGGCCGACTGCATTCGGTTGAGGGCCATCGAACCGGAAGCATCGACGACAAAGACGACTAAAGCTCCAGCTTTTCTGGCCAAGCGCTTCGCCCGAATGTCTCCCTGTTCCACAAATACACTGCGCTGAACCCCCCCTTGACCGGGGGGTTGACTCGTCTGTTGCCCCCCCAAGCTTCGGGGGGGTTGACTCGCCTCTTGCCCCCCCTTACTAAGGGGGGGTTGGGGGGGGTGAGAATTCCTGTCGCGGCGGGCTTTTTGGTAGGGTGCGGCGGCTCTGAGGGTGGCGTCAACGGCGATGCGGCGAACGGGGCCTTTGGGTAATACTGGCTTGACGTAACGGCCTCTATCTTCCGAGAAAATGGTGCTGCGGCTGCCGGATTTGCCTTGTTTGTTGGCGGATTGTTGGGCGAATAAAAGCACGCTGGGGTCGAGAATTACGCCTTCGGGGTCGAAGAGAAATTCTTCGGGAATGGTATCTTTTTCTGGTTCTTCTTCAGGTTCCGGGTTGTCTTCATCCTCTTGGTCTTCTTCGTCTTCTTGCTCGTTTTCTGGTTCGTCTTGTTCTTGTTCTGACTGCTTTTGGGGAGGCGGTGGGGGGGGAGGAGGAGGAGAGTTTTCGTCTGGGGGAGTTTGGATGATGGTGGCGCGGGGTACGATGACTAATTCTACGGCGCGGCGCAGGTCTTCGGCGTTAACTTCTGTGCGTCCTTCGATGGCGGCGGCGGCTTTGGCGACGCGGACTGCGAATATTTCGGCGCGGTGTCCTTGAACGCCACCCCGGATGGCTTCTTCTACTAGGTAGGCAATTTGTTCGCGTTTAATGCTGACATCTTTGAGCCATTCTCTGGCTAGGATGATTTGGGTTTTGAGGTTGTCGGTGTCTTCGCTGTATTGATTGAGAAAGTCTTGGGGGGAGCTGGAGTAGGATAAAGCTTGTTCTACTGCATAGACTCTTTCTTGTAGTTCGAGTGCTGCGTCGGCTGAAAGTACGATCGCGATTCGATCGAGCAAATGTTCTCTCAGTGGCCCTTCTTCGGGGTTGTAGGTGGCGATAAATAGAGGTTTGCATGGGTGTTGAAAGCTAATGCCTTCGCGCTCTATTTGGTTGCGCCCTTCGGTTAATACTGTTAGCAATTGGTTGGAAATGTTGTCATCGAGGAGGTTGATTTCGTCAACATAAAGTACGCCTCGATTTGCTTGGGCTAAGAGTCCGGGTTGAAATACGGTTTGGCCGAATTTCACTGATTGTTCGACATCGACTGAACCTAAGAGTCTGTCTTCGGTGACACCCAAAGGAATTTGAATGAAGGGTGTGGGAATTATTTCTGTATTTGGGGAATTACTATCGGTGGTGTGGGCATCTTGCCCGCCATTTTCTGGTAACAAGCCTGATGCCTGTTCTGCAACAATTTCATTAGGTTCGGCGTTGCAAAAAGAATCTTTAACAATTTCAATGGGTGGCAGTAAGGAGTGCAAGGCGCGGGCCATTACTGATTTTGCTGTACCGCGGCGGCCTGCGATCGCAACTCCTCCCAATCCGGGATCGACTGCTGCTAACAGCAGGGCTAATTTGATTGCTTCTTGCCCGACTACGGCGGTGAGGGGAAAGGCGGTGGTGGAAGGGCTAAGGTTGGCTGCGGGCATAGGATTTTCGGATGTAAAAATTTGAACTTAATGTTTAGCTTACTTCTTGGAGTATTTTAACTTCTTGCGGCAGAATCACGGTAAAAGTTGAGCCGACTCCTATTTCTGATACTAACTCGATTTTGCCTTGCAGCAGCGTGACGAGCCGCGATACTATCGCTAATCCCAGACCGGTGCTGTCGGTAGGAAAGAGCTGTTTGCCTGCTTCTCCTGCTTGAAAGAAGGGGTCAAAGATGCGGTTTGTATCTTCGGGGGCGATGCCAATGCCGGTATCTGTAATTGCGATCGCCCAATTTCCTTCTCCAGCATGGCGGCAACTTAATTCGATGCTACCAGATTCTGTATAGCGAATGGCATTGCTCAGCAGGTTGATCAGAATTTGTTGCAGCCGCCCATAGTCGGAGATTACTTGTGTTGGGCCGCCGTCGCTGGTAACGGCGAGCTTTAGTCCTTTAGCATCAGCAATTGGCTGCATCATTTCTACTACGGTGTTAATTACCGATCGTACATTAGTTGGCCGCAAGTTAAGTTTAATTTTTCCTGCCTCGGCGCGAGAAAGTTCTAGTGTGTCATTAATCAGGCGAAGCAACTGTCTGCCATTACGCAATACTCGCTCGATGTGTTCGATACCTGGGAGGGTATCTTTAATTTCAGATTGCCATTTTTCTTGGCGCAAGAACAGTTCGGAATAACCAATAATGGAGTTGAGAGGAGTCTTGAGTTCGTGAGCTAAATGGTAAACGTTTTCTTTATTAACGCTGACGAGGCGAGCGAGTTCTTGATTGGTGAGTTTTAACTGAGTTTGAATTTGTTGAAGTTCCTGGAGCCTCTGAGCGACGTAGCTATTGAAACACTGGGCAATTGCTTCGTCTACTACGGCATCTATCAGCCTAAAAGCTCTGAATACGTCGGCGGTGGTTCCTGCTAGCAATTCTGATTCTAACTGCGAGAATATTACTTGACGCAATAAGTGGTATTCCCTGGCTACTTCTGCTGCGTCGTAGCCTTGTTCTGCTCTGAGAAATCCGTGATCTAAACTGGCTTCAATTATTAGTTTTATTTCGCTGTTTTGATATTGGGAAAGCACTGTGGCCATCGCCGCCAGCAGGTGAGGTATGTGATTTTCGATTGCTGAGTGCGGTAATGCCTCAGCGCTTTCAATTTTCCGATCCTGACGAACTGCTTCAATCCACTTCTTGACGATAGTATCGGTTTTGTCGGCGAGCACTTGGCTGTAGTCCATGATGTCTGCGTGGGGGTTGAGTTTGGCAGAGATTGCCCATGCTTCATTGTAGTGGAGCGATCGCCAGATCGCCATATCAAACTTCGGGCGATCGCGACCCTGCCAAAAGAAGTAGTTTAGATGTGATTTTTTCCCAGTGCCGGAACTCTCTCTAGGGGTCGATCCCAGCTTGTTACTACAATAATCAGCCCTTCAACCTATTGACAGAAGAGCCATAAAGTAGTAGATTGCCTCACACTAATAGTTTTTAATTTTAAGTTTTAAATTTTTCAGGGGAATAAATGGAAAACGTACAAGCTGTGATTGCTGCAACAACATTTATATGTGTAGTTTTCTTAATAATTACAGAATGGATACACCTAACAGTTGCGGCATTTCTGGGAGCGGTAATTCTGGTTTTTACCCACGTGATGACGTTAAACAACGCGATCGAATATATCAGTCGGAGTCACGCAACACTGGGCTTATTTTTCGGAGTCATGGTAATGGTGAGAGCCTTTGAGCCTACCAAAGTATTTGAATATTTGGCAACTCAAATAGTTATTTTGGCTAAAGGCAAAGGCAAAAATTTATTGCTGGGCATTGTCGCAATTACTACGCCAATTTGTGCAGTTTTGCCCAATGCTACGACAGTCATGCTGCTAGCACCATTAATTCCGCCAATAGCCGAAGAAGTCGGGGTAGATTTTGTACCCTTACTGATTTTAATGGTATTTGTGGCTAACAGTTCGGGACTGCTGACAATCGTGGGCGATCCGGCGACATTTATTGTTGGCGATGCTATTAACATGAGCTTTGCAGATTACCTAGCTCAATTAAGTTTGGGCGGGGCGATCTCAGTAGCAGTCTTAGTGGCGATCCTACCTTGGCTGTTTCCCGAAATCTGGAACAAAAAATTAGAAGATTTGGATAACTTGCCGCACCCAAAAATTAATCACCAGCGAGTCTTAGCAGTGGGCGGTGTAATTATAGCTTTCGTGCTGACATTTTTTGTAATAGGAGAGTCTCTGCCCGTGCCTATTTCACCGGCGGCGGTTGCTTTGTTGGGGGCTGCATTGGCAATGCTCTTAGCTCACCATTCCCAAATTGATTCTGTTAATAATATTTTGCGGGATTTAGATTGGAGCACGCTGCTATTTTTTATGTCATTTTTTGTGCTAATTGGCGGTTTGGAAAAAACCGGGATTATCGGTCATCTGTCAGGTTTTTTAGCAGTTATTTTAGGAAAAAATATTTTTTTGGGTTCTTTAGGTTTGTTATTTGTTGTGGGTTTGATGTCGAGCGTGGTACCCAACATTCCGCTGGTGGTGGCGATGGTGCCACTGCTAAAACAATACGTTGTCAATGTCGGGTTCGCACCGGCAGAAATCCTGGCTCCAGATTTTGCAGGGCAGTTTCCAATCGAAGTGCTGCCGCTATTTTATGCGATGATGTACGGGGCAAATTTAGGGGGAAATGGCAGTTTGATAGGAGCTTCTTCTAATATAGTGGCGGCGGGAATTTCCGAGCAGCACGGGCGCCGGATTTCTTTTCAAACTTTTCTGCGTTACGGATTTCCTGTGATGGCGTTGCAATTGGTGGCTGCGGCTGTTTATGTAACTATTCGGTTTCTGATTTGAAGGAAGAAGGAAGAGGGAAGAAGGAAGAAGGAAGAAAAATTGATTGGTAATACCAAAGTATCTAAAATCGCCAATAGCTACTCCTCAAGACATATTGACAAAATGAAATGCTAGTGCTAATTTTATTGAAATTGGCTTAAAAAGTCAAGCCTAATCCAGCAGTGCGCGATCGAACCAAGCGTGTGGCTGGAGCGGAGGAACCAATTTTCGGGGCGAATCTCTACAGAATTAAAAAGCAAAGTTAAAAATTGCCAAATTTGAGTGTAATTTTTGATTTTGAAAACTAAGGAGAAGGACATCTCTCAGTCCTAGCCCGTCAGCTAACTTCGCAGGCATTGAGAAGAGACTGAAAAGCCAAATGTTCTGAAAAAGATTGTTTGGCTTCGTCAGTGTCTCAGGTTGGTATTGTTCAAGATTCTTGTACCTGCCCTGACTCTGAAGGAGTTTGAAATGTTCATACAGCTTAATTTATCTGCGATCGTAGTTGCAGGAGTTGCAACGTGGAAGCGTGTAAAACCCGTTGTCATCCGAGATGCAGTTTTGTTACCTGCTGCGGGTTTTTTGGGAATTCTTTGCTTGTGGTGGATTGTTGCCAGCTTCAACAGCGATTTGATTCCCACTCCCTATCAGGCGTTAATCGCTAATTTAGATTACATATTGCATCCATTTTACCAGCGCGGGCCTGGAGATATAGGCATTGGCTGGCTGCTGCTAGCGAGTTTGCGGCGGGTGTTGGTGGGATTTTTGCTGGGTGCAGCAGTTGCGATTCCCGTGGGATTTCTCATCGGGATGTCTAAACCAGCAATGATGGCGCTCAATCCGCTGATTCAAATCTTCAAACCGGTGTCGCCGCTAGCTTGGCTGCCCATAGCTTTATCGATTTTTAATTTAGCAGAGCCGTCGGCCATTTTTGTCATATTCATCACGTCTTTGTGGCCGACAATTATCAACACAGCTTTGGGAGTTTCTAACGTTTCCAAGGATTATCTGGATGTGGCGCAAGTTTTGGAAATGCCACGCTGGAGGCGAATTACCAAGATAATTTGGCCGGCGAGTTTGCCATACATTTTTACAGGTTTGCGGATTAGTTTGGGGATTGCTTGGCTGGTAATTGTAGCGGTGGAAATGCTGACAGGCGGCGTGGGAATTGGCTTTTTTGTCTGGGATGAGTGGAGCCGTTTGAACCTGAGTTCGGTATTTTTAGCGGTGTTTGTAATTGGCTTAACTGGACTTTGGCTCGACGCTGCTGTTGACAAAGTTCAGGAATTAGTAACGCATCGATCGGTCATTAATCATTAGCGATTAGTCAGTAGTCATCAGTCATTAGTCAGCAGCGAACAGTTAACTATCAACTGTCAACTGTAAGGTGCGTCGCTCATCGATGGTCGATTTTTGTTTGTGATGGTTGGTGGCGACGCACCCTACAACTACAACTTCAAATCTAAAATCTAAAATCTAAAATCTAAAATTGTATGAGTGACAAGTTTTCCAATGAATGGAAGCGCCGCGAGTTTTTGCAAGGAATGGGCTCGGCGGTGGCGGGAGTGGCTTTATCTGGTTGTGGAATTAGCGCGGATCGATCGGCAAAAGGACTCACAGAAGAAGCCTCAGCCGTAAAGCAGGTTGTCGATTCCCGAACCTTAGAAAAACCAAATTTAACCGTAGGATACGTGCCGGTTAACGATTGTGCACCATTTGCGATCGCCTGGAAAAAAGGTTTTTTCCGCAAATACGGTTTAAACGTCCAACTCAACCGCGAAGCAAGCTGGGCAACCTCCCGCGATGGCCTAATCTTCGGCCGCCTCGACGCCTCCCCAGTCGTATCCGGCGCGGTCACAAACGCCCGAATTGGCGCAGAAGGAGCGCGGCACGCACCCCTGTGCGCGGCAATGACAATTCACCGCCACGGCAACGCCATGACGATGAACAAAGCTATGTGGGATTTCGGTTTGCGCCCGTGGCACGAATACAACGGCAATTTGGAAGAATTTGGCAAACAATTTCGAGCCTTTTTTGACAGTCAGCCACCAGAAAACAGGGTTTGGGCAGTTGTTCTGAGTTCTTCGATTTACGAATACTTTGTCCGCTACATATCGGCGGCTGCGGGTGTGAATCCGTTGAAAGAATTTCGGGTAATTATTGTGCCGCCACCGCAGATGGTAACTAATATCAGGATTGGCGCCATGCAGGCTTACATGGTGGCCGAACCTTGGAACACGCGGGCAATTCAAGGCAATTTGGGAGTGGGTTTTACCTTCGTGCAAGGCAAGGAAGTTTGGCTGGGGCATCCCGATCGCCTTTTGGGAGTAATGGAATCATTCATTGAGGAAAATCCGAAGACTTATTACTCGCTGGTTAAGGCAATGGTGGAAGCTTGTCAGTATTGCAGCAAGCCGGAAAATCGCAGTGAAATAGCGGCGCTGCTGACTGAGCGATCGTTTACGGGGGCGAAACCGAAACAAGGGGCGATCGACAAATTTACGCGACCGGCAATAGTTGGCGACTACAACTATGGAGGGTTTGACGAAAAAGACCGCACCATACAATCGTCCGATGCAACTATTTTCTATGACATTCCTAAGAATTTGCCTCAAATACCGGGAAATCATTCAACATTTATGTGGCAGTCTCAAAGTATTTGGTTGATGACTCAAGCCGCTCGCTGGGGACAGATTAAAGAAGTGCCGAAAAATGCTGAGGAATTAGCTAAAAAAGCTTGGAGAACCGACCTTTACCGCCAGATTGTTGCGGAAATGGGGATCGATTGTCCGAAGGAGGATTACCAAGTGGAACCTGCAGAACTTTTTATTGATAAACAGGCATTCGATCCAAGCGATCCGGTGGGTTATTTGAATAGTTTTGAAATTCGAGCCAACCGCCCTCAGTCTTTTTTTCAGTCTTAATGTTTGAGATGTTGCCTTTTCCCTCATGTCCCGCCAGGGAATAAATTCCCTGGCTAATAGAAGACAGTCGGTTGAAACCGACTGCCCAATTTGAGGATTTAGGCAATAGCCAGAAAAGTCAATTAACACTTTACTATTTTTGAGGAGAATACCGTGAGTCAATACACATCTACTTCTACCAGTACCAAAAATTCCGTCAAAAGCGATCGTCTATTTCTGGAAATAGAGAATTTGTTCAAGTCTTACAAAAATGGTGACGGTACAGAATTTAGCGTTCTCGAAAATATCAATTTAAGTATTGGAGAAAACGAATTTATTTCGGTAATCGGTCACTCTGGGTGTGGCAAATCAACGCTGCTAAAAATAGTGGCTGGTTTGGAAAAACAGAGCGGGGGAATGGTGACTCTGGAAGGAAAAGAAATTCGCAAACCTGGAGCCGATCGCATGATGGTATTTCAGCACTACGGATTGCTGCCTTGGCTGACGGTGCGGGAAAATATTCGGCTGGCAGTTGATGAAGTTTTGCAAAGTCTTAGCCGCCCCCAGAAGATTAGTCTTGTCAACGAACACCTAGCAATGGTAAACTTAACATCGGCAGCCGATAAATATCCAGACGAAATTTCAGGGGGCATGAAACAGCGGGTTGGGATTGCGCGAGCTTTGGCGATTCGACCCAAAATGTTATTAATGGACGAACCCTTTGGAGCGCTGGATGCTCTGACTCGTGGCAAGTTGCAGAAACAGGTGCTGGATATCTGGGAAAATCACAGACAAGCTGCAATGATGATTACTCACGATGTGGATGAAGCTATCTATATGTCCGATCGCATTGTGCTGATGACAAACGGCCCGGCTGCGACGATAGGTGAAATTTTGTCAGTGCCGTTTGCGCGCCCGCGCGATCGCCAAGAGTTGCGGGAATCCCAGGAGTATTACGAACTCCGCAACTATGCTTTGAATTTTCTCGATCGCTACTTTACCCAAGACGAATAACGCCCGACGAACAGAGAAAACAATTCACTTAATAGAGGTCAAGCCTGTGAATCTCAAAACAATGTTAGCGCGTTTTGAAAGTGCATTGGGATACCAAAATTTAGCAGAAGAAATGGTATTGCTGCCGGAGCCAAAAGTGCAAGGTTCTAAGAAATCAAAAGTTACAAAACAGGCAAAAAGTATCAATTTCATTGTCGGTTACAACAGTTCTGCTCAAAGTCAAATAGCTCTGGATATTACCCTTTGGATGGCGCATCAAACTCGTTTAGTAACAACTAAAGAAGTCACGGTTCAAGTAGTCTACGTGATCGACGAAGCGCCAAAAGGTTACGGCGAAAATAGTTGCAAATTTGCTGTGGCAAATGCCTTGGCTGCACAGCAGAAAGTGTCTAATTTAGAGGAAACATTCGCCCTTAATTGTGCAGCCCCTGCGATCGCTTTACCAACCAAAATTCAATCGGTATCCCAGCCAAAAACCTGGCTCGATCCGCATTATTTCCAAGCAATTTATGGTCAAAATAATGAGTACGAGGTAGCAGATAAGTTGCTGTGGCAAGCGCGCTGTTTGGCTGAGGAATGGCGCGGTTTATTCAAAGCTCATTTACGCATCGGGCGGGTTGCTACAGAACTGAGAAATGTGGTGGAATTAGAAGCAGCAAATTTACTCTTCTTGGGCTGCGATTCTGGCAACCACCCGCTGGTTAAGGAACTAGGCAATAATTTTCCGTGCTGCGTGCTCGGTATTCCTTCGGCACTCAGCTATCAGATGGATGTTCAGCCTGAAGAAAGTTTGAGCAAGTTACAGTTGGCGACAACTATACCTGCACGTTAAACTTGTTCACTCGTTGGGCCAGAATCTAAATATGTAAGGTGCAGCGCACCCTTTTTTTGCGTAAATTCTGTATCGTTCAAAAATTAAAAATGGTTTCCTCCCTCGAAGTCCTAATTATGACACAATTAGGACTTTTTTTGATGGTGGAGAATTTTAAAGTTATCGTCAAGGAAAATTATCGGCACTTATCTGATCATAGACAGTTCGTTAACTAATTTTATCCTTCCCCGGCACACAGAGCGCAGCAGCCGATCGATCGAGCGTTTGTCTTCCTCAGTCAAATTTTCGTCAAAAATAGCAGCCATCAAACCGTACCTATCGGCTAGAGTAATGTAGCCATTTTGATTCACTTCGGCAAACAGCTCGCCCAAAGCAGATGGAATCAGGTGGACAGGAGTTTGCATAGTAATTGACTCTCTCACTCGACGATCGCGCGATCGGGCGTTTCTGCGGCAACCAAAGGCGATCGCACTATAAAAATTTATAGCTGTATTGCCTTTAAATGTGTGACAATAAACAGCAAAATTTGTGATAGTAAACAGCAAAATTTGTGAAGTAAATCACATTAAAAATTGGCGGATTATGCTAAGATTGCAGTTGCCGTTGAGCGAAGACATAGCAACTGCAAACTTAATTTTTTCTAAAGATTGAAAATCACCACTTCCTCCACAGGTTCAGCTAACTCAAACTTAAACACCCGCGAATAGAAATAGAATTCGCCGTCAAGAGTTCTTTTGATATTTTCAGCGCGGCGAAAACCGTGCTGTTCCCCTTCATAAGCAACATAAGCAACCGGCAAACCTTTAGCTTTCAATATGTCTACCATCATTTCCGCTTGATTGGGCGGAACCACTTTATCTTCTAATCCTTGAAAAAAGATAACGGGACAAGATAAACGTTCGGCGGAATGAATCGGCGAACGAGCTACATACAAATCTTTTCTTTCAGGATAAGGCCCGATTAATCCATCCAGATAGCGCGCTTCAAACTTGTGAGTATCCGTTGCCAAAGCTTCCACATCGCTAACTCCATAATAGCTCGCACCGGCCTTAAACACATCGCGGAAAGTAAGAGCGCACAGAGTGGTGTACCCCCCTGCACTGCCTCCGGCGATCGCCATTCTTTCGCCATCAACTAAACCTTTTTGAGCTAAATATTTAGCACCGTTAGCGCAGTCATCAACATCGACAATTCCCCAACTATCTTGCAGTCTTTTTCTGTATTCTCGGCCGTAACCAGTGCTGCCGCCGTAATTAACATCGAGCACGGCAAAACCGCGACTCGTCCAATATTGAATTTTCAAATTCATGCTACTAGAAGTAGCAGCAGTTGGGCCCCCGTGACTTTTCACAACAAGCGGCGGTTTTTCACCCGCAGGTGCTGCAAAATCTTGATTTTTCGGGGGATAGAAGAAACCGAAAGCAGTCAAATTGTTTTCCGTGGGAAATTCGATAGGTTCCGGTACAGAAAGATAACCAGAGTTGATGCTTAAATCGCTCGATTTTCGCAGAACTTCTAGTTGACTTGTTGCTAAATTTAATTGTACAATAGCACTAGATTCTGTCGGCGAAGCTGCCAGAAAAACCACATTTTCTTCCCGCGCTTTGACGGAGGAAATATCAGTGTAAGGCGTGTCAATTGTTGTCAAATGCTTTGTCGTTAAATCAAGACTCGCTAAATACCACAGGCCTTGCTGAGTGTAGGTGCAAATAATTTTGCTTTCCGAGACAACGGCATAAGTAGACATTCCAAAAACCCACTGAGGAAGTCCGAATTCAGCCGCCATTTCGCACAAGCTGGTTTCTATCTCTGCTTCCCCCCTTACCAAGGGGGGATTGAGGGGGGTTCTAGATTGCCAGCGGTAGAAATTCCACCAGTTAGACTTGTCAGAAACAAAATACAAAACTCCATCGGGCGACCATTCCGGTTGAAAAATCGACTCCTCAACCCCGCCAGCAACCAAGTATTTTTCACCTAAAGAACCGTCAGCCTTAATTTCTGCCACCCACAATTCTGTGCCATCCCACGGCATATTTGGGTGGTTCCAACAAATCCAGGAAAGTTGAGAACCGTCTGGACTTAAACGAGGGGAAGCATAAAAATCCTTGCCCTGAGTTAAGATTTGAATATCTTCGCCGTTATCTAAATTAATGCTAACAATAGTATTGACAGGTTCCCCCTCACCCGCATGGTCTTCGCGCACGCAAATCAGGCGATTTCGTTGCTTGTCAACTATCGCATCTGCATAGCGACAATTAGCAGCAGGAGTCAGAGGTTCGGGTTGAGAATTTAATGTTTGAACATAAATACGTTGGTCAGCAAAATGAGAAAAATAGACAACACCGCCAGCAACGGCAAAAGCAGCGCCGCCGTATTCGTGAACCCGAGTGCGAACATTAAAAGGATGCGGTGTCACGTCGCTAATTGTACCATCAGGAGTGCGCCGCACGAGGACGCTTCGCCCCGCTTCCGAAGGTCTTCCCTCAACCCAGTAAATATCATCGCCGTCAATAGCAATTTGTCCGAGTCCGACAGTTCCAGAAACAATTAAATCCGAAGAAATAGGTGATTTCCAAGAGCCGTAAGGTGATACTGTGGTCATATAGTTAAGGCCGTTGTGTTTCTCGCACAAAAAAAATAATATTTGTAGTTTACAGTAATTCAGTGACCGGGGAAGCAAAATGTCTAAAAAACTCGTACTAATGGATCACGACGGTGCAGTTGACGACTATCTCTCAGTCGTGTTGCTGATGACAATGGAGGAAGTCGAAACTCTGGGAGTAATTGTAACTCCTGCGGACTGCTACATTCAACCGGCGGTGAGTGCAACGCGCAAAATCCTTGATTTGATGGGGCGTTCAGAAGTTCCGGTGGCGGCGAGTACGGTGCGGGGACTCAACCCATTTCCGGCGTTATTTCGGCGAGATTCCTTTGCAGTCGATCGACTTCCCATTCTAAATGAAAAAGGAACCATTGACACGCCGTTAATATCAGAACCCGGACAAAACTTTATGGTGCGAGTTTTGCAAGATGCAGCCGTACCAGTCACATTAATGGTAACGGGGCCGTTAACAACAGTAGCGCAAGCTTTAGATATCGCGCCAGAAATTGAAAGCAAAATTCAAGAAATTGTCTGGATGGGAGGCGCCCTCAATGTTATCGGCAATGTTAGCAAAGATATGGAACCCGGACAAGATATGTCGGCGGAATGGAATGCTTACTGGGACCCGATAGCAATCGAGAGAATTTGGCAAACCCAAATTCCCGTTGTCATGTGTCCTTTAGATATCACCAATAATGTACCGCTAACTGTAGAATTTTCCAATCTCTTAGCAAAACAGCGCAAATATCCAATTTCCGACTTAGCAGGACAGTGTTATGCCCTAGCAATATCTCAAGATTACTATTTTTGGGACATTTTGGCAACCGCTTATTTAGCGCATCCCGAATTTTACCAACTGCGAGAATGGGAAACAGAAATTGTGACCGAAGGCATCAGCCAAGGACGCACACAAGTTAAAATAGGAGGACGAAAAATTCAAGCAATGGATAAAGTAGACACAGCCAAATTTTACAAATACATATTACAACAGTGGGCGCGGTAAAAATCCCAATCTCTGCTAGAAGCGAGCAAAATCTCCGTACAAACCCCCCCAGACACAAATATTCACATCCTCTTCTCCTCCCTCTCTTCCTCTGCGCCCTCTGCGCCCTCTGCGGTAAAAAAAACTCATCTCAAAAAATGCTGCCAATTCTATCAATCATCCCCTTAGCCCAAACCCCTCCCGCACCTCAAGAAATCCTCCAAATCCAAGAAGTGCGACCACTCCCCGGAGAGTTAGACAACATACCAGTATTTAACAGCAACAGCCCAGAATTAGTGCTGCAAGAAGGAATTTTGCTTTCGACATTTCCCCCAGATAGTAAAAGATTTCCGGCGGCACATTTAAACTTTCCCTTTCAAGGACGTTTCGACATATTTGCCCACCACATAGCCCGCGCACCTTCCCCGGAAGATTTGCGAACATTGTATCAAGGAGTAATTGTTTATAATCCGGGCAATAAACCTGTAAAATTAGATATATTGCAAGCTGCGAGTTATCTCAGTCAACCCGATGCACCTTTTATTGAATTGCCGCCGCAAGTCGATAATTCAAACAGTAATATTTACGCCGGGCCGGGAAGTCGCGCTGTGAATGATATTCTCAGAGGAAGGAGACAGTCTGACTTTGATCCGCAGTTAATTATTCCACCGGGAAAAAGCCAACTGTTGATGAATCATCCGATACCGGTGCGGGAATTAGTACCGCCGCTAAACGGTCGATCGACCTTGATGCGGTTACGCAGCAATGGTATAGTCTATGTTGCCAGTCTGGCGATGTTTGCCCGAGTTGACGCACAGGGAAACGAGCGATCGCCCAATTTAACAGAATGGCAAAACTTATTAGACAATGGTAATATAGCCGGGCCGCGCGATCGAACTCCCACACCGCCCGAAATCACCGAAGGTCAAATAATTTACGGCCGAGTTGCCGGTGTAGCATTAGGTTCACAATGGCGAGCACTTCTCTCAGACAACCCCGCCACCTCAAACCTAGCAATTCCCCAACCCGGAACAGCATTTTCCTACCCATTAAGCAGCCTCCCGCGCGGAATGCTGGGAACAAATCAAGTGCAAAGTGCGAGAATGCTAGTCCGCTACCCAGATACAGCATACCGCGCCCACGGCAATTACGGAATTCAATACAGTCTCAGCTTGCCGCTATACAATTCTACCAGCAAAAATCAAACTGTAACTGTCGCGATTCAAACTCCAATTAAGACAGACAAATTAACTTCAGGAGGACTTAGTTTTTTAGAACCTCCGGCACCTCAAACTTTTTTTAGGGGAACTGTCAGAGTGCGCTATAATGATGACAATAAAGTGCCTCAAACTCGGTACGTGCATTTAGTGCAGCGGCGGGGACAGCAGGGGGAACCTTTGGTAAAACTAGAGATGAAATCGGGAGAAAAGCGGCTTGTAGAAGTGGATTTTATTTATCCGCCCGATGCGTCGCCGCCGCAAGTTTTGACAGTGAAAACAAATTAAATTTGATTTGATTTGAACTTGTTTAAGATTAGCAATTATATTATGTCCGGTCGATTACCATAAATCAGGTAGGGGCGGGTTCACAAACAATATCTGCCAATAATTAACAATCTCAAAAACCCGCCCGACCGGGATATTAGGGTCAATCGAGCGGACATGATATTAACCGGGATTTCCCATCTCGACAATGTGTTTGAGAGCGTTTAAGGATCGCGAATTAGATAACTTACAATTTTAATAGTTATTGTGGGATGGGCGTCCCGCCCGTCCAAAAAAGACGGGCGGGAC
>NZ_JAUBVD010000033.1:0-1223 GCF_036705675.1 Microcoleus sp. AT8-A3
ATGGTTTCTACAACTGAGTTGTCGGAGACTTTCTTGATGACAATATTGCCGATGCCTTTTTGTACGGCTTCACTCAATGTGACGACTAAATCAGCAGCAACTGCAACACTGGTGGCGTTATCGGCTGGGGTGAAACTGCTGGCTGTGGGCGCTGTACCATCAAGGCCGTTACCTTGAATGGTAAAGGTATAAGTAGATTCGTCGAGATCGTTGCTGGAAATATTAATTCGTGCGGTGCGAGTGCCGATAGCCGAAGGTTGGAAAGTAATTTCAAATGGGGTAGCTTGACTGGCACTAATAGTGTTGGCTGGTAATGTCTTGACGGTAAAATCACTGGCATTGGCCCCTGTAATGGTGACTACAGGCGTACCCGATAACGTCAAATTACTAGAACCCAAATTTTCAATGCTAAAGGTGCGAACTAGCGGGCTACCAACTGGGGTATCAGCAAAAGCAGTGCCATCAATTGTCGTGGGTGTAATATCTTGATTGGCGATGGAAGTACCATTGCCTTTGAGATCAATTTCCGGCGGGTTAATGAAGAAAGCTAAATCATTAGAGGCATTGGCATTGCCGTAGTTGAAGATATAGTTCCCACCCCCATAAGGGTTGGTATTCGAGAAAGAGAATGTACCTGTTCCCTCAAAAATAACGGAGTAGGTTTGCCCACTGGTAGCCGAATAAGGAGTGTCTAATTTAACTGTTTTCCAACCCATGCCCGATGGGAGTGATATGCTCTGTTGATAGGTAGGAGTACCTTTGTTCCCGCCAGCACCGCTGCCATTACTGCTGTTGTAAATCAATAAATTGCCAGTAAAAGCACCTCCGGTATAAACCGCAATCTCGCTAATTGTTCCATTCTCAGAAGCTGTGAAGCTCTGTCCCTGATGATTGGTATTAGCACTACCGTTTTGGGTTAATTGCGGGATGGGAGGAATCGGCAGCGTGGAAGCGGTGAGGGTTGTGAAGTTCCAACTGGTTGGCCCTGTAATCCCGGCATAATTGTTACCAGCCGAGTCTTTAATCGCCCCGCTAGCAATTTCTACATAGTATTCGGTACTTGGTGCGAGGTCAGCGGTAGGATTAATGGTGACAGTAGAACCACTGACGGTGACGTTAGCTGATGTGACATCAATGGTTTCAACAACTGAGTTGTCGGAGACTTTCTTGATGACAATATTGCCAGTGCCTTTTTGTACGGCTTCACTCAAGGTGACAACTAA
>NZ_JAUBVD010000033.1:1323-73021 GCF_036705675.1 Microcoleus sp. AT8-A3
ACTAAATTTGCTGTGGGATTAATGGTGACGCTACTGCCAGTAACTGTGACGTTAGCTGAGGTGACATCAATGGTTTCCACCACTGAGTTGTCGGAGACTTTCTTGATGACAATATTGCCAGTGCCTTTTTGTACGGCTTCACTCAAGGTGACAACTAAATCAGCAGCAACTGCAATATTAGTGGCGTTGTCTGCAGGGGTGAAACTGGCTGCTGTCGGTGGTGTGGTGTCAGCTACGGTGCTGAAATTCCAAGTGGCTGCACCTGTAGTACCGGCATAATTGTTACCAGCTAAGTCTTTAATTGCACCAGCGGCAATTTCAACGTAGTAATCTGTACCCTCAACTAAATTTGCTGTGGGATTAATGGTGACGCTACTGCCAGTAACTGTGACGTTAGCTGAGGTGACATCAATGGTTTCTACAACTGAGTTGTCGGAGACTTTCTTGATGACAATATTGCCGATGCCTTTTTGTACGGCTTCACTCAAGGTGACGACTAAATCAGCAGCAACTGCAATATTAGTGGCGTTGTCTGCAGGGGTGAAACTGGCGGCTGTCGGCGCTGTGGTGTCAGCTACGGTAATCGTTCCATAGGTATTACTATTATCAGTAGCAGTGGTACTGGCATTTGTGGCAGAATTACTACTGTAGGTCACTCCTGATGCTGTTACGGTTGCACCAGCGTTCACGAAAATAGCACCGCTTTTACCCTGACCGGGCTGAGCGCTAAATCCGCCCGCACCTCCAGTGGCGCTGTTGTTATTAAACGTGGCATTCGTTAGCACCAGAGAACCATTGCGAAGGAAAATGGCTCCGCCTAATCCAGCTCCGCCGCCACCGCCAGCGTCGTAACCATTGCCGCCGAAACTGCCTCCTAAGCCACCGCCGGTATTCCCGCTACCACCACCACCACCAAAGCCACCATTACCACCAAGGCCGTAGGTAGAACCGTTAGCAGCAACGCCCGCATTACCACCACCCCCACCGAATCCTCCAGAACCGCCTTGACCCGATACACCGCTAAACTGGCTAGCACCACCGGCACCGCCGCCACCAAAGTCACCTCCTTGACCGCCGTTGGTACCATTAGCATTGAAAGCACTGAGGCCACCGCCGCCACCCCCACCGAACCCTCCGTTGCTAGCAACTCCACTATTGCTGGTTGTGCCGCCCGTGCCGCCGTTGTTACCAAAGAAGCTACTGCCACCACCGGTACCCCCACCAGTGGTGCCATTAGTCCCAATGTCACTAAATCCGCCGCCACCACCCCCACCACCAGGTTGGTAGCCACCTGAGCCACCGGCTCCGCCGAAGCCGCCACCACCACCCAAACCATTAGAAGCGCCTCCTTGACCGCCTACTGCCTGGTTCTGGGTAAAGGTAACATTATTGATGGTTACTTGAGCGGGCAGTGAAGTTCCGTTGCCATTGATAAATAATGCACCACCAGCCCCTAGTCCACCACCACCGCCAGCAGCACCATTGCCACCATTGCCGCGTCCGCCATGCAGGGTGAGGTTGCTAAAACTCACTGTGCCTTGGTTAACAAAGAACAGGCGCACATCACCGTTGTCATTAATGCCATTATTATTGGCATCCCCACTTATCTTTACGAGGTTCAGCCCAGTCCCCTGAATGCTCACACTGTCATCGACGATTAGTTGCGAATTGAGGCGGATGGTTTGGGAGGTGTTAAATACACTGGGATCGAAAACAATGGTGTCTGCACCGGTCTGGGTGTTGGCTTGGGCGATCGCCTCGCGCAACGACCCCGCCCCACTGTCGTTGGTGTTCGTCACGGTAAAGGTGGCAAGTACCCCGTCATACTTCTGTGATCCTTGTGTCTGAAAAGCTATGGGAGTCTCAATGTTGCCGGTGTTTACCTCCAAAGCCCAGTCGCCACCTAATGCTGCATTACCGGTCTTGTTGGTAGATGCTGCCACATCCGCCCCTGTGATTTGACTCAGGCGCTTTACGAAGTTTTCTCCAACTTCTCCGGCTGCTACATCGCATCCATAAAGTAGAATATCCCCATTTGCTGTCAGCGCACTTCCCCACTGTTTTATCTGAGCGCTAAAATTTTCTAGGTTATTGTCATTGAGTACGTCTGCACCGAGTTTTAAACTGCCTTCGCTGCCGTGAGAAACTATATGAACTGCTTCAATATCTTTTTGATCTGCCAAGGCTTTAGTAATTTGGTCGATCGCGCTGGAATTTTCATTTAAAATCACAATTTGAGCGGGATCGATGCCTTGGATCAGGCTTTGATAATCTTGTACAGAGGAGTCAACGAAAATAATTTGCTTGTTCATGGTTGGTACGTTCATAATTCCTGACATCCTTGATATCTATATATTGTTTACATCCAAGTCCGGCCGGGGTTTCAACCCCCGCCTCAAATCTTAAGTGATCCCTATGATGACTGAAGAATTTATTAGTTCTATTGCTTAAATAAATCGGGCGGTAAAATTGTTAGCCCGTTCCGCTGGAGGATTAAATAACCTGGAAACATCCAAGGCGTTACCGCGAATTAGTAGCTCGATGCTGTCCATAATTCAAGCGATGTTTCTGATACAGCAGATCACTTTGGCTTCGGGAAATAGTGCCAGGATTAATGACAGTTTGCTGCATCACAGGCGATTGGTGTCGCCGATCGCTTCTTTTTCCGCTTGTGGCTGGTAGTCAGCCGAAAAGATACTCATAATCAGCGTCGGTTTTAGTTCAGGGAAATAAACACGGAACACTGATTGTTTTGGGTCACGGCTGACAGCATTCGATCGACTTGCGCCCCCAACAGGGGAAGTCATAGCGCTGTGAAACCGGGGATTTTGTCGTAGTAGTGCAGCCAGTAAAGTAGAGCCTGAGCGGGGTAGTCCTGATATGAAGTGGGATCTCACTGGCTTCGCGTGGGAATGAATGTACATAGCATAGATGCAAATTTAATATATCATACTAAAGACATATTTTTTATACCATGTTTTTATTTAACACTTGGCAACACAACATCCAGGTTTACGATATCTTTACAATTTAGACATCGTGGGTTGGCTTTCCCTATCTCTATCATTGCTTCCGGCTTCTGCCTCTGTAAAGTCGGAAAAGTCGGATCTTAAAGTCGGAAAAGTCGGATCTTTTCCATGAGGACATAATTTAGGCATCCAAAAGAGGCTGTGGGTATGAGGGTTTATTTTTTTTAGCGGATTTTTATTGGCTATTTTGCCAGACAGCATAAAGTTTGACGATATCTTGAGAATCTAGACATCGCCTTTGTTAATTACTCTGGAATTTTTGACCGCAGATGGTGGCGGATATACGCGGATGGACGCTTCGGAGTGTTGATTTGGATTTAAGGACGATCGCCCTTTATGGTATTTTGTCTACTTAAGGGATCTCGCACTTTTATTGATTCCTTGAATCTGCCGCCAATTTCGGATGTTTATTTGCGAAAACGGCCGCGAATGCGATCGACAAACATATCAACTTCCGGCAACTTCATCTGACTAACAAACAGGGCAAAAACCCCTAACCCTACAAAACTTGCCACACTCAACTGCACTAATTGAATTACTAAACCTTCAGTACCCAAAACTCTTTGACAGCCTTGCAGAGTAGCCAATGTAACGAAAGCAGTTACAGAACTGGCAGAAGTTAAGCCCAGAAAAGGCAAACTCCACTCCCCCCAAGGCAGGCCACCCAGCTTTTTATCTAATAAGTACAAAAGCATAATCATCGAAACAAGATTCACTCCCACCGTCGCCAAAACTAATCCGGGCGCGCCAAAAGCTCCAACTAACAAATAATCCAAAAGACCGTTTAAAAAGATATTGATAATACTGATGCGAAAAGGCGTTTCTCCGTCTCCCAAAGCGTAAAATACCCGTACCAAAACGTCGCGTCCCAAATACACAAACATTCCAATACTGTAAGCCATCAATATCGGCGTGACAAACTCCGAGGCCGATCGATCAAAAGCATAGCGTTCGTAAACCACGCGGACGATCGGCCCGGCAAGTGTTACCATTAAAGCGCTCAGCGGCAGCATCGTCAGGGCCGTCAAAATTAAAGATTGACGAATTCGAGCTTTTAATTCCGGCCAATCTCTCGGATCGGTGAGGCGAGAAAATATGGGGAGAAATGGCACTAAAATTACATTAGAAATGATGCCTAAAGGCGTCATAACTAACAAGCCACTGTAACCCATCGCAGAGGCAGCTTGAGGGATGTAGGATGCGAAAAATAGGTCAGTATAAACATTAATTTGCAGCATTCCTGATGATAAGGTAGCAGGAAGCATCACCTTAATTACTTCTGGCACTCCCGGCCGTTTAAAATTAAACCGCAAGCGCAATGTTCCCAAGCCGGCGCGCCACTGTGCCGCTAGTTGCACCAACCACTGCAAAACTGCGCCCGCTAAAGTTCCCCAAGCTAACACTAAGCCGCCAATTAGTGCGAATTCTGGCTGAATAATTTTGTTTCCGATTTGCAGTGCGAGAATCCCCAAACCGCCGACAAGTGCAACGCTGGAAAATAAAGGGCTAATCGAAGGCAACCAGTACATATCGGCGGCGTTGAGAGTGCCGAAACCAATGCCGATTAAGCCTGAAAGTAATGCCATCGGTGCCATAATCCGAAATTGCTGGACGGCAATTGCTTTAATTTGTAAACCTTCGGCTGTTCTATTTAATCCCGGTGCCACCAAATCGATCAGCGGATCTGCAAAAATAATTAAAGCGATCGTCACCAACAGCAACAAGCCCCCGACTAAGGTGGTGATAGTCTCGACTAAGGGTGCTGCTTCTTTTTTATCCCGGCGGGCTAAAACACTGACTATGGCGCTGTGAAATGGCCCGTTAATCCCTCCCAGCAAAATAAATAAGAAACCAGGGATGACGTAGGCGTAGTTGTAGGCATCGACGGCGACACCGACTCCAAAGGCTGCGGCGATCGCAATTTGGCGCACCAATCCAAAGACTTTGCTAATTAGAGTGGCGACTGCGACAATGCCGGCAATCCCTGCGAGGGAACGAGAGGGCTTCTGTAATTGGGACACAAATGGTTACAAACGCTAGTGCTAAAAGGATTCACTTATTTTAATCGCGAATCGGGAGAATCATATCATGAACTGATAAAACTTCTAGGGGGAATTGCGTTTATACCAATTTTATCGATATTACTGACTTGCGGAAATTCAATAATCGATCGGGACTATTCGTCCTAACTACCAACCGCCGTTTCGTGCTATGATGCTTCAATCTAAAATCTAAAATCTACAATCTACAATCTAAAAATGATGAAACAAATGAGTTAATAAAAGCAGAAAAATAACATAATAGTTGATAACTTATGACTGATTGTGTTAGCTCCCAGACTTATTTAAAAAGTTCGGAACCAGGTATTCGGTTATAGGTATAATCTACAATCGAGAATCTAAAATCTAAAATCTAAAATCTAAAATCGAATGACTGACTTAATTTACAAATATCCTCCTCTTTTACCCGGAATTCTCATCAAACGTTACAAGCGATTTTTTGCCGAAATCGAACTAGATTCGGGAGAAATCATCACCGCGCACTGTCCGAATACTGGCCCGATGACAGGTGTTTACATTCCGGGCAATCCAGTGCTAGTATCTCCCAGCGACAATCCTAAACGCAAGTTAGCTTATACTTGGGAATTAATTAAAGTTTGCGACACTGTGCCAACTTGGGTGGGAGTTAATACTGGGCTGCCAAATCGAGTAGTTAAATTAGCTTTGGAATTGAAATTATTTCCTGAGTTGGGCAATTATAGTTTAATTCAACCGGAGGTTGTTTACGGCAGTGATAAAAAAAGTAGAGTGGATTTTTGGCTAACTGGTGAGGAAAAACCGATTTTTCTGGAAGTGAAAAATACAACTTGGGTAAAAGAGGAGTTGGCTTTATTTCCCGATACAGTGACGGAGAGGGGACAGAAACATTTGCGGGAATTGATAGAAGTTGTGCGGCAGGGTTCGAGGGCTGTAATGCTGTATTTTATCAATCGCGGGGATTGTACTGATTTTGCTCCGGGAGATAGTGCCGATCGCCTTTACGGAGAATTGTTCAGACAGGCTATAAGTGAAGGTGTAGAGGTTTTGCCTTGTCGGTTTGATGTGACACCGGAAGGTGTTCGGTATTTGGGATTAGCAAAACTGGATCTACTAACCCCTAAATTATAGGTTTAAATTGCCTGCATTTCTCGATCGATCTCGACACTAGCCACGCCCGGTACTGTCTTTAGTCCTTCTAGCTTCGATTGAGAAACTTCTCCAATAACGATACCAATCACAGGCAGTACCTCATCCACTTTCATTCCCGCCGATTCTAAGGCAGTGACAACCGATTGAATTACCGATATGTTTTGGTCGTCAACACTCACTATGATGCGCTGTACTTGTTCGTCAGACATATTTAGCATCCTTTGGAGCAAATCCATTGCGCTATTGTAAATTGTCTTCTGTTAGATCCCCGCAGGCTTAAAGTGCTGCGGGGATTTGGGTATTCTGCATTACGGAGCTTGTACTAAACCGCTTCCGACACGAGTATTTGGCAAGGGTAGCGCCATAGCATAGGAAGTCAGCAATTGCCAAAGTTCAGCACCTCGTTTACCAGTCGATTCGGCATACAGGGCCGCGAGCCCAGCCACGTGCGGTGTAGCCATGCTAGTGCCATTGTAAGCAGCATAACGCCCTTGCTCCATAGGCACTGATGAGTATATTTCCACTCCCGGAGCGGCGATATCGACTTTAGCCCCTGGAAATATGCCAGATTTAGCCGAGAAGTCAGCCACTGCCTCGCAGTTATCGATCGCTGCAACAGCCATAATCGACTGGCTATTGGCTGGTTGTCCGACGCTTCCTCCGGTTCGTCCGTTATTGCCGGCTGCTGCCACGATCAGACACCCATTTTGCAGCGATCGGCGGCCGACAGTTTCGTAAGCAGTAGACGGTGTTCGAGTGGGGTTTCCTAATGACATCGAGATCACTTGACAGCCGTTGGCGATCGCCCATTCCATGCCAGCCAGAATCCAGGCACCAGCGCCACTACCGGCATTGCTCAACACTTTACCGACATAAATGGTCGATTCGTAAGCGATCCCGTACCGCCGGCCGTTCAGATCCTTGAACCCGCACGCTGTCCCAATGCAGTGCGTGCCATGACTGTTGACATCTTGTACGTCCTCCCCTGGTACGAAGGACTGCGATACGATCGATCGGCCCGCGAAGTCAGGATGCAATAAATCCATCCCCGTATCCAGCACCGCAACTTTCATTCCGCTACCAGTCAGCAGAGAATTCATCACCTTCGTTGCCTTCAAACCCCAAGTAGACTCGATATCATCAGCAAAACATCGTGGTTTCTTGATTTCTGCTACCTCTGTATTAGTGGCTTTGTCGTACAGGTTATCCACCGCATCGCGATAGCCCCGCAGGTAATCTGCCGACAACCCATCGCCAATGGCGTAGAAAGTGCGCTCTGGTTCGATCGCCAGAATAGCCGAATCCTCTCCCGCTGATGTCATGACGCTGCTGAAAGCCTCTTCGTCTAAGGAAACAACGGCAACGCCGAGAGTAGGAAACACCGCTCCCCCTGCAGCTTCAATTTGGATCAAGTCTAGAGCAGAGTCCGCGAAATCGGAAGCATTTGCCAGTCCTCTGATACCAGTTTGGTCGCTCAAGAGGTCTAATCCTTCTGTCACTGCATCTTCGCCGAAAGTAATAATGTAACGCCCTGTTGTTGCATCGGCTTGGGCAGTTTCTGGGATGGGAAAACTAGGTTGTTGAGACATAAAATACCTCTTATTGAGTATTTGACGGTTTGACTGGGATGAGAAATCTCTGACAGCTTTTATGACATTGATTTCTCTTCAGGTTGAGTTGTCGAAATTAAGCTGTCTTGCTCCTGATGAAACCCGGTTTTTTTTTGTTAATTCAATTAGCTTTGGATAATGCGTTTATTTGCAAAAGAGAGTTCTTTAATCCCAAGGCTGTTTCATTTTCCAAATCTAAGCTTGCAAGGGCAAGTGACAAAAGTGACTTAATCTAATTGCTGCGAAATTCTCATTTGTAGGACTTACGCTGCATTCCTTCTATTTTGACACTATGTGTACTTGTATGGTGCTCTTCGGCGCACCATACAAGTACAGTCTTTGCATAAGTCGTATAATAACAGTGGCTAGCTGTTAGTTACCAGTCGCATAATCGAGGGACTTGCATAAATTTTATTTTTGTGTTAATCGAAGTAGAGGCTATTGTAGAGATGGGCGATCGGCGAAAAAGAAAGTGACAGTCAATCGACTTGAGATTTGAGATTTAAGATTGAAGAAAATGTTTAGTTGATAAATTACCTGTCAACATCAGGCGATGTTTCGCTTACAATACACTATGTAGCATCAAATAAAAAAGAGCGATCGCACTATGGGAATGACCCTGACCGAAAAAATCTTAGCCAAAGCATCAGGCCGCACTAAAGTCGAGCCCGGAGAAAATATTTGGGTAGAAACAGACGTGTTGATGACCCACGATGTCTGCGGCCCCGGCACTATCGGCGTTTTCAAACGCGAATTCGGTGAGAATGCTAAAGTCTGGAACCCAGACAAAATCGTCCTCATTCCCGACCACTACATTTTCACCAACGACGAACGCGCTAACCGCAACGTCGATATTCTCCGCGATTTTGCGAAAGAACAAGGGATAAAATACTTTTACGACATCACGGATCGATCGGACTTCAAAGCAAATCCCGACTACAAAGGAGTTTGCCACATCGCCCTAGCACAAGAAGGCCACACCAGACCAGGGGAAGTGCTCTTCGGCACAGATTCCCACACCTGTAATGCCGGCGCTTTCGGACAATTCGCCACCGGTATCGGCAATACAGACGCGGCTTTTATCATGGGAACCGGCAAACTGTTAATCAAAGTTCCCGCAACCATGCGCTTTGTGTTTAACGGTGAACTGCCGGATTATTTGTTAGCAAAAGACCTAATTTTGCAGATTATTGGTGATATTAGCGTTGCGGGTGCTAACTACCGGACGATGGAATTTGCCGGCGATACAGTTGAACGTTTGACGATGGAAGAACGGATGACGCTGTGCAATATGGTGATTGAAGCTGGCGGTAAAAACGGCACGGTTGCGCCGGACAAAACTACGTTTGATTACGTTACTTCGCGGACTGATAAACCCTTCGATTCATTTTACAGCGATGGGGATGCTAAATTTTATAGCGATCGCACCTACGATGTCACCCAATTAGAACCAGTCGTCGCCAAACCGCACTCTCCCGACAACCGCGACTTAGCGCGCAACTGTCGCGATGTCAAGATCGATCGAGTTTACATCGGTTCCTGCACCGGCGGCAAAACCTCCGACTTTCTAAATGCCGCCCGCATTCTCAAAGGAAATCAAGTCAAAGTTCCGACGTATTTAGTACCAGCAACTCAGAAAGTTTACGAAGATTTGTTTGTCACAAAATACGATGGTCAAACGCTTTCGGAAATCTTCTTAGCTGCCGGCTGCATTGAACCTGCCGCGCCTTCTTGCGCCGCTTGTTTGGGCGGGCCGAAAGATACTTTTGGGCGGATGAATGAACCAGAAATTTGTGTATCTACAACTAACCGGAATTTCCCCGGCCGCATGGGGAATAAAGAAGCGCAAGTTTATCTCGCTTCGCCTTACACGGCGGCGGCTTCGGCGCTGACTGGGTATGTCACCGATCCGCGCGAATTCCTGTGTTAGAAGTTGTTAGCGATGTTTAGAATCTTAGATCCTCCACTTCTTAAAGAAGTCGAGGATCTGGGTATTCTGTTTTTTTAGATGGGTTTACCGATCGCTGAACGTGACAGCGATCGGCTAGTTAGAATAAAATAACAATAACTATCTAAGCAGATGAGCGGTAAAATACATAAGTATGTCATTGTTCGTTAAACGTCGCAATTCGCTTGCGCTTATGATAGCTTTACATTCTGTTGCATACCAAAGTTTATTGCACCTACCTACTTATCTCAAATCTAAAAACTCATGATAAATCATAATATTTT
This sequence comes from Microcoleus sp. AT8-A3, assembly GCF_036705675.1. Taxonomy (NCBI): domain Bacteria; kingdom Bacillati; phylum Cyanobacteriota; class Cyanophyceae; order Oscillatoriales; family Microcoleaceae; genus Microcoleus; species Microcoleus sp. AT8-A3. The sequence continues at coordinate 11,383 of NZ_JAUBVD010000033.1, forward strand.
TCGTAAGGTGGTCACCACAGTTGCCCTAATTGTTATTACCCTATCATGCAGTTCAACCAAAATAGTAACTCAAGCACAGAAAAAAGCAGAAAAGCTACAGCCACAGGTTGCTTACGACGATTTAATCGTTGACCCTGAATCAGAATATATTATGATTCCCGTTATCCTATCTAGCGATGAAAAAAAATATGGACACAATCCTATCTCATCAAAATTAAGTTTGTCAAGGGGCCGTCGTATGATTGGTTATAATATGATTTTTTATAACAAAACTAACGGAGAATCTAATATTCTATTAAATAGAAAAGCGTTAATATCTAAATTTGAATATTTGCCAGGTAAAAAAGATATAGAAAATCCCAGCGATCAAAATGAACAAACAAATCAACCGAAGCAAAATCCCTCCAAAAAAGTATCCAGCAAGCCTCAGAATCAATTGCTGTTGTTTCATATCATAGATAGCGACACAAATGCTGATGGCAAACTTGACGATGCAGACGCGATCGTTGGATATTTATCTAACTTGGCAGGCAAATCGCTTCAGGCAATCACTCCGCCCGATACCCAGTTAATGAGTTGGGTATTTGATAAAAAGAGCGGCGGGATTTTTGTTACAATTAGAAAAGACTCCGATGGCGATCGCAAATTTACCGAAAAAGATGATATCGATTTTGTCCGAGTTAATGTCAGCAAACCCAATGTTGGCAAAGAGATAATCGACGGTAAAACTCGTCAAAAATTGCAAAAAAATATTCTTAGTTCAAAGTAAACATAAGGTGCACACCCTACTTGAATTGACAGGAGATTTACTTTGAAAACACTATTTTTGGCTTGGCAAAGCCCGGACAGCGGTTCTTGGTTTCCGATTGGTCGATTGACATTTAACGGTAAAGAATACCAGTTCAATTATACAAATGGTGTTCTAGAAGCGAAACTCAAGTGCGGGTTTCTGCCTTTGCCATCTTTCCCGGATTTCCATAATGTTTACACTTCACAGAAACTGTTTTCGTTGTTTTCTAATCGAGTGATGGCCCGATCGCGCCCTGAGTACCCTGAATTTGTACAGTGGTTGAATATCCCTGAACACGAACATGACCCAATTGCTTTATTGGCGCGCAGCGGAGGCAAACGGGCAACTGATAAATTTGAGGTATTCCCTTGTCCCGAACCCGATGAAAATGGACGTTACTGTATCCATTTTTTTGCAGATGGACTGCGATACCTTTCAAAGTCGGCAATTGAACGGATTAATCGGCTTAAAGTGGGCGAACTTTTGTATTTAGCCCACGAATTTAAAAATCCGCGCGCTTCCCGTCTGCTTCTGTGTACTAAAGATCACTGGATTGTTGGCTATTGTCAGCGCTATCTTGTGGATGATATTTTTGAAATTATTTCGCAGCATCCAGAATTGGTTCGCGTACAAGTCGATCGCGTCAATCAACCCCCAACGCCGCTACAGTTCCGCTTGCTATGCAAGATGACTGCCGATTGGCGAGACTTTCGCCCCTTCCAAAGTCGGATGTACCAGCCGATTAGCAATGATGTTTTAGCTGCAAGTGCGATCGGATAATCAGCAACAATAAGTAAAATTACGATCGCAGAATTAGGGAAGAAGTCAAGTTAATTGTTGTGAATTGAATACAGAAGATTGCACAATTTATACAAATAATTAGCTTGATCTTGACATTTTTTACATAATGGAGTATGTTTGAGCTAATTTATCGATTCCTAATTTCGCATTCTCAGTTAAGTCCATACAATTTGTGAAAATTAGAGCTACAGATTGCTAATGATTTTGATTAGTCTTGTTGCGCTAAGTGAAACAAATTCGAGTTCTAATTTTTATATTGAGAACTCGTATGGGTGTGAAATTAACCGATTAGAAAATTGAGACAATTGTGAGTATGAACAAAAAAATAAAGATTGGGGTTGCTGAAGCTTTTGGTACTTTTGTGTTGGTATTAGGTGGATGTGGCAGTGCGGTTTTAGCTGGAGATAAAATCGGCTTTTTGGGAGTTTCGATCGCCTTTGGTCTATCCCTCTTAATCATGGTTTATACCATCGGCCCTATCTCTGGATGCCACATTAATCCGGCGGTAAGTATCGGTTTAGTAGTTGCGAAACTGATCGATGCTGTTTTGCTTCCTTATTATATAGGAGGTCAGATTGTAGGCGGAATTTTAGGCGGTCTGGTTTTGTATATGATAGCATCAGGAAAACCAGGCTTTGATGCGGCTGCTTCTGGATTTGCCTCTAACGGTTTTGCAGAACATTCTCCCACGGGTTACGGACTTTTGGCAGCAGCTTTGACGGAAATTGTACTAACTGCTTTTCTGTTATTTACCATCATGGGTACTACCCATCCCAAATATCCCGTCGGTTTGGGCGGAATTCCCATCGGCTTGATGCTGGTGTTGATTCATTTAGTCGGAATTCCCATAACCAATACTTCAGTTAACCCAGCTAGAAGTATCGGTGTCGCACTTTTTCAAGGCGGATGGGCAATCCAACAGTTATGGGCGTTTATTGTATTCCCTGTGATCGGTGGAATTATCGGCGTTTTGGCTTATAATTTCATTAAACCCACTCTGGAAGAAATTTGAGCGAAAATCATAAATAAACCGGGTTTATTGAATTTTTTAGGGTGGTAGAATTCATCCGGCAACTTAAGAAACCCGGTTTGTCGATCGCACAACTTGATAAAATTGCAAGTATATTGCAAGTATTCGGTAAATAGGTGCCATGATTACGATCGTGATGGGAGTCTCAGGTTCTGGCAAAACTACTGTTGGCAAGTTGCTGGCGCAATCTCTCAATTGGGATTTCAGGGATGCCGACGATTTTCACCCATCAGCTAATATCAATAAAATGAGTCGGGGCATTCCTTTAGAAGATGCGGATCGCCTTCCTTGGCTATTACAATTGCAAGCTACAATAGACAGGTGGCTGTTAGAAAATAAAAATGTGGTTTTGGCTTGTTCTGCTTTAAAAACATCTTACCGCGAAATGCTCTACCGAGACCAACAGCGGATGAAGATAGTTTATCTAAAATGTTCTTTTCAGCTATTAGCCACCAGGTTAAAAACTCGCGAAAACCACTACATGAAAGCAGACTTGCTGTTAAGCCAGTTAGACAGTCTCGAAGAACCTGAAGATGCAATTATCATAGATGCTTCGCAGCCACTAGAGTTAATCGTGCGCCAAATTATATCATGTCCGATCGATCGCCCATAATACCATTGCCGGGGCGGGTTTTTGAGATTGTCCGTTTTTGGCAAATATTATTAGTGAACCCGCCCCTACAGGAATCAGGGTAATCGATGGGACATGATATGATGTGCGGTTAATTGCCCCCAATAAAACCTATAATACTAAATCGAGCTTAAATACCAGTTTATTTCTTAGTCCCTCTTAACTAGGGCAAGAATTTGTATAGTAGCTATTTCAAACGGCGAGTCTTAGCGAGGGTTTTTAACTCGGATTTAGTATAACAGTATTTTTTTCCTAGCAACCGAGTTTATGAACCAAAATTAGCCCCCTTTCCGTTTCCAGACTGATAGGTTGGCGGCCCTAATTTTTGTACAAATATAAGAAAGCTTCTACTTCAGCCGCAGTAGGTTGAGATATAATTGCCCCCGGTTTCATCGCTGTCATCGCACCTACCGCACTGGCATAAGTTACAATTGTTTGGGCTATTTTGGGGTCGGCTAAATTCTTAATTCCATGCTTGCACAACTGTCGCACAAAACCAGCCAGAAATGCGTCGCCTGCACCTGTTGTATCCTCAACATCTACTGTAAATGCGGGGATTTTTCCTTCATTTTCCGAGATACAATAGGCGCAACCTTTCTCGCCCGCAGTCACCAAAACGCCTTCTACGGAATCGAGACGGTAGGTAATTGCTCCAGCATCGGTAGTGTCAAACAACCATTCGGCTTCTTCCTCAGATAACTTGACAAAATCAACTTTTTTTAATATTTTTCTAATGCGCGCTTTTGCTTCGTCTGGATTTGGCCAAAACACGGGACGCCAATTGATGTCAAGTATAATTTTAACGTCGTAGTGTTCTGCTAGTTCGATCGCTCGGACGATCGCCTCTCGACTTTCAGGATAAGCTAATTCTAAAGTACCTAGCACTAAATATTCGGCATTTTCAAACAGCACTTCGGGTAGTTGTGCAGCGAGGAGGCGGGTGTCGGCAAAATCCGCAGTATCAAATTTGCCAAAACCGGCAAAATTTCGATCGCCCGCTTCATTCCGCAAGACATAAACTTGCCGCGTCGGCGCACTTGGATGTCGCTGCAATCCAGCAATATCAACCCCTACTTCTTGCAATACCTGCACTAGAGAATTACCCAATTCATCCCCACCTACAGCCCCGATAAATCCCGCCGCCGTCCCTAATTTAACCAAAGCACAGGCAACATTAGCAGGAGCACCGCCGGGATATGCCGTCCAAGATTCTACCTCTTCGAGAGATACTCCTGGTTTGTCTGCTAAACAATCAAATAAAACTTCACCCAGACACAGAACGCGAGGATAAGTCATGTCTATTTTAGATTTTAGATTTTAGATTTTAGACCAGCAGTAGACAGCTCAAGAATTATTTTTAACCGATCCCAGAAAAATTGCAAGCTATATTTTAATAGCTGCTCCTATAATACCAGACTTATTGATACTGGCAGTTACTCGCTCAACGCACAAGTGCAGTGCGGCGTATCAGTTGTTTTACCTGAAAACATCTGCGGGTTTGGCCCGGATGTCAGATGCGCGCAGGTAAAGGGCTCACCCGCCACCGGAAGGGTGCCAGCAGTGCAAGTCGGTGCGCGTCATGCTGTGTCAGCGCTGAGTTTGCACTCTTGGCGATTCTGCAGGCGAGTTGGTGCTTCGGGCCCGAAAGAGTAGCACAGCAAATTTAATTTTCTCTTCATACTCGATCCCTCATCCTTTAGAATTGTAGATAGGTAAATATGCAGACATAGGAAAAATTTATGAGTGGGATTGTCTCTGGGACCCCTGTCACCCTTTCGGACAGAGAATTGCAAGTGGTAGAGTTAGTAGCAGCGGGATTGACTAATGAGAAAATCGCCGAAAAGTTAGAGATTAGCAAGCGTACAGTTGACAACCACATTAGCAATATCTTGAACAAGACGCGGGCTGACAATCGAGTTACGCTTGTACGCTGGGCTTTGCAGTGGGGAAAGGTATGTTTGGACAATATTAACTGCTGTCCTCTACCGCGGCCGATCGATAAAGAAGTATCTTAAGTAGGGATTTTGGTTGGGGACAGGCAAAGAAATGATGCAAACGGCACAAGAAAAACAACTCCGCTATCAAATTCAAAGCCCTGGATTGCCGCTGGCGGTGTATCGCGAAGTGGCGATCCATTTGCGTCAAGTTGAAGGGGTGCAAACCGGTTTAATTCCGCAGCAGTCGCAGCGGTTTGATTACTACGACAGCCAAGTTGGGGGTTTGTGGATACAGTATCCTGAAGGGTTCGATTTGGCAGGTCGCGAGCGGGTCGATCGCATTTTGGCTTATTATGGCGATCGTTACGGAGCCTGGGAATTATTAAGTCATTAGTTATTGGGAATTGTTAGCTGTTGACTGTTGACTGTTAACTGTTGACTGTTAACTTTTAACTTTTAACTAATAACTAATGATTAATGACTACTGACTACTGACTACTGACTACTGACTACTGACTACTGACTACTGACTACTGACTACTGACTAACAAAATGAGTGCAATTAAAACTTTACCGGGAACGCGGGATATTTTGCCCGCTGAAATTCAATATTGGCAAAATATAGAAGAAGTCGCTAGAACCATTTTAAAAAAAGCGGCTTATCGAGAAATTCGGACGCCAATTTTTGAACAGACATCTTTATTTGAACGCGGCATCGGAGAAGCTACCGATGTCGTGGGCAAAGAAATGTACACTTTTAAGGATAAGGGCGATCGATCGACAACTTTGCGTCCAGAAGGCACCGCCGGAGTAGTCCGAGCTTTTATTGAACACAGTTTGTACGCGGCTGGTGACGTGCAGCGTCTCTGGTATGCTGGACCGATGTTTCGCTACGAAGGCACGCAAGAAGGAAGACAGCGGCAGTTCAATCAAATTGGCGTGGAAGTCTTGGGGAGTGCGAATCCTCGTGCGGATGTCGAAGTAATTGCGATCGCCTGCGATATCCTGCAAATCCTCGGTTTAAAAAATTTGCGCCTCGATATTAATTCTGTCGGAAATAAGCAAGACAGACAAAATTACCGACAAGCTTTGATAGATTATTTTACACCGCACAAAGACGAATTAGACGCGGATTCTCAAGATCGCTTGACTCGCAATCCGCTGCGGATATTGGACAGCAAAAATCAGCGCACTCAAGAAATTGTAGCTGGTGCGCCGAGTATTTTGGACTATTTGGGAGAGGAATCGCGAGATCACTTCGAGCAAGTGCAGCTTATGCTCACAAATTTAGGAATTAGCTATCAGTTAAATCCCAGATTAGTGCGCGGTTTAGATTACTATACCAACACCGCATTTGAAATTATCTCCGACGATTTGGGAGCGCAAGCAACAGTTTGCGGAGGCGGCCGCTACGACGGTTTAGTAAAGGAATTGGGCGGCCCAGATACGGCGGCAGTCGGTTGGGCAATGGGTATCGAAAGGTTGATTATCCTGCTGCAAAAGTTGCAACCTTTGCCCGCGCCAAAGTTAGATTTCTATTTGGTATCCAGGGGCGATAAAGCTGAACAGCAATCGGTATTGTTAGCTCAAAAATTGCGAAGTGCCGGGTTTAGTGTAGAGATAGATTTGAGTGCTAGTCCTTTCAAGAAACAGTTTAAAAGAGCCGACAGAAGCGGTGCAGTTGCGTGTTTAGTTTTGGGAGATACGGAAGCTGAAAACGAGACGGTACAATTGAAGTGGTTGGCGAGTGGTGAACAAAGTGCGATCGCCCAATCAGAACTACTAGCAATGACAAACGAGCTACAGCAGAAGATAATTGCTGCATATTAAGTCCGGCAGGGAATGAATTCCCTGCCTCAAAGCTAAAGTCCTCTTCAGAGGACTAATTATTTTAACAGTCTTCTTCTCAGTCCTCTTCAGAGGACTTTAGCTATTAGCCAGGGGTTTCAACCCCTGGCGGACTGTCGGCTTAAGTCGTTACTAATTGGCTCTGCCCGGTAACGCAGATCCAGAGGCTCGGCCTCGTCATTAAGCCATTAACATTAATCCCAAAAACCAAGAGATATAATTTAAGCATTAAAACATTTAACCTCTGATAAACTATGTCTGTAGCAACTAAAAACCCAGAAACAAAACTCACAATCACCTGGCCGCTGCTACCAGAAAATTGTCAACTACCAGACGACCCCGTAGAAGACGAAAGCCAACCATTATTAGCCGCCGCTTTGCGCCAGCCGCTAACAGCATTTCCTGAATTAATCCAGGATGCCTTAATTGTTTCCAACTTTGCCTTGTGTGCAGGAATAAGTTTCCCAGGTTCAAGCAGCGACGAACAGCGCATTATCTGCAAAGCACCAGATTGGATGTACGTGAAACCCGTCAATCCAAAAAATGTCTCGCAAGTCCGCCGCAGTTACACGCCGCACACAGAAGGAACCATCCCTCAACTCGTGATGGAATTTCTTTCAGAAACCTATGGAGAAGAATACTCCGTTGAATTTACCTCGCGGGTGGGAAAGTGGTATTTTTACGAGCAAGTAATCAAAGTCCCCCGATACGTCATATTCCGAGCCAAAACAGCTCATTTAGAAGTTTACGCTTTAGAATCAGAGCACTACAACTTGCAAAAACCTGATGAAAACGGACGTTATTGGATACCGGGATTAGACTTGTTTTTAGGAATGTGGGAAGGAACGCACGAAGGAAGGACAGGCTGTTGGTTGAGGTGGTGGAATCCTGAAGGCAAGTTGTTGCTTTGGTCTGAGGAAAGAGCCGATCGCGAACGCCTCCGCGCTGAAAAATTGGCAGAAAAATTGCGTCAAGCCGGGATCGAGTTAGATGATGAAGAGTGAAATATCAATTGATGAGTCGAGTTCGATCGTGTTTTGGTATGATGACACTCTTGTGGTGCCGGCATCCAGCCCGCCCTTGGCTAACTTTGCACTCCTATGTTAATAGAACGTCTCCAGCCGATCGCCTGGGCAAAAAAACCGCGACTCATATCCTTATTTTCTGGTTGCGGCGGCATGGATTTGCCATTCCACCAAGCCGGATTTGAGGTAGTTTGGGCGATCGACTCCAACAAATACGCCTGCAAAACATTCAGCAGAAACATTGCTGATGTCATCATCAACGACAGCATAGAAAATATAGACATTGCACAAGTTCCCGAAGCTGAAATATGTATAGGAGGGTTTCCCTGTCAAGATTTCTCCCTAATTTGGAAGCGCCCCGGACTTGAAGGAACCAGAGGTAATTTATATACATACTTTCTCGATTTTGTCAACAAAAAAAAGCCCAAAGCTTTTGTAGCAGAAAATGTCAAAGGCTTATTAAGTGCCAATAATTATCAAGCAATAAAACAAATAATTTCTGATTTTGAAAGTATAGCTCCCGGCTACTTAGTTAAACCCAAACTATACAACTTTGCGGATTACGGAGTTCCGCAATTTCGGCAAAGAGTGTTATTAGTTGGGATTCGGATGGATACAGGATTTAACTTTGTGCATCCTCAGCCAGAATACGGTCAAAATCGCAAAAATCCCTATCGAACTGCGGGCGAAGCACTCAAAAATGTGGAAGCAGTTCTTGACAATAACCAACATCATAAAATTCAAGCCCGCACCGTTGAAATTTTAAATCGAATTAAACCGGGAGGCAATTTCTCTGATATTCCCAAGGATAGTCCATACTATGTCAAAGGCATGATCAGTCACGTTTATCGCCGAATTCATCCTGATAAACCATCATCGACAATCATTGCTGGTGGAGGCGGCGGAACTTGGGGTTATCATTATTTAGAACCGCGTTCTTTGACAAATCGTGAAAGGGCAAGATTGCAAACATTTCCCGATGATTTTGTTTTTGAAGGTTCTACGACTGAAGTACGGAGGCAGATTGGAAATGCAGTGCCCCCGCAGGGAATCGCTGCTGTTGTTGAGTCTTTGATTCCGCTATTTAAGGGGGATTATCCGCAAGTGGATTTATATGAAATGAGTAAAAAGTTGCAGGGGATGTCTATTCAAGAACGATTAAAATGGGCTGAATAAGAGGTGTCCGAGCAGAGTTGGGAGTTAATTTAAAAGTGTGGTATAATCAAAATACCTGAGTCAGACGAAGCTTAAATCTTATGTCTAAGTCAGGTTATATATTTTTATTTATCGATGCCTGTAAACTTAATCATTGCTGGCGTGAACAAAAACTTAACTACAGGAAACCCCTCTAGAAACACACCTCATTACGAGTATCCCGAAGGCATACCTGAGTGCCATGCGGACATCGTAGAGGAACTACAGACGAAAGTTCAAGATATTCGGTTGATCCATATCCAAAAAGGAGATTCAAATAAAAAAAATCGTTCTGGCAATGCTGCTGTTGTCAAGTTGGAGATCCCGACAAGCAAAGTCTATAACCTAGAAGCTACCAGCAAGCGAGATCCTCTAAATATTCCAGGTGAAGAGGATGGACCAAAGTTGTTTTTTGAGCCAAGGCTTAACAGAATAGCATCCTGCAACAACAAAGAACACGCGGAGTACAAGCTTTTCAATAAAATTTCAGAAGAGTTAGAAAGAGATGATCTTTCCTTGGATGCAGAAGGAATACTCTACCTCTACACTGAGAGAGATATGTGTTCTGGCTGCAACATTACTTGTGATGAGGACTTTAAGATGAGGTTCCCGAATATTCAAGTGATTATCTTCTACGAACGTCCATATCCGTAGACATATCAGTATAGACAGCCAGTAAAGGCTATCAAGGCTTTACTGGCTTCTGTACCCAAAGTAAAATTGAGGTGATATGAAGGTGACAATGAACTGGCTCATAGTTTATGATTAATGAAAAACATAAGGAGGGACAGTCAATGATCGAGTTTGACATAGGCTACTACAGAAATTTTCAATTGCCCAGCAACTCAGATATTCCTGAGCAATTACAGGAAACTCTTCACAGGGTTTGGGAAAGAAAGTATCGTGATTTATACGAAACGGGTGGAAAATACAATGTAGAAGAAGCTTTTGTAGAAGTAATGACAGCTTTTGGAATGCCTAATGATGCAATATCCCATCAGCGATATGTCTACATGGCTTATGGAATAGCATTAGCAGCTAAACCGACCATTAAACATTACTTTCCTGAAGAAAACAAGACAGATATCGTTCAAGGAATTGTATCTTGTTGGCTGAAGGATGGTGGTGAAATTCCCGAAACTTGGGCAGATACCTTGTTTCCTAATATTAACAAAATTGGAAAATATCAAGCTACTGACGAAGCTTATAATATTTTCTACGGCTTGCTGCAAACACTCAACACCAAAACAGCTTATAATGCCATCTTGAATATTTTGTATGATGCAATTACTGGTGATGCCATTACGGGTTGTACTGAAGCCAGACGAGATATGTTTAATTGGTGGTTAATTGAGGTGGTTCCTGCTGCCTATTGTTTAAAGCTGCCATCTACTTTATATTCAAGAGAATGGGAATTTCCAACCCTGAGTCAGTGCGCTTAAGTGATGATAAAAGTAATTGGTACAGCTTAATTAGTTAATAATCATGGGAATCCAGTTATTGACAATTACGATCGCACTCATTCATACTATAACTAAGCGTTGTAGGAGCTAACTTTAATGTCGGAGCTATTCGCAAGAATCACGGTTAATCCTAGACAGTGTGGCGGTCGCCCTTGCATTCGTGGCATGAGAATTCGGGTATCAGACGTACTGGACTTATTTGTGGCTGGTTTGAGTGCGGAACAAATACTAGAAGAAATGCCCGATCTTGAAGCAGACGATCTGAGAGCATCTCTTTTGTATGCTTCGCGCAAACTCAATCATCCGGTATTGGTTGCATGACAATAATTTGGGTAGATACAGAATCCATCAAAATTACATCAGCGTTCATCTGCGGTTCAAAAAATCTCCACTATTAAATTAGTTAATAATCAATCTCAAATAATCAATCAGGCACCATCAAACCCTTCAACATTCTCCCCTTTTCCTCCTCCTTCAACCCCTTACACTGTACCAAAACCCCAAAACCCCCCAAACCCATCGGATCGATCAATTGATGCAAAGCCTCCCGGCGCCGCAAAAACGTTGCCACATCCAATACTTCCGCATCATTTGTAGACAGAGAAGCAATACGATCGCCCAAACCCAACGCCATCAAAAACAAAGCCTGCTGAGTAAACCCTACCACATCCAAACCGCACAATTCACCCTGCCTTTCCAACGCCGTAAAATTAACATGAGCCGTTAAATCCTGCCGCCCCACATTAATATAAGGATTATTGTGATATCGGTGCAGATAATAACACTGTAGCGTCCCCTCCCTGCGCCTCGGATTGTAATAGCGGTGCGCCGGATAACCGTAATCAATAGTTAACAAATATCCCCGCTGCAACTTTTGAGCAACTGTACTCATCCAGTCCAAAGCCTCCAAATTCACCTCACTGCGATAACCATCCCCGTAAACACTAGCCGACAAATCGATGCCCACCAAATCCAAATATTCGCCAATTTTAGGCGTGGAAACTTCGCCAATTACTTCAACAAATTTTATCTCTTCTTGTTCATTTTTGGGCGTTTCTGCGGCAACGTAAATCTCCCTAACTTGCCCTTCTTCTAGAATGAATTGATGCACGGGTAAAGCATCCACTAACTCGTTAGAAAAGAAACAACCGACAATTGAGTTATTAACTATCTCATCCCAATTACACCAGTTAATACACTTGATATGGGCTAACCTTTGCCGCTGTTCCGCTTGGAGTACAGGGGAAAGTTCAACAATAATGTATTCTAAAATATGAAAGAAATCGGGATATTGTATTTGCAGATATTGCAGCACATTTTCGGCAAAATTTCCCCGCCCAGCGCCCATTTCTACGATCGCGAAGTTTTGAGGTTTGCCTAGAATTTCCCACATTTCCACAAACTGCTGTGCCAAAACCTCCGCAAAATCAGCACCCCAGTGAGACGACGTGATAAAATCGCCTTGTTTGCCGATCGACTGGCGATCGCTATTATTATAATATCCGTGCTGCGGATGATATAATGCCAAATCCATATATTCAGCAAAAGTAATACGCTGCTGGGGACTGGCGGCAATTCTTTCGCAGATTAAAGCGCAGAGTTCTGGGTTGCTGTCATTGATATCTGATTGCTGGAATGTCATAATTTATGGAATCAAAGTTGATTTTATTTTATTTTTGAAATAAAGATTTTTTTCACCGCAGAGGGCGCAGAGGACACAGAGGAAGAGAGAAGAGAGAGATTTTGATTATTGATATCATATCATTTTGAAGCCGATCGCAAACTTGAGATTTGACATGGCAAATTTTCGATCGCTGTGATAAGCTAGCCTTAGATTTTAAATATAATGCTTCTTTATGATACCACCAGAATCTTGTTTAGAAGAGTTCAAAAAATCGAGCCACTTATTACCAGATTATGTAGTCATATTTAATTTAGCAGATACAAAAAGACGCGGTATTTACTTAGGTCACAGAGGCGTAGACAAGGATATAATCGCCTTTGATAATTTGTTAAAAAGTTGTATTTCTTCACAAAGATGCAAAAGAGTTCACTGGGATCTATGGATCGGTTGTCTTGCTGAACGGCAACTCAATAACATTCCAGGTTTGATAGGGAATTACGCACAAGAAGTTCCTATATTTGCAGGGTGGGAATGCAGGGCGATCGACCCCAACGGAAATCGAATATTTATTGAAGAAAAAAGAAATGTTTTAATCAGTCGCGCTGTCCGCTGCGGCTATTTGTGGGTAGAAAATGCTAATGAATTAATTATCAAAGTCAATGAATTAGTCGAGCGAGTACATCGTTTACCTGTCAATACATTTACTTCCCTAGAGTCAGAGGTAGCTGTTACTTTACCCAGATGGCGGTGTGTCCCCGCTGAAATTTTATCTTTAACTGAGTATTGTCCGTACTGCAAAGGCACAAACTTTGACTGGTCAGGAGGAGCTGATGATTGTTCTGAGGGTATTTGTACGCAGTGCGGAACCGAGGTAGATTTTCGTTACTGTTAATCTATACACTCCCAGACTCATGGGTAGTCAGAAACCGGGTTTTTACGAAAATTTTTCGTTGTAGCCGACAGTTGAAGTGAAAAACCCGGTTTCTTTGGTATTATGCGCCCAGGACTGTATATGATTCAAAAAAGTAGCGATCGCACTTTTTAGCAAACAGCCCAAAAATGCGATCGCCCTTTTCCTTCTACCTGTCAACCGAGCCCATAATAATGTCGATACTCCCCAAAATTGCCACCAAATCCGCAATCTTCACGCCGCGCACAATGTGAGGCAAAATCTGCAAATTATTAAAATCCGCAGCCCGAATCTTCCAGCGCCAAGGAAACACACTATCATCCCCGATAATATAAATCCCCAACTCACCTTTGCCACTTTCGACGCGGACATAATGTTCGCCCTTGGGAATCTTAAAAGTCGGCGCCACTTTTTTGCCAATAAACTGATAGTCAAAACCATTCCATTCAGATTTTGGCCCGCTTTCTAAGCGCTTCGCTTCCAAATTCTCGTAAGGGCCGCCGGGGAGTCCTTTCAAGGCTTGATAGATAATCTTAACCGACTCGCGCATCTCCCGAATCCGTACTAAATACCGGGCTAAACAATCGCCAGCAGCTTCGGTACAGACTTCCCAGTCGAAGTCGTCATAACATTCGTAATGGTCAACTTTCCGCAAATCCCAATTTACGCCGGAACCGCGCAACATGGGGCCGGAAAGTCCCCAGTTAATCGCTTCGTTGCGAGAAATAGTACCCAAGCCTTCAATCCGGCGGCGGAAAATTGGATTGTTGGTAATTAAACGTTCGTATTCGTCAATTTTGGGAACGAAATAATCGCAGAAATCTTGGCACTTATCTACCCAACCGTAGGGCAAATCGGCGGCGACTCCGCCGATGCGGAAATAGTTATTATTCACCATGCGATAACCGGTCGCTGCTTCCCACAAGTCGAGAATTGGTTCGCGATCGCGCATAGTATAGAAAAAAGGAGTTTGCGCCCCCACGTCCGCCAAAAACGGCCCTACCCACATCAAGTGGTTAGCAATCCGGTTCAACTCCAGCATGATTACCCGAATATAACTAGCCCGTTTGGGGACAGCAATATTCGCCAACTTTTCCGGTGCATTCACTGTCACCGCTTCGTTAAACATCCCCGCAGCGTAGTCCCAGCGGCTAACGTAGGGCACGTACATCACGTTGGTGCGATTTTCGGCAATTTTTTCCATCCCGCGGTGCAGATAGCCCAAAACTGGCTCGCAGTCCACCACATCTTCCCCGTCCAGGGTGACAATTAACCGGAGTACCCCGTGCATTGAAGGGTGGTGCGGCCCCATGTTGAGCACCATCGGTTCGGTTCTAGTCTCAATTCTTGACATAATTAAATGAATTAATGATTACTGACTATTGTTGATTTTTGTTTCGCTTTTATGATTATGAAGGATATCGAGCTCTCTGAGAAGGAGACCCTTGGATCGGATGTCAGTATTGACACCTATCACGTTCCAGTTTTGGGTCAAGAATTAATTGCGGGTTTGGCTGTGCGTCCAGGCGGACACTATTTGGACGCGACGCTTGGGGGCGGCGGACACACGAGTTTGATTTTAGCGGCGGCGCCAGATGTTACAGTGGTGGCGATCGACCGCGATGAACAAGCCATCGGTTTTTGCCAAGCCCGATTTGCCAACTCGCCCGTTGAGTTTTGGCACGGTAACTTTGCTGAATATCAGTCCCCAGAGGCTGAATTTGATGGTATCATAGCAGACTTGGGCGTCAGCTCTGCTCAGTTCGATACACCGGAACGGGGATTTAGTTTTCGCCACCGGGCTCAACTAGATATGCGTATGAACCAGCAGCAATCTTTGACGGCAGAAGAGATTATCAACCACTGGGAAGAAGTTAAACTAGCAGATATTATTTACAAGTACGGCGAGGAGCGACTGTCGCGGCGCATCGCGAGGCGGATTGTGCAAGGGCGCCCTTTTCAAACTACAACAGAACTTGCAGGGGCGATCGCCTCCAGCTTCCCCCCCAAGCAGCGCAACGGCAGAATCCATCCGGCCACCCGTACTTTCCAAGCTTTAAGGATAGCTGTCAACTCCGAACTCGCTTCTTTAGAAACTTTCCTAAACCTTGCGCCAAGGTGGTTAAAACCAGGGGGGAGAATCGGAATCATTACATTTCACAGTCTCGAAGACCGACCAGTCAAGCACCAACTCAGAGGAACACCCAATTTGCAGGTACTGACAAAAAAGCCGATCGTGCCACAATCCGAAGAAGTCGCTAGAAATCCCCGCTCTCGTTCTGCTAAGCTCAGACTGGCAGAAAGAATAACTTGATTCGGCAGTAGTAATATGCTTGCTGCAAAAAGTTCAGAGATTAGGGAGACTTGGATGCAGCAATCAAGTACGATTCGGCAAAGATGTAGGGAATAGCGCCAACAACCCACCACTAACCCTCCGGGTACAGTGGGGCTTGAAATACAGCCGGTGTTGACCAGACTTAGGTAGCAATACCTGCGTTAGTAGTAAGTGTTAAAATTCACACCGAGGACAGTACCCAGCTAGTTAAGAACTCTGCAATCAGAGCATTAATTAGCAGTTTTGAATGCTGGTGTGTTTAGAAAAGTACCGACTGCTAACAAGGTCATTGCTCGTATCACAGCGTCAGTAACGAGCGGGCTAAAGCCACGCTCGCTTGTAAGAGAAATCAAACAAGCTGTACTGACCAGCTATCGCCTTAACAGGCTACGTTATTTAGGTCATGACACCCGCTTGATGCGAAGCTAGTCCCCTGCCCTGTCGCTAGTAGTTAAACAGTCTTAAAGTCACGCTCGACAGTGCTGCCAGCCGGCGCAAGCCTCTATAACATTGGCGAAGCTAACTTTACCCCAGAAATGGGAGATTGAGGACAACCATATCCTCACGCCTTGGGGCAACCATACCCCTCTGCCCCGCGAGGGGATTCAAGGCGATTGAAATCGCCGGGTCGTTTTCCTCTCAGGACTAAAGTCTCGGAGCTTCCCACTTACCGAGTATTTTTTGTGAAAGCTGACTGGGGAATTTTCCCTATTGAAGCGGCCTACCGAGGCGGGTTACAGTATCGAAAGCCTCTCATCTGTGCGAACAGATGGTGCGAAAGGAATGCTCACCTTGAGGTAAAACGGGTTTCTTTAACTCAACTTGACGTAACTGATATGTTGCATATATCCAGCCCCCCTTTTCCTCCCGCCACCTTGCTGATTACAGCTATGGTGGGGGTTTTCAAGGGGGAAGAAAGATGAGTCGGGGAGATGGAAGCAAGCTGAAACTGATGGTAGTCGATGACGAACCTGACAACTTGGATTTATTGTACCGGACGTTTCGACGCGACTTTCAGGTTTACAAAGCAGATAGCGCCCTCAGCGCCCTGGAAGTTCTAGACCAACAGGGCGAGATGGCGGTGATTATATCTGACCAGCGGATGCCAGAAATGAATGGCACCGAGTTTTTGGGGAAAACAGTCGAGCGATTTCCCGATACGATTCGGATTCTGCTAACGGGATACACAGATGTTGAAGATTTGGTCGAGGCCATCAACTCAGGTCAAGTGTTCAAATACATCACCAAACCGTGGAATCCAGAAGAACTCAAATTGGTGATCAATCAAGCCTCAGAAACTTACAAATACTACAAGCAGCGCAGCGTTGCACTGCGTCGCGCTTTACGCAAGGAATCTCTGTTCAATGAGGTAATGAGCGTGATTCGCGGGTCGCTAGATTACTCTAGTATGGTACAAACTATTGTTCAAACCGTAGGTCAAACTTTTGAGGCAAACTATTGTATGCTGCGGCCGGTAGAGGCCGATCGACTATTGCCGAGTACCTTCCCCTACCAAGCCCAAACCTCTGAAGCCAGCAGCTTTTCTTTTGATGAAAATTTGCTGGTTCAAGCCGTAGCCAGCCGCCAAACTCAAGTCAACCCAAACAGTCGCGGGGACGGTAACTCCGTTGAGATTGCCGTGCCCCTGACTTACCAGCAAGAATTGCTGGCGGTACTCGCACTGTGCCAGATTGGTGGCACTAACCCTTGGTCGGCAGAAGAGATAGAGTTAATAGAAGGTGTAGCAGCTCAAGCTGCTCTCGCCCTGTCTCAAGCTAAGCTCTACCAGCGCACTCTGGATTTAGCCAAGCAGATGCAAAACGAGTTGGAAGTGGCTCGCCAAATCCAAACAAACTTGTTACGCCAAAGTTGGCCGGATTTTGAAACTGTCAGGGTGCAAGCTTGCTGCTATCCCGCGCGGGAAGTTGGCGGCGACTTTTTTGAAGTCTACGTCCACTCTCAAGGGGATATTTGGATAGCGGTGGGAGATGTTTCGGGTAAGGGAGTTCCGGCTGCTCTATTTATGGCCAGCGCGATTTCGGTGATGCGGCGGGAACTTTCCCAAGAAGTTTCTCCAGAGCCCGATCAAGTTATGCAGAACATGAATAGCAGTATGTCTGACGACCTGATCGGCAACAACCATTTTATTACAATGGTTGTAGCTCGTTACACTCCGTCAACGGGACACCTCGCTTTTGCTAATGCCGGTCACATTTACCCGATTGTTTGGTCTCACTCGGAGGTGAAAGCTCAAGCCGCTAGCGGTAAAACGCCAGCCGAGCCTAATTTCCTGAAAGCTCGTGGCATTCCTTTGGGGATACTACCAGTTTGGAGAGGCAAAGCAGGTACGATCGAATTAAAGTCAGGAGATGTATTTCTGCTGACGAGTGACGGAATTACTGAAGCTAGCGTGACAAGTCAAGCGGTAGCAGGGGGTGTACCAACCCGTTCTATGCTACAACAAGAAGGGCTTTGGCAACTTTTGATTCAGGAACCTGGTTCTTTCAACTTGGACAATTTGTTGGCTCACATCCGAGCTGATAATCCCGTTCAAGAAGACGACCAAACCATACTCTCTCTGGAGGTTCTTTGAATCTGTCAGCGACTCCCGACGCATAGTCGGGGGTGGGTGAGAGCCGAAAAAACTTAAGCCCTGCTTGTTGACGGCCCATAGAGTAGTCCTACAAAGGACGGTGTTATCGTCACCAGTCAAAAACCACAGTAAAAACCTAGCCGGCGATGGCGCAGCTAGTTTCCTGAATCGCTTTCCTGGGGGATTAAATACCTGTAAAGGGTTAAGGTAGAAGGCATTCGTCAGAAAAAACCAACGCTTAAAAGCCAAGGATTGAAACACAGATTTTTTATACCTCACTGCTTACAGTCTCGGTATAATTATCAATTGTTAAGGGGCTTTAAGCCCATAACAAAAGTTTTCAACTATTCTCTTAACTTCTGCCTTCTACCGAATGACGAATGCCTGATTTTTAAACAGAAAAGGCTCGTATCCCCCGATTAGCGACAAGTATTGAGGCCGAATCCATTCGGCTCGTCGTATTTCATACCTGGAAGACACAGGGTTTTCAAACTTACGGGATTTTTTTATGAATACTGAGCTTCATGTGCCAAGCGACTTGCGGTTTTTAACAATTGTTGAAAATTGGTTGCTGAGCAGTTTGGAAGTAGAGCTAGGAGAGCACGTCGATTGGCCGCGTCAGTCGAATCGTTTGCGCTTGGTGTTAGCAGAAGCCTATTCTAACGTGATCCGCCATGCTCACAAAGATCAACCCAATTTGCCCGTGTTAATTCGCTTGAATTTAAAAAATAGGGATATTGGTTTAGAAATTTGGGATTACGGTAAAGGTTACGAAATGGATACTTACAATCCCCCGAGGCCGGAAGCTAAACAGGAAAGCGGCTACGGCTGGCTGATTATGAGCAGACTTATGGATCGGGTGGACTACACTTTGCAAATAGACGGTCGCAACTGTCTCAAGTTGGAAGCGAGTTTGCCGGAAAAATCTTAATTAGTCGTTAGTCATTAGTCATTAGTCATTAATGATTGGCAAGGCACTTTTTGACTCGCTTTGGCTGTCTGTCGCACGCGCTGCGGTGACAGCCAATTTTCCGTGCAGTAGCGTCAATCGATTTGAGATTTGAGATTTGAGATTTTAGAATTGAAGCATTGACTTGCGCGAGATAAATACGTTCGGCAAGTTTCATCGGATACAGGTTTTTTATTTCTGGACGGATGAATCACGTGGCGGGTATCCTGGATGCTTTATTGTCAGCCCAAGGCGAGACTGTAAGATTGTAGGGGTACAGTCCCGATCGCACAAATACCCAAGAAACCGGGTTTTTGAACAGTTAGCGACGCTTCACCTGAGATTTGGGTAAAAAACCCGGTTTCTGCCTCAATTGCGCGCAAATAATCAAGAAACCGGGTTTTTCAACGGTTGACGGCGCTTCACTGGAGATTTGGATAAAAAACCCGGTTTCTGCCTCAATTGCGCGCAAATAATCAAGAAACCGGGTTTTTCAACGGTTGACGGCGCTTCACTGGAGATTTGGATAAAAAACCCGGTTTCTGCCTCAATTGCGCGCAAAAATAATGATGGCTTGAGCCATTACATTCGATCGACAGGTCAAACCAAAACAAACAATTTAAATGTGAAACAGATTATCAAACATCAAATTTCGTCTGCGACCGCAGATTTAGCAATTCTTGGGGAGAAGCTAACAGTTTGACCGTGACTGAAAGGATTTTTTGGTCAGAATTGAGCAAGAACAGCCATCCGACATTAACACCAAAGGCGGAAGTTTGCACCCGGCCGCTGACCTGAACTTCTACATTGCCATCTTTTAAAATTTGGCTGACACCTTTCTGGGGTTCTAGCTGCATTCCTCGCGCTTCTTTTTTGAGATAAGTGGCGATCGAAATGTTGCCGATAATGGGATCTTCAAACGGCGCGTGCAGCACCCCGTCATCTGCAAATAAATTAGCCGTCGCGTCAAAATCGCCCGCGTTTAAAGTTTCAAAATATTGCAGTATCCCTGGCATTGTGATACCTGCAATCTTTATAGAGGTAGTTAAAATAGGTCGAGTTGTTGCGGTCATAAAACAAGTGATTTCAAATGAATGAGTATACTTTAATCATTCTCTTTGTCGCAGCAAATCCCTCAAAAGATATAAGTAGGGCTAGGAAAATAATTCTCCTAAAAAAGGAGGAACCGGAGAGGGTCGATCGCAGCTTTGGGAGCGATCGACCAAAATCAATACTACTTTCAAAAAATGCAAGTTTAGCCAACCGGCAAACTCTGATACCATCAGTCATTTCCAATCCTTCAATTATTGAATCTAAAATCTAAAATCTAAAACCTAAAATGCTATAAACCCAGACACCTAAAGGCATCTGGGTTTTTGGGCAAGCCTGTTTAACAGAGCCAACCAGAATATTCTATTTGCGGATCAAATTGAGCAATTCCTTCGGAGATGCCAACAAGTCGATCGCCACAAAGAAAATTTGACCTTGGGGATCGAGCAAAAACCGCCACGCGATGTTCATACCCACATTCGATCCGAACCAGGGAGTTTCGACTTTGCCAGTGACTTTCACTTGGCGGTAGCCATCTTCTGCGGGTTCCGATACGCCTCGCTCGGGCATCATTTTCAGTCCGACGCACTCTTCGCGCATATAGTTGAGGATAGCGTCGCGACCAACGATCGGCTTTTGGAAAGGTGGTTGCAGGGCACCTTCTTCAGCAAATAAACCGACGGCTGGGGTGAAGTCGAAGGCGTTCATGTAGTCGATGTAGCTGAGCACTGTCTGCTCGCTGATACCCTCAATTTGGGTTTTCACCCGCTCTTCTGGAGCGGTGGGAGTGCTGCGGGGGGCTGAGCGTTTGCCGTACTCTTGGTTAAAAGCAGGGTCATAGCCCATGTTAACTACGGTATTCCGAAGTACGGTAATTTGCTGACCCGGATCTAGTTGCTTGATGGTTTCGAGAACTGCGGTGGCTTCGGGAGACATTTGATAGCCGGCGGGGATCGGAGCGACAACGCCCTGTTTCATCAACTGACCCAACTCGTACCAGAAACCGAGTTTGGTGTTGACCCGCAAAGAAGTGTAAATCCGGCCAATTGTTGTGTCGGCGTTGCTGGCTAGGTCAAACATAGTTTTGCTTTGAGCAGCCGGCGACATTTGCTTGATTTCGCTCAGAATGCCTTCGACAAGCGCCATGCTGGCTACTCCGGGAGCTGCTGCGGTAATGGACACGCCCATTTCGGTGTAGGCATACCAGAGCAGTGCGAGTTGGTCTTCAACGCTGAGTTTGTAGAACGCTTCCGTGGTAGCCGGAACAACGCTAGCAATCTCGGTGTTGGAGAAAATAGATTGAGCTGATTGAATACTAACTGCCATATGTATGCTGTGGGATTCGCTGTCGGTTTTACTTGCGTACTTGAATTAGCGAATCGAATTCTCCCTAAATTAAATTATGTAACATTTTTGACATTTTGGAGTTCAAACTTATAAATATAAAGATTGCCAAAGTATTATCAATACTGTCCGAAAATTACTCTGAAAGTTACTAGACTTATGGCACAAATTGTGCAGTGGTTTCTTACGTGATGAAAAAATCAATTAATAGCGATCGCATTAAGCAAAAAGCCCTTGAGTTGGGATTTCACAAAGTCGGGATAGCCTCAACAGACACGGATTTTGATATAGAAAAACAAAGATTGCAAGCTTGGCTGGACAAGGGTTATCAGGCGGATATGGCATGGATGGCAAACCCGAAACGGCAGGATATTCAATTGGTGATGCCAGAGGTGCAGTCATTAATATGTGTCGCCATCAACTACTACACGCCCCACCAACGCCCCGCAAATCCCCTGTGGGAGGGGGGGGACGATGCAGCGATCGAATATGCTAAAATCTCTCGCTACGGTTGGGGGCGGGATTACCATAGAATTTTGCACAAAAAACTGAAGCTTTTGGCAAATTGGGTGCGATCGCAAGGCGAGGGAATTGAAGCGCGGTATTATGCTGATACCGGACCAGTTCAGGATAAAATGTGGGCGCAGCGTGCCGGGATTGGCTGGATTGCCAAAAATGGTAATGTAATTTCGCGCGAATACGGTTCTTGGGTGTTTTTGGGCGAAATCTTGACTAATCTGGAGTTAGCGTCGGATGAGTCTCATACGGAACATTGTGGCACTTGCACTCGCTGCATAGAGGCGTGTCCGACGGGAGCAATTACTGAGCCTTTTGTGGTGAATGCCGATCGATGTATAGCCTATCACACGATCGAGAATCGAGCCGAAAAATTGCCCGACGAAATTGCATCTAATTTACAAGGCTGGGTAGCAGGTTGCGACATTTGTCAGGATGTTTGTCCTTGGAATCAGCGATTTGCTAAACCAACTGATGTTGCAGACTTTGAGCCTTATCCTGAAAACATAGCACCGACACTTGCAGAATTAGCCGACATCTCCGACGAAGAATGGAACCGCAGATTTACAGCTTCGGCGCTGCGGCGCATAAAACCCGAAATGCTGCGGCGAAATGCGAAAGCCAATCAAATTAACCCTTAAAAGTTGAGATGTTCGCGCTCAGGGTGCTTAGGGTGCACCTTACCCTATAGATAATAACCCTAGGGTGTGTACGGAGCGCCAAGAGCAAATACATTATGCAGTAAGTAATTCCCAATCTAAAATCTAAAATCTAAAATCTAAAATTGTATGCTTCCCCGTTCCTTATTTGCTATTGTCCAATGACCAAAGTAATTATTTTTGATTTTGACGGCACTTTAGCAGATACAATCGATATTCTTCTAAGCATCACCAACCGTTTGTCAGTCGAATTAGGCTTTAAATCTGCAACCAAAGAGCAAATCGCTCAACTGAGCAATTTAACTTCTTGGCAAGTCCTTCAGTATTCTGGTATTTCTATCTTCAAATTCCCGCTGTTGATTAGAATGTTGAAAGCGGAGTTACGCAGCGAAATCCCCAACATTCGTTTATTTCCGGGGATTAAAGAAGTTTTACTGGAGTTAAAAAAACAGGGATTTCAACTGGGTATTATCACATCTAATTCCAGAGAAAATGTCTTGGAATCGATGAAAAAAAATGCTTTGCAAGACACTTTCACGTTTATTTACTCTGGCTCAACTTTTGGCAAACATAAAGTTATTAATAGATGGCTAAAAACCGAACATATAAATGCTAAAGAAGTCGTTTATGTGGGAGATGAGATTAGAGATATAGAAGCTGCTCGAAAAACCGGAATTAAGGTAATTGCTGTAGGTTGGGGTTTTAATTCTGAGGAGGCTTTGGTGGCACACAATCCTGATTTTTTGATTCAAAGCCCCCAGGAATTGATAGAAATTATGAGTAATTTGCGGGAAGTATAAACTGAAATTGCCAAAAGTAAGACTCCTCGGTTGAAATCTATTCTAGACAAACTCTCGTTCCAGCAGAGAGAAACTCAAGAATAAAATGGGTATTAAAGCTTGATTTGTTATCAGCCATAATCTCTTGTATCATCTCTGGGAATACATTAGGTTAATCTCCTTCGCCCCGTTTCAGTGCTGCTAAAACTGCTTGCTGGCTAACTGCTTGGTAGATTTTGCTAAAATGCTGCTTGAGTGCGTCAGAGGCGGGCGAGGATTTGCTAGCGCTTCCTTTTCCGTCGGTGGCGATGGGAATTGGGCCTAAGATATCTAATACTGTTTCGCTGCTGGGCGGCGGTACAATTACTACTAAAGATGATTCTAGCTGCTGATTGTATTCCCAAAAGCGATCGACCTTCGGCAATTTAGCATTCGCAGTAGGGGAATTTTCACCCTTGTTTAGCTGGGTATTTTCCTCTCCTTCCGTACCCCGTCTTTGACGAAGTGCTGTCAAGATTTGCTCTTTGGTTCTCCCCCGCAGTTGAAACAGTACGAAAGGGTCTTCGCCGAAGCGATCGCCCAATAAGTAGTATACTGCACTGATGTGTTTGCAAGGGTTTTGCGGGTCAGGACAGCTACAGCGCGATCGAATATCAGATAAACTTAACGGAAATAGCGTTTTGCCGGCGGCCGCAAATACATCCTCAATATTGTGCGGCATTTCTCCTGCTAAGAGTTTAGCTGAAAAAACTGCTCTTTGCGACATATTTTCAATCACATAATCCCAATCTTCATCGCTCAATGTATCGAGTCCTAAAGAAACTTGATAGGGTTTTGGATCGGTGCCTTGAACTATGGCAATTACTTCTTGATTGGGAAATTTAATGCTGAGAACTTTTCCCTCGCGCGCGTATTGCCAGCCACGTTCTAAGCGCTTTTTGAAGCGGTAGGTATTGATTAAATCTAACCACTGTTGTGTCCACCATTCTCTGTCAATCATTCGATTTTAGATTTTAGATTTTAGATTTTAGATTTGGGAATCGGGAATTGGGAATTGGGAATCGGGAATCGGCCAAACAGGGAATTGGGAATTGGGAACCGGGCATTGGCCAAACAGGGAATTTTCCCTATCTCCTTCTCTTCCCCTCTTCATTCTTCCTTCTGGCTTCAATCGGGAATTGGGAATTGGGCATCGGGCCTTGGCCAAACAGGTAATTGGGATACTGGAGTCAATCGATTTTAGATTTTAGATTTTAGATTTTAGAATTGAAGCATTGACTTGCGCGAGATAAATTCGGGGGCTCCTTTATCGGATACAGGTTTTTTATTTCTGGACGGATGAATCACGTGGCGGGTATCCTGGATGCTTTCGGTCACAAAGGAAAAAACAGCTATCCGTGTATCCGTGACATCCGTGTCGTGCTGTTGGGAATTGGTAATTAAGCACATTATTCTTCTTCGGTTTCTATAATAGCATTGCGATCGAGGATTAGTAAATTGCGAAGTTGGTCTGTATCGAGTTCGGTGAGCCAGTTTTCGCCGGCGCTGACAACTTGTTCGGCTAGAGCTTTCTTACTTTCGATCATATCGTGTATTTTCTCCTCTAACGTACCAGTGCAGACAAATTTGTGGACTTGCACATTGCGAGTTTGACCGATGCGAAATACGCGGTCAGTTGCCTGATTTTCTACTGCGGGATTCCACCATCTGTCATAGTGGAAAACGTGGGTTGCTCTGGTTAAGTTCAAACCAGTACCACCAGCTTTTAAAGATAAAATCATAATCGGCGGGCCTTGGGGGTCGTGCTGGAAGCGATCGATCATTTCTTCCCGCTGCTGTTGCCGAATTCCTCCGTACAAGAACAAAACTTCTCGCCCTAAATGCTGTTCTAGATGCGGTTTCAGGAGTTTTCCCCATTCAGCAAATTGAGTAAAAATTAAAGCCCGATCGCCCTCAGCGAGCACCTCTTCTAACATTTCCACCAACCGCTGCAATTTCCCCGATTCCTGACTCTTAATCTCCAATTCTTTCGGCTTAGCTTCTGCTTTGACAAGAGCCGGATGGTTGCAAAGTTGCTTGAGTTTTACCAGCAAAGCCAGAATCATTCCCCGGCGCTGAATGCCTTCGGCTGAGTCTAATTCAGCTATTGACTCTTCGACTATTTTCTGATATAATGCAGCCTGTTGAGTCGCCAGCCCACAAAATACAGTCATCTCCTGTTTTTCGGGCAAATCTTGGATGATTTCTTTGTCAGTTTTCAGGCGGCGGAGGATGAAAGGCCGAACGAGCGATCGCAAAGTCTGCAAAGATTCCCGATCGCCGTATTTCTCGATCGGAATTGCAAATCGGCGCTGAAAGAAATTGCGCGGCCCCAAATAGCCAGGATTGAGAAACTCCAAAATAGACCACAATTCTTGCAGTCTATTTTCCACCGGAGTTCCCGTCAGCGCAATTCTAAAAGATGCCTCGATTTGTCGCACTGCTTGCGACTGCTTAGCCTCAGAATTTTTAATATTTTGCGCTTCATCTAAAACCAATCCTTGCCACTTAATGCCTTGAATTTCTTTAGCATCACGGAACACTAGCGCATAACTGGTAACGATCAAATTTTTTCCCTTAATTGCCGTCGCAAATACTTTGCCTTTAGCGCGTTTGTCTCCGTGGTGAACTAACACTTTTAGCGTCGGGCCAAATTTCTTGACTTCCCGCTCCCAATTGCCCAATACCGATGTCGGACAAACCAGTAATGTCGGCGCTTCTAAAGAATCTTTTTCTTGTAAATGCAGCAGGAAGGCAATTAGCTCGATCGACTTTCCCAAACCCATATCGTCCGCGAGACAAGCACCCAAACCCCAGCGTTCTAAGAATGCTAACCAGCCTGCTCCTAGCGCTTGATAAGGCCGCAATTGTCCTCGGAAACTAGCCGGAGTTGCGATCGCACTTACCGCTTGATTATCGCTCAAAGTATTCAACAATTCCTGAAGTTGACCCGTAGCCTCAAAATTCACCACAGGCAATTTCTCAATCATCTGAGAATCGCCCGACGCCAAACGCAAAGCATCCTCCAAAGAAAGAGTCATTTGCTCTTTGCGACTAGCAAAAAAAGTTTGAGCAGCCCTCACATCCGGCGCGCGCAACTCCACCCACTCGCCGTTAATTTCCACCAAAGGCGAATTCAACGCAATCAATCTGTCAAACTCTGCCTTAGAAAGGCGCTGTCCGCCGATCGTCAATTCCCACTTAAAATTTAGCAGACTTTGCAATCCCAACCCCCCCTTGCCCCCCCTTACTAAGGGGGGGTTAGTTTCTCCAGCGCCTCCCCTTACTAAGGGGGGGTTGGGGGGGGTTGTTTCCGCTTGAATACTCAAACCCAAACGACTCGCCCAACCATCCGTCTTTGTCAAACTCGGCGGCAAAACTACGCCCAACCCGCTATCAGCAAACCGCCAAGCTACAGACTTAATAAACTCGTAAGCTTGCAGCGGATTTAATTGGCAAGATTGAGGCCGCTGTGCTTGCAAACTCGGTTCAATTAACGGATAAAGTTTCGAGGCTAAACCCAAGCCACTGAGCAAAGTTTCTTGAGGCAATTCTATTGTCCGCCCCGCATAAGCCAAACGCTCGACAGAGTTATTCCAAACAGTTGTCGCGTCTACCAAAAATTCCGCTTCATCTGCAGCTTGCAAGCAATAATTTAAATTCCAGTTTGCTTTACCAGGAGACGGCGGTATGAGTTGAAAGCAAGTGCGAAATTGACTTTGTTGAGATAATTGATTTTGCAGCGGTGCAGTCCAAGCAGTCAGCTTGGTTGCCAAGTTTTCCAATGCTGCTGTTTCTACTTGAACTATTCCAGATTCCTGCTGCAAAGCTTGCAGCCAGTCGCGCACAGGAGAAACTGCTTTGATGTCTAAAGTAGAGCTACCAGCAGATCGCACTTGACTATCTACAATACTACTCAAAAAGCCTAACACCAATTCCTCCGCCCCCATCGGCAAATCCACCGCTAAAGGCAATTGACTCCCTTCTTCTGCCTTTTCCCCTCTTCCTTCTTCCTTCTTCCCTCTTCCTTCTTCCTTTTCCCCTCTTCCTTCTTCCTTCTTCCTTCTTCCGACGGACACCGGACTGACATCCGTTACATCCGTTACATCCGTTACAAAATCCGCTGCCGAACCTTCCTTCGATTGATATGTTCGGCAAGCCGTCGGCATTTGCTTGACAAAAGTGGCGAGGCGGAGTGTATCTGTAGAACTATCTAACAACGGTTGCCATTTGGCAATAGCAGAACCGTCGGGCTGTTTCTCCAATCCAGGCAAAAATTTGCATCTTGCCAACAAATCCAAACTCCACCTAGCAATATGAGACCAAAAACGCAAATCTGAGCCGACAAAAGAGTCTGGTTCCGTGCTGTTAAGCGGTAGTGATTGCAAGAAAATAAAAGCTGCTTGAGGGTTGAGACAAAAACCCTCGACTTGCCAGGGATAAAGGTAAATTTCCTCGGTTTTAGCGGGTTCCTCAAGTGCTGCTGCTGAGTGCTGCGGCATCAGGGTTGCATTGGATTCTGAGATTTGGGTGGGAAGTGCGATCGCCCGAATTTCCTTTTGAATTGAGGAGTCTGGGGTGGGAATTTCTGCGTTTTGAGTTTTGGGCGATCGCCTAGTTTTTTTGCTTTTTTCCGGTGGAGTTTCTGCGGTTTCCGGTAATTGCCAGTTTAGTTTTCCCGACTGCTGTAACGAATTGAGGAAAGTCTTAAATTCCGATTCGGTCATTGCTAAGGGATGCGGTAAATTTATCCCCGATTCTATGGTTTCAATTGCCCCAATTTTTCGCCAAGTTTCTCCCCAAATAAATAAGCAACTTTTTTCATTCTCTACGAGCCAACTGCCGTGTAAAATAGCCATATTTTTTTACCCTGATATTTGTATTTAAGTGCGAGGTTGACTACAGCATTTATATGGATAAATGAAATTTTTATTTAAAACAAACCGAGGAAAAATTGACCCAGATAGGAATTAGGTAGAACCTGTGTATTTAGGTACTTATGGCACACCTTACCGCTTATTCCCTGGCTTAGATAACTAAATCCTTCTTCCTTCTTCCTTCAACGTCCCAATTCCCAAACGAAAATTCATCGTACCATCTATGGAAGGCGTTTAGCGGACGATCGACCGAAGCATCGACCCCAGACTGCAAAAAATAATTTAGAGTATAAATGCCTACAATCGAGACGCAGACAGTCGATCGCGAGGCGATTATCCCTGTCTTTTGGCGTCGGACTCTCAAACATCCTGTGGTAATGTTACGATCCCGACAGAGAAAGAATGTGGTAGATAAGGAAGCAGTGCTACATGGTAGAGATAGACAAGTCAATATCCTTCGATGGACGGGATATTAGACTGAAGATTGGTTTACTAGCGCCTCAAGCAGGCGGTGCAGTTTTGATTCAGTCGGGTGACACGGCGGTTTTAGTGACAGCGACTCGATCCCAGGGGAGAGAAGGAATTGATTTCCTGCCCCTGTTGGTGGATTACGAAGAGAGACTCTACGCTGGCGGTAAAATTCCCGGTGGATTTTTGCGCCGGGAAGGGCGCCCCCCAGAAAAAGTGACTTTGACTGGCCGTTTGATCGATCGACCGCTGCGTCCGCTATTTCCAAGCTGGCTGCGAGATGACATCCAAGTTGTAGCCACAACGGTTTCGATGGACGAACAAGTGCCACCAGACGTTTTGGCGGTGACGGGGGCTTCGGTGGCGATACTGCTGGCGAAAATGCCGTTTTACGGGCCGATGGCTGCAGTGCGAGTCGGTTTGGTAGGGGACGATTTCATCATCAACCCCACCTACAGCGAAATCAAAGAAGGCGAGTTGGATCTCGTGGTAGCTGGTTCTCCTGACGGAGTAATCATGGTAGAAGCTGGCGCTAACCAATTGCCGGAACAGGATATCATCGAGGCGATCGACTTCGGCTATGAAGCAGCCTGTGACTTGATTCAAGCCCAGCGCGAAATTATGGCGGAATTGGGCATCGATTTGGTGGTAGAGGAACGGCCATCGCAAGATTCGGCCCTGGAAAACTTTATTCGCGATCGCGCCCAAGAACCCATCCGCATCATTTTGTCAAGATTTGAAAAAGACAAAACAATACGGAATGCAGCATTGGACGAAGTTAAGGCAAATGAAGTCGAAGCTGCGATCGCCGAACTTGCCGAAGACGATCCGGTAAAACTAGCAGCCACCGCCAACAGCAAGGCGATCGGCAACGTTTTCAAAGACGTTACCAAAAAAATGATGCGGAAACAAATCCTCGAAGATGGCATCCGCGTAGACGGCCGCAAGCTAGACGAGGTGCGACCCGTTTCTTGTCGCGTAGGCGTGCTGCCGTCGCGAGTACACGGCACTGGGTTGTTTAATCGGGGGTTAACCCAAGTCTTGTCTGCAGCTACCCTGGGAACCCCAGGCGACGCCCAAGACTTAGGAGACGACTTGCACCCACAGCAAGACAAACGCTACCTGCATCACTACAATTTCCCGCCGTTTTCGGTAGCAGAAACCAAGCCGATGCGATCGCCCGGACGCCGAGAAATCGGTCACGGAGCCCTCGCAGAACGCGCTTTACTGCCGGTTTTGCCATCCAAAGAAGATTTCCCCTACGTGATTCGCGTAGTTTCAGAAGTCCTTTCTTCCGACGGTTCCACCTCAATGGGTTCAGTTTGCGCCTCAACCCTAGCATTAATGGATGCAGGCGTTCCCCTTTCCCAACCCGTCAGCGGCGCGGCAATGGGCTTAATTAAAGAAGGCGATGAAGTCCGAATTTTGACTGACATTCAGGCAATTGAAGACTTCTTAGGCGACATGGACTTCAAAGTAGCCGGTACCGACACCGGGATTACTGCTTTGCAGATGGACATGAAAATCAAAGGTTTGCCCTTAGATGTAATTGCCAATGCCATCCGCCAAGCCAAACCCGCCAGACTGCACATTTTAGAAAGAATGCTGGCAAGCATCGACACTCCCCGCAAGGAAATGTCGCCGTTTGCACCGCGTTTGCTAACCCTGAAAATCGATCCAGAATTTATCGGTTTGGTAATTGGGCCAGGTGGCAAAACGATCAAAGCCATCACCGAAGAAACCGGTGTCAAAATAGACATCGAAGACGACGGAACCGTGACAATTGCTGGCAACGACAGCGAAAAAGCTCAGCGGGCATACAACATTGTCCAAGGCATGACGCGCAAGTTGAATGCAGGAGATGTGTATGTCGGCCGCGTAACTCGAATTATTCCGATCGGCGCTTTTGTGGAAATTTTGCCCGGAAAAGAAGGAATGATTCACATTTCCCAGTTAGCTGACTACCGCGTTGGGAAAGTGGAAGACGAGTTAGCTGTGAACGATGAAGTGATTGTCAAAGTGCGAGAAATTGACAACAAAGGTCGAATTAATTTGACCCGCTTGAATATTCATCCCGACGAAGCGGTAGCCGCCCGCGAAGCGTTGAATAAATAGTTTACAGTTGGTAATTGGTAATTACTTATAGAGTAATTGCTAATTGCTAATTGCTAACTGGTGATTAGTAATTGCTAATTGCTAACTCGTGATTAAATCTGATTGTTTCAGATTTGGGAGTAGGTGCGCGACAGCGACAGATCGACAAAAGTGCGATCGGCTGTAGAAGTTAATAAAGTCGCGCACTTTCCCCTCGGCGGCTGAAACCGCAACTACACAATCGATCGCAACTGTGATTCAAGAGTGACAATCTTCGATGTCCCCGTTATAGCCGCAGGATATCTTCTATGACAATTCCCGCATCCAGGATACCCGCCACGTGATTCATCAGTCCAGAAATAAAAAACCTGTATCCGATAAAGGAGCCCCCGAATTTATCCGTGGGGTCAGTCGATTTTAGATTTTAGATTTTAGATTTTAGATTTACCCCACAGATGCAATCTGGGAGCTTGAACAAGAGTCTAAAATTTTTATATTTCCACGACTTAAGTACGTGGCACGGTATCGGTTTTTGGGCTGGGTCAATGCTTCAATTCTAAAATCTAAAATCTAAAATCTAAAATCTAAAATCGATTGACAGGGGCAGTTCTATTTGAAACAGAGAACCTTTCCCAACCTCGCTACTTACCGTTAGGTGTCCGCCGTGAGCTTCCACAATTTGCTGGGCGATCGCCAATCCCAATCCAGAGCCGCCTTTCTTCCGTGTTCGTACCTCATCAACTCGGTAAAATCGGTCAAAAATGTGTGGCAAATCTACATCGGGAATGCCGATTCCCGTATCTTCTATTTGAATTAAAATGCGATGAGATTGAGTCAATAACCGCAGCCACACTGTTCCTTCAGGTAAGGTATATTTGCAGGCATTGGTGAGTAGATTAGTGATAGCTTGTTTTAATAAATCAGAATTGGCTTTGATGATAACTCTCTCTTCAGGCAGTTCTAAATGAAGGCTTAAATGCTGGGCAACACCCTGTATTGATGAAGTGGCGATCGTATCTTTTAACAGGTCATTCAAGTGAATCGATTGAATCGACTTTGCATCTAACTGTCCTGCCTGTCGTGCTAAAAACAAGAGATCAGTCACCAACCGATTCATCGACTTAGCCGTTTCAGCAATCTTTTCCAATCGAGAGTGCTTAGGCCCGCCGGCATCGACTGGGCTGAGTAAGCCAACCTGGGCATTGCTGAGTATGGTGGCAAGCGGTGCCCTTAGTTCGTGGGAAGCATCAGACGTAAATCTTTGCATTTGGACATAGGCGTTTTGAATCGGTTGCATAGCCAATCCGCCTAAAAACCAACCTACTAGACTAATCGCGCCCAGAGTCAAGGGCAATGTTATCACCATCACAATCAGTAACTCTCTCAGTGTTTTCTGAGCATCCGTCAAAGGGATGGCAATCTGGAGGTAGCCAATCGTGCGTCCGTTGTAGTCAACCGGAAGCGTTAATTGTCGCAGCCACTCGGGGGAAGACTCAATGGTTTGAAACGCCGCGCGAGCCTGAATCCGATCCGAGGGCTGCGCCCCATAAAACTGTTGCAGTTGTCCAGTCGCTGAATACCACCTAGCGTAAACAATTTCACTGCCAGAGGGAGGAGAATAATTACCAAGAATCGGAACGTTACTCAGATCGATGTGTTCTTTTCCCTGCCGCAAACCATAGTCAATATTGGCAGCCATGACTCTTGCTTTTTTGTAGAGTAGTCGATCGCACTCTTCTAAGCTGTTAACCGCTCGCTGGTAGTAAATGATCCCGGCAAACACGATCAGAATAGCCCCCATCGAGAGCGTAAACCAGTGGGCCAGATTGCGGCGGCTACGATTAAACATCTGGATTCAAGCGATATCCCATACCATATACGGTTTCTAGCCAACTGACAGCACCTATCATCTGCAATCGCTGCCGCAGACGACGCACTAGGACAGTAATCGCATTACTCTCAGGTTCGTTGCCCCACTCCCACAAGGCTTGTTCTATTTGGCTGCGGGAGAGTATCTGACGAGGATGGCGCATCAGATACTCTAGAAATAGAAATTCACGAGTCGATAACTGCATACTTTGCTCCCCCCGTTCAATAGTCAGCGTTGATAGATGTAGAGTCATATCTTCAACCTGTAAAGTATCCCCTTTCCAAAGTGGCGATCGTCGTCCCAAGGCCCGCACCCGTGCCAGCAGTTCAAACACATCGGCGGGTTTGATGAGATAATCATCGGCTCCAGCGTCTAAAGCGCTAATTTTGTCAACAATCGCATCTTTGGCAGTCAACAGCAACACCGGGGCCGTTTTTCCCAGACGGCGGTATTGCTGGCATAAGCTTAAGCCACTGATCTCAGGTAATAACCAATCAAGGATCAACAGATCATAGTCCCGCTTCGATAAAATCCACTGGGCCGTCGCCCCATCTTCTACACCATCGACAATATGTCCAGCCTCAGAGAGAGCAGCTTGAAGTGGCTCCAGTTGATCTACATCGTCTTCTACCAGGAGAATTCGCATCCGTCTAACCATTGTTCGGCAAATTTTATGTATGTTAGAGAAGAAATTTAGGAAAAGCATCCATCACAGGTAAGATTTATGCCAATCAGTTGCTAACTAAAATGTTGGTAGTTTCTCCCGATTATTTCGAGCAATCTAAATCTAAAATCCAACATTCCCATGACTTTACCTCGCATCCTACCACTTCTACACCGCGCTGCCTGGGAATTTTGGGTACCTCTGCCATTGGTAGCAGCCTTATTCTGGACTACAGGTAACTTCATCGCGGCCCAAACTCTAAGCCGTCCGTATAACTCTGTCAACAAACTACTGGCAGATAGACCGTTAAATCGGAGATTACCAGTAACAATCTTGACCATAAATGCAGAAATCGATCGCAGCCTGGGTGTTACCACTATTTTTGTCAACACCAGTGACTCAACTTTAAAGAAGCTGGAATACGAGTTTCCTGTTACCCAAACCAGTCAGGTCGAAGCAACGATCGCCCAAGAATTAGCAATGCCGGTTGAAAATGTCCGCAAATTGATCAGCTACCGGATGAAGAACTAAGCGGTTGAGCGAAAAATTGCTCCACCATTGGCGAGTGGGAAATAGATCAAGTACCGCCGATCCCAAGCAGGGATTTAGTGCTGGTGATGAGAAGGACTAGAAATTTTGTCTTCTGTAATATCGATAGGCTCCCAGTAATTAATTGGAAAAATGTGGGGATTGTCACCTTTGAGTCACATTTGCTGTGGAAGCTAAGAGTAGACCTTGATTGTCAACCCTCTCCTAAATAGATTTTTAAGGATGAACAGTTCACGTTTCCAGCAACTCTTTTTATTTAATTTCTGGTATCGCAGGAATTCTAATTCTTCTGAGTCGGCGCCGGACTTTTGGGCAAAACGGAAATTGGTTTAAGCCTGGGTGTCGTAAAAAATTCTACTCGTTGAGAAGCTAAAACTGTGGATAGATTAGAGAACACTGCACTGGTGGAACGTAACGAACCCCAAACAGGGACTCCAAAACCCTCTATTAGTCTAATTGATGCGATCGCCCTGATTGTCGGGCTAGTAATCGGCGCAGGCATTTTTGAAACCCCTGCTCTGGTCGCGGCTAATACCGGAACCGTTGGTGGTGTCATAGGAGTCTGGCTGATAGGCGGTGTTGTGTCATTGCTGGGGGCACTTTGCTACGCCGAATTGGCAACTACATATCCCCATGTCGGCGGCAACTACTACTACCTGAAACGGGCATTGGGGCAACCGATCGCAGTTTTATTTGCCTGGGCACGCATGACCGTGATTCAGACTGGATCGATCGCGCTGCTGGCATTTGTGTTTGGCGACTATGCCTCTGAGCTATTTCGACTAGGTGGCTACTCCCCTGCAATTTACGCAGCAGTCGCGATCGCCCTGCTCACAATGCTCAACATCATTGGACTGCGCCAGAGTAAAAGCCTCCAGAACGGGCTAGCGGTGATACTCGTTTTAGGCTTACTGCTGGTCATCGTAGTGGGTCTGGCATCCTCCCCTCCTCCCGTCCCGGCCCTTTCCTCCGATGCCTCCCGTACCTCTTCCTGGGGCTTAGCGCTGGTCTTCGTGCTGCTGTCCTATGGTGGTTGGAATGAAGCCGCTTACATTTCTGCCGAAATTCACAACCCACAGCGCAATATTTTGCGATCATTCCTCTGGAGCATTGGCATCATTACAGGACTTTATCTGCTGATTAATCTGGCATATCTGCGGGGATTGGGTATCGCAGGCATGACCGACTCTCAAGCCGTTGCATCAGATTTACTGCGGCGAGTGCTGGGTGAACCGGGAGCCGCGTTTGTGAGTTTACTGGTTGTGACCGCCACCCTGGGGTCGATCAACGCCAGCATCTTTACGGGGGCACGCAGCAGCTTTGCTCTGGGGCAGGATAGGTCTGCATTTCGCTGGTTGGCACGCTGGCACCCGCATCCGAGTTCACCGACAACCGCTTATTTATTGCAAGGTGCGATCGCGCTGACCCTGATTGGGCTGGGAACCTTCACCCGCAAAGGATTTGAAACAATGGTGGACTACACTGCGCCCATCTTCTGGTTTTTCTTTTTGATCAGCACCCTGTCGTTAATTGTTTTACGCATTCGAGAACCCGATCGACTACGCCCGTTTAGCGTACCGTTTTACCCGATCGTTCCCATAATGTTCTGCGCCATTTGTGGCTATTTGCTCTATTCCAGCCTGGTTTATACAGGCATCGGCGCGATCGTAGGGGTCATCGTTGTTCTACTGGGTATTCCCTTTGCCCGTCACACTACATAGCAACTTTTTTTGGAGATTTACAATCGTGCAACTCAAAACCATTAGGCAATCATTCTTTGTTGGCGTTAGCATTTTCAGTTTTGCTGCGATCGGCTGTACCCAACAACGTAACTTTGAGACAGTGGCTCCAACTCCGGCTGCCGCATCCCCAACTAATTCTGTTTCCGATGTGGCTCAAGCGACTCCTAGCCCCACAACAGAAGCTCCCACCCGTCAACCCGATGTCGTTTACGTTCCAACCCCTGTACCGGTTGTGAATGAAATGCTGCGGCTGGCAAACGTGCAAGCCAATGACGTAGTTTACGACTTGGGTAGTGGAGACGGTAGGATTGTGATTGCAGCCGCTCAAAAGGTTGGCGCGCGGGGCATTGGTATTGACATCAGCCCAGAACGCATTCGAGAAGCTAACGAGAACGCCAAAAAGGCTGGCGTGACCGATCGTGTCCAGTTTCGTCAGGAAGATTTATTCCAAACAGACTTCAGTGAGGCAACAGTTGTCACGCTTTACCTACTGCCAGAACTCAACGTAAAACTGCGCCCCAAATTACTCAGTGAATTAAAACCAGGTACGCGCATTGTTTCCCATGAATTCGATATGGGCGAGTGGAAACCTGAGCAGGTAGTAAAAGTGGACGGCAGAACAGTCTATTACTGGGTTGTACCTGAAACTCCTCCTGCTAATTTGAAGAAGTAGTGAGACTATTGCAGCTTGAGGAGTCAGACTCTAGATACTTGGCACGTAGAAAGATCGACGTGCCAGCTCAGCACTCTAACTCACCGAAGAACGAGCGAGAAGCCCCTGGCTTTAGACATGGGGAGGAAAGCGGTTGCGACTTCAGTCGCCTTGAATCAAAATCCATAGGAATAGCCATCTTTCTTGTGAATAGGCTTGCAATATTTATGACTAATTCCTGCTACTCTTCCCTTAGTTGTAGCAAGATCGAATGAGCCAGATGCACGGCAAAGAACTCGTCCCACATAATAGCCAACTTTTTTGCCTGCGGTGACTGTTGCGCTGATAATATCGCCAGTCTGAAAACCGAAATGAATTTGTTTTCTCGACTTGTGACGAATTGGGAAGCCAAACTTATTTGTGCCACACATTTGTCGAGTACCGTGTCCTGCTGCCTTGATTAGCAGCGGTTGACAAATCAGTACCTTTAATTCTTCGACTTTGCCGACACTTGCAGCATCTAACCAATGAGATTTGGGTAGGTTTAGTCGAGTGCGATTGAATTTTGTCAAGCCACCACTGCCAGTAGAAACTGGTAAACCAGTCATATTAAGTCGGTTAAATAATGCCCAGCGAGTCGAATTGACTGCTGCTGCATCTTTTAATGGACGTTTTGCTTGAGATAAAATCCGCTTCAAAATCTCTGGCTTTTTAGATAGGAATTGCTCAACGTCTTGAGTACCTTTCTTTTTGTTGCAAGCATCGCAAGCAAGGCAAAGATTAGAAATACGATTAGATCCACCTTTAGCTTTGGGATGAATGTGTTCGACTTGTAGAGGTGTATCAGTAACTCCACAATACGCGCACTTTCTGTCCCATTTGTTCAACAAATATTCGCGAATTTCGTAGCCACATAAAACGCCTTGTTGGTATTCTAGTCCACTAATTTCTGGGTTCTCTAGTTGTTGTAAGTCGAACCGCACAAGTTCTTGAACAATAGAAGAAATGGGAGCAACTTTCGTCAATCTAGTTACCCAGGTTAGGGTTGTTTCGACACGATGCTGTAAGCTTGGGGCTAACCATCCTTTAGGACGAGTCCTGTTTAAAAATCTAGCTTTCCGATAGCGAGTATGGCGGTTTCTCCTTCCTCTACGCAGTGAACGGCGAGACTCAATGCTAGCTTTGATGGATTGACCTCTGTGAGTTAATTCTGCACCAAAAATTACGCTTTCTCCTTGGAGTAATCCAATTCCTGTAGTTTTAGACCCAGGATCTAATTTAAGGGTGATTGGTTTTTGGATTGTTGTTGCCTCTACCTTGAGAATTATCGTAAATGGATACCTTTTGAAAACAGCAGCTTTGCCAGCGGTTAGCAATTTACGAGCCATTCCTGGGCGCACTGGATTGAGCGGTTGCTTGTGGCTATCAATTACAAAAACGAAATTAGACATGAAGTCCTCCATTGCTGGGTAAAGTTCGCTCCCTTGAATGTTTTAAGAGCTTTTTAGACTGAAGGCACTGGCTTAACCCCGTTAAACCTGTTTAACATTCAGTGATAGAGCGGAAAACTAGCGACGCATTCGCCGGTATCATGACTCGAAAAACGTAGGTCTAATCCTGTCTCTGGTAAGGTTCGGGCTTTCTTCTTGCACCGCTGGCGATCGAGTCGGAGTTTCTAAAAGCCCCCGCTTTTAAGCGTGGGGTTCCTTACCTTGAGAATTATCGTAAATGGATACCTTTTGAAAACAGCAGCTTTGCCAGCGGTTAGCAATTTACGAGCCATTCCTGGGCGCACTGGATTGAGCGGTTGCTTGTGGCTATCAATTACAAAAACGAAATTAGACATGAAGTCCTCCATTGCTGGGTAAAGTTCGCTCCCTTGAATGTTTTAAGAGCTTTTTAGACTGAAGGCACTGGCTTAACCCCGTTAAACCTGTTTAACATTCAGTGATAGAGCGGAAAACTAGCGACGCATTCGCCGGTATCATGACTCGAAAAACGTAGGTCTAATCCTGTCTCTGGTAAGGTTCGGGCTTTCTTCTTGCACCGCTGGCGATCGAGTCGGAGTTTCTAAAAGCCCCCGCTTTTAAGCGTGGGGTTCCTTACGTTAAATAACCGCAATACAGTCAATCTCAACTAACACATCTTTCGGCAACCGCGAAACTTCCACACAAGCGCGCGCCGGTGCAGTTTCCGCATCAAAATATTTCGCATAAACCGCATTCACGGCGGCAAAATCATTCATATCTTTGAGGAAAACCGTAGTTTTTACCACATCCAACCAAGTAGCGCCCGCTTCTGTGAGAATGGCTTCGAGATTTGCCATAACTTGTTCGGTTTGTTTTGCCACATCGTCGGTGTAGACAATATCGTTTAGTCTAATGTCGATCGCAATTTGGCCAGCTACAAACAGCATAGTGCCCGTAGCGGCGATCGCTTGATTGTAAGGGCCCACGGGTGCCGGTGCTTTGTCAGTACGAATAATTTTGCGCGTCATAGATGTTACTTTTTGGGATAATTTTTCCGAAGTTTCCGGCTGGTAGAGTTCTGCGTCAGAGGTTTCAGGCTGGTAGATTTCTCCATCGGGCATTGTAGCACCAGTGAAGTCTGCATTTTCGATATTCCAACCATAAGTTCTTGCGTTAGTTAAGTCTGCCTTTTTCAAGTTTGCTCCACTTAGATCGGCTCTACTTAAATTGGCTCCTTGTAGATTAGCTCTTTCGAGATTCGAGCTTTGCAAACAGGCTTTTTTTAGGTTAGCTTCTTCCAAGTTTGCCACACTTAAATCTACATCTATCAACTTAATTCCTGACAAATTGCTTTTTGTCAAATTGACTGCCCTGAGTTTACAAGCGTTGAGATTTGCCTCTAAGAATTTTACACCATTTAGAATTGTTGCAGTTAAATTTGCTTCAGCCAGGTTTGCTCCAGTCAGATGAGCGTTAGTCAAGTTAGCTCTATTTAAGTCTGCCTGAAACAAGGAGGCTCTACTTAGGTTAGTAGCCGTTAGGTTTGCACCACTCAGATTTGCCATCTCAAGATTAGCATTAGTCAAGTTGGAGCCACTCAGATTTGCTTTACTCAAATTTGCACCGTTGAGTTCTGCTAAACTTAGATTGCTTGAAGCACAACTTATTCCACTCAAGTTTGCACTTGTCAGGGATGCCCGACTCAGATTAGCATGGTTAATACTCGCATTTGTTAGGTTTATGCCACTCAAATCAGTTCCAGTCAAATTAGCACTCTGTAGGTCGATCCCACTCAGGTCAGCACCTTTAAGGTCTACCCCACTTAACCGTTCATTATGAAATTTTCGTTCACCTTTGGCATATCTTTCTAAAAGTTCTTTAGCATCCATAAATAACCTCGATCGCCCTTCCGCTAAACCCCACATTCCCAGCCTACCACCAAAACCGAAAGCGCGATCTAAATCCGCATCAATCCATTTTAATCTGCGGTCAATCAACTCCCTTTTTCAACCGCAGATAAACACAGATAAACCCAGATAAATTATATCAAATTCGTCCTTCCTCGGAATCATCCCTCTCTCTATTCTCTTTCTCTGCGTTCTCTGTGTCCTCTGCGGTTTAATCAATCCAATTTCATCTGCGGTTAACAAATTCCCATTTTTCAACCGCAGATAAAAGCAGATTTACACATTACACACCAACCGGAGCACCAACAACCTCACCCTTCAACATCCGAGAAGCAGCATCAAGCAATTGCTCCTCCAAATAAGGCTTAGTGAAATAGCCTTTCGCGCCCAAACTGTAAGCCATTTGGCGGTGTCTGTCAGCACCGCGAGAAGTTAGCATCGCGATCGGCAATTCACACAAAACCGCATCTTTCTGCATCCGAGAAAGTAGTTCCAAACCATCCATTCTCGGCATTTCAATATCGCAGAAAACGATATCGCAAGGCAGACCAGATTTCATCTTTTCCCAAGCTTCCTTACCGTCGCGAGCTTCTTCCACACGATAGCCAGACTTCTCAAAAGTAATCGACAAGAGCGATCGCACCGTAATCGAGTCATCCACAATCAGCACAGTCGGCTCAGTCTTCTCAATTTCCGCCTCCTTAGTAGCCTTCTCGCCCTCATCCCAAAGCGTACCGCCAGTGTCCTTCCGCAGCCTTCCAGTAGCCAAATCGATCAGCTCCAGAACATCCGCAATCGCCACGATCCGACCGTCTCCGAGCACCGTGGCCCCAGCAATCCCGATCGGCTTCGGCACCGGCCCTTCCAACGGCTTGATCACAATTTCCTGTTCCGTCGAAACCTGATCCACCTGCACCGCCAAGAAATTGCCAGCAGAGCGCAGCACAATCACCGAAATCATGTCATCGTCAGTATTAAACCCGTAAACACTGCCCCGGCCCAAATGGCGGCTGTAAGCCAGCAGATCCCGCAGCGGCCGGAACGGCAAGCTTTGACCCCGCCACTCAATGCAAGGCAAACCGTCCGCCCCCGTCGTCACCTGATCGCGAGGTACATCGATCATATCTTCGACCCCATCCATCGGGAAAGCAATGCGAGCTCGATCGCTAATGCAAGTCAGAGCCTTAGAAATACTCAACACGAGAGGTAAACGGATGGTAAACACAGTCCCCTTGCCGATCGTTGAATCGATCGACACAGTGCCCCGAATCTCCTGCAGCGAAGTCTGCACCACATTCATACCGACCCCCCGGCCGGCATACTCCGTCGCCTGTTCCTGAGTGCTGAAACCGGGCATAAACAGCAAATCGTAAACTTCCGAGCGAGACATCCTCTGAGCCTGAGCCGCCGTCAGCATACCTTGCTTAATCGCCTTCGCCT
Organism: Microcoleus sp. AT8-A3; assembly: GCF_036705675.1. NCBI lineage: Bacteria > Bacillati > Cyanobacteriota > Cyanophyceae > Oscillatoriales > Microcoleaceae > Microcoleus > Microcoleus sp. AT8-A3. The sequence goes on from NZ_JAUBVD010000033.1 coordinate 52,632, forward strand.
TCACCCTTTGCGGATCAATTCCGGCCCCGTCGTCAGAAACCGAAACCACCGTTTGGTTCCCTTGGTGGAAAGCGCGAATCGTAATCCTGCCGACTGCAGGCTTCCCAGCCGCCAGACGCACCTCCGGCGCTTCGATCCCGTGAGTAATCGCATTGTTCACCAAATGAGTCATCGGGTCATATAGCTGATCCACAATCATCTTGTCGATCAAAATCTCCTTACCCTCAACCTGCAACTGAGCCTGCTTCCCGCACTTAATCGCGATTTCCCGCACCGCCCGGAACAGCCTGTCCGTCGTCTCCGCAAACGGCTTCATCCGGGCGCGAGTCAAACCTTCTTGCAGTTGAGTCGTAACTTGCCGCAGTTGGCGAGTCACCTGATCCGCCTCATCCACCAAAAACTCAATGTCCGCAGCCGACTCCCGCACCCGCACGATCAGCTCAATAATCTCCTGAGCCAAACTGTGGAAAGGAGTAAACCTGTCCATTTCCTCTGGTCTCCAGGCACTTTCCCTCGTGTGGGCCGAATCCTCAGAGCGCCAGGCCGATCGGTGTCCCTGCCGGTTTGCCAGCAAAGCAATCTCCAAAAGACTCCGCTCGTAGAAATCCTGAGTCCGCTGGCTCACATCGCTCAGCAGCGTTACCTGGTGCAGCAAATTGTCCAAAAACTGGCGCATCCGTTCTTGGTCTTGCTCCAAACTGTTGCGGTTCACCACCAGTTCCCCCATCAAATTGCTGAGGTTATCCAGTTGCTTGACCGGCACCCGCATCGTCTGGTCGCCGAACCCGCCCGCGCGGGCATTCCGCCTGGGTCTGTTGATCGCCGACGGCCCCATATTGCCTTCCCCCTGTGAGCGGCCGCTGTCCTTGGGATCTTCGAGCAGTTTTTCCAAATCGCCAAATTCGTCGTCGCTCTCATCGGCAGCGGTGCGCGCGGCTTTACTAGCAGTTGTCGCCGGTAGCCCGTGAATTTCCGGCATAGTTGCGCTCTCGCTGAGGAGTTCTTCAAGATCCGAGAAAACTTCTGTATTTACCGGACTCTGATTTGTACTCGCAGAAGCTGCTATGACAGCTCCCGCACCGCCTGCAATTAACAGTGCTTCTAAATCGTCAAAATTGCCTTCAGAATCATCCTCATCGCCTGATTCGCCATCGCCAAAAAAGTCTGCCAGCGACCCCTCATCTAACTCCGAGGCATCGGCCTGGGCTGACTCGTCCTCAGCGTCCCAAAAGCCCGTCGTCAGTTCCGAAGTCACCAAAACCTCAGCATCGATCGAATCCAACAAATCATCAAAACCCTCCAACTCTGCGTTGTTGAGAGTAGCGCCGGTTTCCATCGCCGAGAGCAAGTCAGCATCGCCATCAAACATACCATCGAGAGATTCAGCAGGCAGCGGCTCTAAATCCACACTCGAAAAATCAGTTTCCAGGGCATCAAACAAATCATCTTCGCCCTCATACTCCCCGGCGACATCTGTTTCGGCTCGATCGAACAAATCAGCACTCACCCCGCCTGCCAAACCATCGGGCAGTTCGGCCGACAATTCTTCCTCATCATGAGCCGCGCCCTCATCTGGCGCCACTACAGCATCGGGCTGCTGCACCAGCCCTTCCCCAAACATATCCTCCAAGAAATCGAAAGCTGCGCCCTCATCAGATTCGAGATTTGAAATTTCCGACTCAGGACGATCGTCGGACAAAGCCCCAAGTTCAACCTCTGCCGAATTTGCCAAGCCTTGGTCGGAAACCGCCGCACCATTGTTATTATTGTCGAACAAACTCCCCAAGTCGCCCTCATCAACTCCCAAATCCGCACTCAGCAATTCTGAATCCCCATCCTTGGGCCAACCCCCACGGGCTTGCCCCGAAGCTTCTCCCTCATACTCCGTACCCGTAGGTACAGAACCGAAAAGCTCAGCCAAATCGGCAGCTTCTCGGGAAGTAGCCACTCCTTGCCGATCCCGCACAGTCTGTTCATCCTCAGAAATCGCGTCCGAGGTCATATCCCCAAACAGCGCATCCAAATCCGTATCGTCCCCTTCCAGGTTGAGCGATTGCACAGACTCGTCTTCCAGGCCGAAAGCATCTTCTAGCCAGTTTTCATCTGCTGAGATATCTAAATCAGAATTTGATGTCATGTTAAGAACGTTGCCCATTTCCTCATTTTGTGCGGTGCCTGCAGCTTGAGCTCGATCGCCCCCGTTCTCCCCACCTTCGTCTTCTGAAGAAAGGAAATTAGAAGTAATCCCCAACAACTCGCTCAAATCCGAATCCTCGCCCAGCTCAGAGAACAACTCGAAATCATCCATTTCAGGCTCTTCAAGCGCTTCGGCATTCGCTGAATCATTATTGTCCCCCCCGGCTGCCGGCTGCTTCGATTCTCCGTCTAAAGCCTCCGACTTCAGGGAATACTCCGAAGAGACTGCCTGCCCACCTGTTGCGTCAGATAAGCCTAAATCGCCGAACAAGTTCTCGAAATCAGCATTGTCCTCCGTACCACCAGCAGAAGTTTGGGCCGCCACTTCGTCCAACAGCGTACCGAGAGCATCTTCGTCAGCTTGTCCCCTCGCTGGGGCCACCGTGTCGGATCGCCGCTCCAAACCGCCCCTACCGTTACCCGTTTTAACCTGGTTGCGGGTTAACCGCTGGCTCGAACCCGCATTTTTCCGATCGGCAGCTACTGTCGAGCCCTCTGCCTCTTCTCCAAACAGCAAATCCTCCCCAAACAAACTCGTCAGGTCATCAATCGGAGGCGTCCTATTCGTTTCGGAACTTTCCGCATCGTATTCGTCAAACAACAAATCAGTAAAATCGCCGGAATTGTCATCATCGTCTAACCCCAGCATTCGGGCCGCCGATATCCCAGAAGAGTGTGCATAGTCGAGGTCTTCTTCTTCTTCCCAAGCGCCGTCGAGATCCGGGGACTCGCCGTCAAACAAGTCAGCTAAAGTGTTGAGTTCTGCCGCGCCCACTTCCGGGCCGCTGCGGGTCGAGCCTCTAAAAGCACCCGTCTCTATATCCGATTCTGCGAAGGCGGAATCTTCGTCGAACTGGGACGATCGAATGCCATTGTCATCGTTGCTGTCGCCGCTATCGAGTTGGTCGAACAGCTCGTCTATACTCAGCCCAGAAATAGTCGGCAGCAACTTGTTCAATCCATCCTGGGCATCGCCCGAACCCACCAGATCCCAGGCCTCATCCTCAACAGAAACCACATTTTTCCCGGATTTACTCGTCGGTTGAGCGAAGGCCAGCAAATCTTCAAAATCTGTTTCTGGAACCAGAACAGCCGGCTGCAGCGACAGAAGTTTTGCGCTTGGGGCGATCGACGATTCTAGACCAGAAATTACCAGTTCTTGCGCTTGTTTGATGTCTTTGATCACCGTTGGGGCTAAGGTACGGTAGGTATTGTCTGGGTTGGCGATCGCCTTGGATACAGCTTGGATCAATTCTATCCAGCAGGGCAGTTCAAATTCTTCCCCCGCCCTGAGCAAGTTCCGACAAATGTTCTTAAGTTGCCGCCTGCTTTCTGGCCCCTCCGGCTGTTTAAACTCTTGCAGGAGTTCCCGCATCCTCGCCGGCACGTCCGAGTCAAATACTAGCTGCAGCGCGCTGTCTTCTGTTGTTCTGGCATCAGGTGCGTAAACTGACCGCGAATCTGGAAAACTCTTTGATGAGGCAAAGGCCCCGACTCCCACCCCCGCCATAACTGGTTCGGGTACTGACATCGCGTAGCTCTCGTCTGCATGGTGTTCTCCGTGTCCAACGAGTCCCCCCAAGTGCCCATTAAGTTCTTCAAATACTGGTTCTAATTCTCGAACCATCTGTTCTCCCAATTCTTCTGTCAGTCCAAAAGGCCCCGACAGTTGCTCTAACAGCCCTTGCAATGTGTCAAAAATTCGCAGAAAAAGGGACTCTAGCTGTTGGTCTACTTTAACGCTGCACTCTTTTAATACTTTAAAACTATCTTCTAGTCGGTGAGCTGTTTGCTGAATGCTCGTCAGCCCCAGCATTGCTGCTCCTCCTTTGACAGAGTGAGCGGCCCTAAATACTTCGTTGACCAGTTCGGGGTCTTCGATCGTGGTTTGCAGATTCAGCAACCCTTGTTCGATCGTATTGAGGTGGTCTTTTGCCTCCTCAATAAAGTAGCCCATTATCCTCTGTTGTTGCTCCGGCAGCATAGTTTTATTCCTGATTTTAAGCGTTATTGTATTGGGTCTATGTTAGTAGTTCTAGAGAAGGTCTCTGTATATCTCGCCCCTTGCCAAGAGAATAATCTGACTGCGAGATATCGCAAATGTCCTGGCTATTTTTGTTTTCGATATGCCCTCACTTAAAAGATAGCGAATCTCGCGCACCTGTTCGGGTTGGAGTTTGCGGTGGATAGATATCTTGCCGGGAACGAAAGGAAAGCGGTTTTTTTCTATAGCATCGCGGGAGTTATCGGCGGGGGTTCCTTCCCACAAATGGTCAGGATTGACACAACCGCGATCGTCGCAACTGTGACACGCAAAATAACCGGGTTTAACAGGTCTTCCCAGTTTGTGTTCCAGTACAAGTCTGTGAGCGTAGAAACTTTTTGTTTTGCCATTAATTTTAGTACCCTTAATGGCGTAACCATCACTTCTTTTAACCAAGGTACAAATCATGCAGCCGTTCGGCTGTATTTCAGCGCGAATGCCTGGAATTACTTCTATGCCTCGCACTTGTTTTTGAGGTTTCAGCGCAGATGTACTTCCTACATCTTTAATTCGTCCTTTCTTAAACCTATCTTGAGAATTTTCCAGTCTAGAACCTTCCCATAAATGGTTTGGATTAATGCAGTTGCGGACATCACAAGTGTGGCAAGCAAAGTATTCCGGTCTAATCGGACGACCTAAGATATTTTCTAATACTAAACGGTGGACAGTAAACGTTTTCCATTCACCGTTAATGCGAAGTCTTTTGTTTGCATAGCCACTCCTAGATTTGGTTAGGGTAGAGATAATACAGCCCGTCGGCTGAACTTCACCAAAGATGCCCGGTATTACCTCTACTATGTTATCGTCCATCTGTGCAACTCCTACTTCCTTTAGGTGTTGAATTGGCATCCCCGCAGGGGTTTCAAGACTGCGAGGTTGCTTTTTGTATGCCATTATTGCCACACTAACGTGCTTGTAAATCAGCCCGCAAAAAAAGCATGAGACAATTGATTATTGTCTTTCTGCTGTTTCTACTCGGAATCTTTCCACCGATGTCAAAAGGTCGCGAGCAACGCCCACCAAATTTTGCAAAGCACCCGAAACTCGCTGCGCTTCTTGGGACGTTTCCTGAGCGGTCAGCTCGACAGCTTGCATCACACTGGCGACCGCGCGAGCTGTTTCGTTTTGCTCTACAGTGTCGGCAGTAATCGATCGCACTAGCACGTCAATTCGATTAGTAACTTGAATGATATCTTCAAGCGATCGCTTCGCCTGTTCTGCCAATCTTGTCCCCTCAATAACCTGCTGCGTCCCTTCTTCCATCGCCGTCATTACCGCGCCGGTTTCGCTTTGAATTTGCATCACGATCTGTTCGATTTCTTTCAAAGACTTAGCCGATCGGTCTGCCAATTGTCGCACCTCATCTGCCACGATCGCAAAACCCCTGCCCGCTTCCCCAGCTCTCGCCGCCTCAATACTGGCGTTGAGGGCCAACAAATTCGTCCGGGAGGCGATCGTCGCAATTAAAGCCACAATCTTAGAAATTTCTTGAGAAGCTTCCGCCAACCTCTTGACTTTTCTCGTGGTTTCTGCTACTGTTTCGCGAATTTCCAAAATCCCGGCCACCGTCCGCTCCACAGCCTCGCCCCCTTTCAGAGCCGTTGCCGCCGCGCCCCGGGCCACTTCTTCCGCCTCTCTAGCGCTCTCTGCGACCCGCTGAATCGCATCGGTGAGGACTTGCACCGAATTCAGCGTTGCCGCCAGTTCCTCAGCTTGCCGCAGCGCGTCTGAAGACAAATCGCCCGCAAACTTGGCACTATCTGTCGCGCCTTTGCTGACCTCCCGAGCCGCCTGCTTCACCTGATGGACAATTTCGCGCAGATTTTGAATTGTCAAGTTAAACGAGTCAGCAACAGCACCCAAAACGTCTGCGGTCACTTCTGCCGTCACCGTCAAGTCACCCCGGGCCGCTCCTTCCACGTCGTCTAGCAAGCGAATCACTTGGCGCTGCAAGTCTTCTTTTGCCTGTTCCTGCTCGTCAGACTTGCGCCTAGTATCGCTAATCGTGGTTTGGATGACCTTCGCCATGTGGTTGAATTTAGCAGCCATTTTGCCAAATTCATCTTCCGAGTAAACCGTAGCGCGAGCATCCAAAGTTCCTTGAGATACGGCATCGAACTGAGCTTGCAAATTGTCCGACGACTTGCGTACCTGCTTGGCGATCAACTGGCCGATGCCCCAAGAAGTTAAAAAGCTGGTAAAGCCTGCGGCTGCAGTCATTACCCAGCCTGTTTGGCGCAGGTAAACGATCGCCTCCGGTTTGTCTTGCCGCAGAGCTTGATAGGAGGCAATGTTGGTGACGAAAGCCACAGCTACCAGAGAAACAAGTCCCGCCCCGATTGCCGTGTACAACTGTTTTGTAAACAAAGGGGCATTTTCCAAGAAAGCCAGTCCCCCCTGTTCTACTGTTACCGAAGTATCGAGCGCTTCTGTTTCTGTGGGAGAAAAAGTCGACACAGACGTATCAGCCGGGCCGCTTATGCTAAATATTTCGTCATCCCGAATTGCTGAGCCATCGCTGTTGTCAAAGTCCAGGCTGCTCCCAGTCGTTCCCATCATGCCGCTGGTCGAGTTGCCGAAATTGGTGTTACCTCTAGTCAAGATCGAACTGGTGGCATCTTCTGAGATATCAAAGTCCGGCAAATTGCCCAAATCGTCAAATTCGTCAAATTCGTCTAAAAAGTCGCTGTGTTCTTGAGCGTTCCCAGTTTTTGACGACCAGGCGCTGTTGTTCTTGTCGGAAGCCCCGAAAGCTGTTGCTTGTTCGTTTTCGTCGAAAGAGAAAGAATCGCTAAAAGCGTCGTCTTCAAAAGCATCTAACTCGAAGTTGTCTCTAGAGCTAAATGCCGGGGGTTCCGAGTCGCTGTAACCGTTGCTGTTGGAGGAGGCTGGATCGACTGAATTAAATTGTCCCCGGCTCGACCTTTGACTTTGAGAGTTGGGGACAGCACCTCCCATCAACAGCGTTTCGTCTTCCGCCAGCGAATAGTTTGACGAGTAGTCCGACCCGTTATTCGACTGTTTGTTTTGAGGTCTAGAAGACCCGAAACCCGACGAGGGCATCGCCTCGGCAAAGGGGTCTTCATCTTCGACCCCAGGTGTGTTATGACCGTAATTTTGGCCAATCTGGGGCGGGGATTGGTAGTCGTAGTCGGAGTTATTGTCGAATTCGTCTGGCAAATCGAGCGCACCAAAAGGTTCGCCAAAATTGTCCGAGGGCCCGATGGGGGAGTCTAGTTGGTTCGAGTCGAAGGAATTCCCGCTTTCTGAAGAGGCAAAACTTTGACCGTTGAGCATCTGAGTCGGAGCTTCGGAAAACGAATCTCCTGAGTAAGGTGCGCTTGAACCAGAAACTTTGCTGCTAGACAAGTCAGCACCATCAAACCCTCCATCATCTAAGGCAAAAGGGTCTCCAAAGTCCGAGTCGGCAAACTCGTCTATGCCGTCTAGCGAGCCGGAGTTCTCAGCATAAGCTGCCATTCCGCCGCTGTCGCCACCAAAGGGGTTAGAATGTGAGGCTAAATCTGGGACTGAGCCTGCGCCATCGTCGTCTTCTGGTTCCCATCCCAAGCCACTCATGCCTAAGTCGGCCAAGTCCTCGTTTTCCATGTCGTCTGGGGATTGACTTCTATAGGAAAGGGATGGGGAATTTCCTTGGAAAAGTCCCAAATCCGGGTCTTCTAACCCTTCATCAAGAGATAAGTCTGGATAGAATTCTAATTCAGTTTCAGCAGACAAAGCCTCGAAATTTTCCGTTTCTAGTTCTCCAGATAAAAATTGGTCTGTGTAGGTAATTCCGCTGTGAGCGTGTTCTACCAAACTCTGGTCATCACTCAGACCTAGCACAACCGTGTACTGTTCCCGCGCCACCTCATACTGTTGCAGTCCGTAGCAGTAAATGTGTCCGCACAGCAGGCGAGCGCTGGGGTCTTCGGGAAAATCTTCTACTAATTGATAAACTAGGGCTGCGGCTTCTGAATAATTGCCATCCATGTAGGCCGCTTCTGCCCGTTGGTAGTCCTGCTGAAAGTTGGTACTTGTTGCCATTTGCCGCCCTCTTTGGATTTTAGATTTTAGATTTGAGATTTTTGATTTTTATCTTGAATTGAATGTTTAGATGCGCGCCTCACGTCGTGTGACTGTTTATGATTAGACCTCAATCGAAAATCGCAAATCGCAAATCTAAAATCGATTTCACGCTGCCCACCGCGCCGAGCGCAGAATTTTCACTTGATCTAGCAGTCGGAGCACTTTCTGAGCTGGTGCACCTAACATCCATTCTCCCCTCAGAAATGGAATCATGCCGTCTGGTGCATTGTTCTGAGAGTGCAGTTGCTCTACGTCGAGCCAGTCCATCCCCACAATTCGATCGACTGCCAGCCCCAAAATCGTGTCTTGGTCTTCCACAGCCACGATCGGGATTTCGGGTCTATCTGTGTTCAGAGGTGTTTGGTCTCCCAGAAATTGGCCGAGGTCTGCCACCCAAATCACTCGTCCTCTCATATTTAGCGTACCTAAAAGCAAAGAGGAAACGTTGGGGATCGGTGTCATGCGGTCTGGGGACGGGGATAGTACCTCTCTAATCCCTGTCGCTGGCAGAGCGAACTCGTTCCCCGAAGGAACGTAGAACCGCAGGTGCAGCTCTCCTTCGGGAGTTTCTAGTTCTTGGAATTCCGGAGCCGGATCTACGCCTAGTCCTGGTAATATAAAGTCTGGGCTACCGCTAATCATAATTCTGACACCTGCATTTCTAGCAAAATTGTTGAGGTTTCCCGCCAAGAAGAAGCCGATCGAAACTTCGATGGTCGAAACTTGACACAGCCAAGCTTGACACAGCCAAGGGGTGAATGGCGCTACTGCCGGAGATCCTTGGCAATAAATTTTCTCCGTCAATAATTGACTGCCCTCAATAAATGCGCGCGACCAATGCTTACAAATTAGCTCAAATAGAGTACGAACAATTAATTTGAAACCCCTAAAGCTTCACTTTGTAATCCCACCGCCGTCTCAATTGGTAAAACTCTGGGTAATTTCTGCGATGAATGCTAAACCGATACTGGGATTAGCGAGGAGTTGTTGACATGGCTGATGTCCCGACAATCATGAACGGAGTCAGTTAAGACTGAGAATTGGACTCTCTGGCTTTGTACAGAAATACCTAGCAATAAGTAGCTCTGTACATCAGTTTTTCGGAGCGGCTGCAAGTGGAGAACAAGTATATTATATTTGCACTTTGAGCGTGTTAGACCCACTTGGGTCTAGAAATTGAACAGAGTTTTACCGACGCCCTTATGCCAGCGCGCGGATTTATACATTCTAGTTTATGGTGCGATCGCCAATAGTACGTCCAGCTTTCTCTTTGTGGTGGCCGAGACTCGATCTAACCGCAGGTACAAAAAAGCTCCCATCATGCCATGGGGGCGAAACTTATTTTTCTTCTAATTGGTCTTCTAGCGATCGGTCTAATAATCTTTCCGAGAGATTGACCCGAGGGTAGCCTGGGCCCACATATTTTTCTACCAGCATCAATAACTCGCTTTCACCAAAAGGTTTAGTGTAAAAGTCTGTAGCTCCGGCCATGCGGGCTTTAACGCGATCGATAAATCCGTCGATGCCCGTCAACATCACGATCGGCGTCTGCCGGAAAGCGCTAGAACTACGCAGCATAGCGCAAATTTCGTAGCCGTCGAGTTCCGGCATGGCGATGTCACACAGAATTAAATCGGGTTTGAGTGGAAACACCAAACTCAGGGCTTGGAGGGGATTGCCGATCGTAGTAGCTTCGTAACCGTGTTCATTTAAAATTGACTCGACTGTTTTGCGAATAGTATTGTCGTCGTCAATACAGACAACTCTGGGAACTTTGGTTTCTGGGGACGACCATTCTTTTTTGTTGTTGGTGGGGGCTACAGAGGGTTCGTAAAATACTTGCACCAATCCCTGCTGCACAAAGGGGTAAATCGCCTTAGCGACAGTGAGCACGTCTCGGTTGAGGTAGCGCGCCATTTGGCGGATCGAAGTGTGCCCGTCGGCCCAGCGTCTGAGAGTATTAAAGGTGTTGACAGGCAGCGCGACTCGCAGCTCGGAGGGATCTGAAATCACCGGGCATTGGTTGGGCGACTGAATGTGAGGGTGAAACTGCTTCCACTGCTGCACCTGTTTGACAATCTTGGCCAGGAGCGAACTAATTTCTAAGCTGGTCAGTTGAGGAGCCAAAGCTGGGCCCATTTCAAAAGTGAAGGAACCCTGGTGGAGACTGAGCAAGTCAAATAGGGTTTCGTGGATCATGCTCTGGATGATGTTGCGGCCTTGAGCTGGGGTGAGGATGTGGTTTTCTAGCAGGGCCCAGAGGTAGCCGTATTCTGGGGCATTGGTAGATGCCATATAGGGAACTTGGATTTTGTCGAGGGCGGTATCTGCTTTGTAGCGGCGCAGGTAGTCGCGCAAGCGAAACAAACTGCCCGCACTCTGGGTAGCGTAAATAATCTGACCGTTGAAGCAGAAGACATACCAGGATTGTCCTGCAAGGGAGCGCGAGGTAGGTTGAGTACCCGTGCCGCTGCCGGTGGAGGTGTAGGCCTCTACGAACAGTTCTCCGGTTCGCTGGCCTAACTCAATCAATTGCAGGATGCTGCGGATGTCTATTTCACTCAAATTTCCCTGCATGCAGCTAAAATGTCCTCCTTAAAACCGTTGGCGTCTGAGATCGGAAAGACTGTGTGCTGGCGAAAACATTGACTTTAGTTTCCGTCAATAATTTACGCGCTGATGCCGATCTCACAATTGGGAATTGACGAAAGGGCGATACTTGCTGCCGGGTCTCGGCCGCGCTACCAGTCCACAAGCTGAAACCGCGCAACTCGCGGCATTCTCTAAGTGTAGAGTTTCACCTTGTATTCCGTTACATAAGACCTACTCACATCTACTCATGACTAGACAAGTCTACTCAGTAGTATTGTAAAGCTTACTTCCTGTTTCATCCTGGCGGTGTCGAAACTCACCAGTCCACAGGCACGATCCCCGCCTAACTGACGGTTTTTGACAAATTAATTGCCGCGTTTAAGTCACGGTCAATCACCAATCCGCAATAGGAGCATTCAAACACTCTCTCGCTCAAGGAAAGTGTTTCTTTTTTTGTTCCACAGTTAGAACAGGTTTTACTGGACGGGAACCAACGGTCAGCAATTACCAACTTTGAACCGTACAACTCGCATTTGTAGGTTAACGGGCGGCGAAACTCAAAGAATCCCAGAGCGGCAACAGACGCAGCCAACTTATGATTAGCCATCATTCCGCTTACATTCAAATCCTCTATGACCATTAAACCGTGATTTTGGGCAAGTAATGTCGTCAAGTTATGTAACGTATTTTTACGTGTGTTAGCTATTTTTTTATGCAGTCTCGCTATCTTGACTTGCGCTTTTTGACCGTTGCTTGAACCGATCATTTTAGGGCGGTTTAGCCCTTGCCTTCTTGACCTTTTGGCTGCATATTTTGGGTAGGATTTTGCCCCAGCAATTACTTCACCTGTTGAGAGAGTAGCTAATGCTTTAATGCCGAGGTCAACTCTGAAAATGCTTGTATTGCCTGATTCCTGCTGTTGGGCGTCAAACCGCCAACTGATAAACCACCTGTCGGGTTGACGGGATATCGTGCAAGACTTGGTTAATACTTGTGGCAATCTTTCATAAGTTTTCAAAATGCCAATAACAGGAAATTGAATTTTATTGTCACCCAAGATTTTAACTGCGCTTTTTAACGTGAAAGAGTCACGCCGCCCTTGATTCTTAAATATCGGCACTCCCCGAGTTTTGTTAAAACACCGTTTCCCTGCTTCGCGCAATGCCATTCATGCTTGCTGCGGTGTAGACTTGCTGCATTCATATAGCAATCCTAAATGATTCGTGTAATTCTTGTAGGGGCTCTCCCCACGCCCGGTTGCCCCAACTTGGCTGGGGTAGGCAGGGGGAGTAGGGGTAGCACTACCCCTACATATTTTTACAAATGATGCGAGGATTGCTATAGTACCAAGGATTTTTTGATTTCACTATAGCTACTAAGAGTTTGTGCAAGTCAGTAGCTGTGGGAAGTTTGAGCTTTTCACTCTCGTTGGTTTTATTGTGGTGAAGTATATTTGGGGTCAACCACAATCCCCAATTCAACGCATGACGCGCTACTCCACAATGCTGGGCTAACAATGTGCGAGTAAGTTGATTATTCAGTTTCAATTCGGTTTTGAAGCCTAACAGCATTTTTACCTCTCTATCGCTTTGAATCACGCTATATACTGCTTCAATCCCTACTCATTTCAGAAGGAATGAGTAGATGTGAGTAGGATTTTGGTTACAGTTTCTCACCCTCAGTGCCGATCGACCTTTTTGCTCGCCCCCCGCGAGCGTCATCGGCTCGCGTCATTACCCTATTCTAAGGCAGCGCGGTTCAAATCCCTAGTCCGCCGAAGGATGGCGTCCGCTTGGGGGTAGCGATGGCTTTTCTGACGATCGAGCCGCAACTAAAGCCTGGTACAATCAATAGAAAGTTTTTGACGGACTGACCTTTTTCAGCTTTAGCCTATGGCAGTCTTCGCAGTGAGAGCTAGTCTTTAATCAAGTGGCATTGGTACTGCTGTCTCATTCCTCCAGACAACTGGTGACGCCCGTAATTTCTGGAAGTTCTCCCGTGAGAACGTGCTATGCGTTAGTGCTGAAGAAAAGTTAGAAAAAATGCTATCCCCCGATTGGGCAAACAATACCAAGAAGTAAGACTTAATTGGCAAAAAGCGATCCTTACTTGCCTACACTTGTTTACTTTAGGTAAGTTGACTAAAAATCACAGGCAGTGTTATCTTTAGTCAAGAACCTTTGGCTTAAGGGGGATAGCCTACTTATGTTGGAATTAGCCGTCTACCCAACAGCGTAGGAAGTAAACACCACTTATCTTTTAGGCCTTTAAGTAACTTAAAGTAAGTTGGGATAGGTTTTACGAAGCAGAGGACTATTAGTGTGCTGTATCTAGCGGAAGTACAAAAACAGAGAAGCGGCTTTGGTCTCGGTGGCGGTAAGGCTGAACTGAAACTGCTAGCTTGTCAGCGGGGCGAACATAACTGGAGCGCCGTACCAGGTGATGACGCGATCCCAGTTGAGGAAGCTAATAAGTTTAACGACGGCACGCTGGTGCTGGTTGAGTTGAGCGCTAGCAAGCAAGTGCAGCGGATTCAGGAGGCGGCCCGCCAGTTGGTGAGCATTCTGCAAAATTTCTCGCGATTGCAGGACAAGTTTAAGGATAAGGAAGAGGAAATTGAACAGTGGAAGGCTTCTCTGACGTTTTCGAGTCAGGAACTCAATCGCCGGGAAATGGAAATGCAAGCCCGCGAAGAGCAGTTGGCTCAAATGGAAGAGGAGTTGGAGCGGCTGGAGGCTCAGCGCTCGGAAATTGAAAATACTCGAGATGAAGCTAACCGACTGCGAGAAGAAGTCGATCGCAGTCGCGTGGAAATTGAGACGGCTTGGGAACAGTTGCGGGGCGAGCAGCAACGGGTGGCCCAGCAGCAGTCTGAGGTTCCGCAGGGGGCAGTGGTTGATGAGCAGCAGACCCAGAGGATTCAGGAGTTGATGCAGAAGCTGGGAGGGGCAATTGCTTCGGCCCAAGGGGTGCGGGAACAAATGAATCAGTCTCTTGGTGCCGTGGGCGCTCAACAGGCAATTCTGGATCAGCACTGGCAGCAGTTGGAGCAAAAACAGAGCATAGCTCAACAGCAACAAGAAGAGGTCGATCGACAAAATCAGAGCCTCCAAAACCGCTGGCAAGAGTGGTACCAATCTCAAGATACTTTGGCCGGGGCTCGGGCGGAGCTTAAAGGACAGCAAAGTACCCTCAGCGCTAAGCAGGCTCAGGCTCAGTCGGTGTCTTTGCAGGTGCGGGCTGTTGAGGAGCTTTACCAGCAAGTTTCCAGGCTCGCATCTGCTTCGGGTGCTGCGGGTACGGAGCAGAAAGTAGATGTGTCAGCTTTGGAGAAGATGCCTGTTGATGAGTTACAAGGGCTGGTGCAACACCTGCAACAGGATTTGGAAAAGGTGTTCCGGTTTGTTAACGATCAAGAGGAGGAGTTGACTCTGCAGCGGGAGACAATCGAGGAGCTGCAAGAGAAAATTCAAGCTGCTTCCGAGTACGATCGCATGGCTTTGGAAAATGAAATGGCAGATGAGCTCGAAAGTTATCAGATGTTAAACGAAACTCTGGTGGGACAGCGCCTCCGGTTGCAGGAACGAGAAGATGTTTTAAAGCAGCATCAGGCGGTGCTGTGGCGGCGGCTGGGTACTGCTAATGCTTCCAAACAAGAGCGAGGAGATATTGATTTGGGGCCGATTGTCGCACAGCTCAATACTCAGCGACAGCAGCAAAGCCAAGAATTGCAAAGACTGGAAAACGAAATTCAGCAAGTGCAGGAAGCAATATCCCAAATAGAGGCAAATGTCAACCGCCAAAATGGGGAAAGTGAGGCGAAACGCTACGAACTCAAGCAGTTAGAGCAGAATTTGTTCAACCAGAAAGGTGCAGTGGCGCAACTCTGGGGCAGGGTGAATGTTTATCAAGAAATGTTGCAGCCGGTGCAGGACAATTTGAATGCGCTACGCCAAAAGCTCGAAGCGGTGGCGGGGGAACTCGATCGGGTGCAGGAGACGGGAGACGAGCAAAATCGGGTAGTTTCTGAGTTGCGGCAAGTCCTTTCGAGTTTGCTCTCAGCTTAAAATTTAATATGTAAAATTATCGAAGGGTGTTCGACTCGACCGATCGCTCCTCCAGGAAATGGATCGGTTTGCGATCGGTTGGGGGCTACTATTAAGCTCGTTAGTTTTTCTACGCTTTCAAAACTGGGCGCCGAGGGCAATATTTGTTGCAGTAGTTGCCGCATTGCCCGTCGCTGCAAGGCAAGGGGTGCTTCGCGCAAAATCGGGCGATTTAACTTGACGGGAAGTTGAAAATTCACCTGCATATTGTCTGCAATTGGAGACATTGCTCGCTGTAGCAAGTCGCTGGCTGCAAGTTCGAGATATTCTACGTCGGCGCGGAGAAGTTCGGCTGTTTGGGCTAGGGCTTGTTGGGCTTTTGGGTTGAAATGAGTTTCCAAATAAGGCAATAATTCCGATCGAATCCGGTTGCGAGTATATTGCAAGTCTTGATTTGTGGAATCTTCCCAAATTGGTAGTTTTTGCTCTTGACAAAATTGACCTGTTTGCGATCGAGTTATTTCAAGCAAGGGACGAACTAAATAGATTTTAGATTTTAGATTTGGGATTTTCGATTGGGAATTTTCATCCTGATTTTCCAATCTAAAATCGGCCGATATTTGGGAGTTGGGATTTTCGCCGGAATTCGCCAATCTAAAATCTAAAATCGGCAATCCAAAATCGGCGAGGGGCCGTTTCCAGGTGAGGGCAGAAAGTCCGTCGGCGCCACTGCCGCGAATCAGGTTGTAGAGGAGTGTTTCGGCGCGATCGCTAGCTGTATGGCCTGTAACAATGTAGGGGTAGTTGTGGGCGATCGCAATTTCGGTTAAAGCTTGATATCGCCACTGTCTGGCCGCTGCTTCTGTTTTCGGGATGTCCCAGGCTGTTTCCAAATAGTAGGATATTCCCCAGTTTTTAGCTAATTGTTCTACATGATTAGCCGAGGCTTCCGAGTCAGAACGCCAACGGTGATCGCAGTGAACAATCGCTAGATTCCACCCCCATTTTGGCTGCAAATCTAGCAGTAATTTAATTAAACACAGAGAATCTTGTCCGCCCGATACTGCTACTAGCAATCGCTGATTTGATGGCAATATTTGTCGGTACAGCAGCGTCTTGTGCACTTGAGCGTGGAGGTGCGTCCAATTGGAAGATTCAGCCATGAGAGCAGTTTTTTATTAAGCAAAAATCAGGAAGTTAGGATCGCGAATTAAATAACTTACAATTTTAATTGTTATTGTGGGACGCCCATCCCACAAACTTGTGGAAGTTATTTAATTCTCATTCCTTAGAAAACGAGCATTGTCCGGGATTTAACGGATGGATTTTCAGCAAAGAAGGGGAACCATCCCCCTCTCCCAATCTCTCAATCTTTGCCTTCCTAGCTCCACATTCCTATACTTTGGGGGTCGCGGTCTGGATACCTAGAAATAGGAAAATGATTACTTATTTCTGTTGAGTCACATTGATTTAATGGCTCATCTATATCGGTTTGAGTTGAGCTATCTACCGCAGAGTTTTGCAGGGTGTCTGAGCTTTCGGCAGCGGCAGGAAGGGCTTTTTGTTCTTTGATTTCTGGTTCAAGCGGAATGAACTCCAGACGCATTCTAAGTTTTCCTTTAGTCCAGTTTTTTCCAGCACTTAATAGCTCGCAATCCAGGCCGTCTGAGAATAATTTTTCGTCTACCAATTTTGACTGCATGATTGCCATAAATTCGCTGACTTTGAATGTACATTGATACATCAAAGCGCTGGTAGGGGCAGACACAACATCGTCTTCTTGGGGAAATATTGGCGATTCGTCCATATTAATTGTCCTTATTTTAATGAAGGAAGTTCGGCAACGGATTATGTAACGGATGTGAGGAAGACCGAAGTTATAAGAAGGAAGAGGGAGTTAATTATTAGAATCTCGCTGGTTAAGTAAGGTGGGAATTGCCCACCCTACAACCGGAGATGATATTAATCCCGATTCTTTGACTTATCCTGTTCTTCTGTGGCCCATTGGTGGATTAGGAATTAGAAAAACCAACCGTAGGAATGTAAACCTTTGCCTAACAGATTAACGCCTAGATAGCAAATCCAAACTACCACAAAACCTGTGGCTGCTAAAATTGCTGGGCGTCTTCCCTGCCAGCCGCGAGTAATGCGGGCGTGCAGGTAGGCAGCAAATACCAACCAAGTAATTAGCGCCCAAGTTTCTTTCGGGTCCCAACTCCAGTATGAGCCCCAAGCTTCGTTAGCCCAAACCGCACCGGCAATAATGCCAACAGTTAGTAAAGGGAATCCTAAACCGATGATGCGATAGCTAATGTTATCAAGAGTTTCTGCTAGATTCAAGCGCTGGGGCGAGAGAAGTTCTGCGGTTTGAGTTGGGGCGGTTGATGTGGTTTGAACGGTGGCTAATTCAAGGACTGCGGTGGTGCCCAAACCGTTATTGTTGGAGTTGAAAGAGGGTTCGCTGAAAACTAATGCGCTGTCGGCGCTGGTTTCTGCATTTTGAGGTTCGGGGTTTTGAGGGCGTTGGAGGCGGTAGTTGCCGTTGCGGTTGCTGTTGGTGCCGAAGGAACTACCGGTGAGTTCGATTTTTTGGCCGCGGGTGACGATTAAAAAGGCGATCGCCAGCAGGGCTCCTACCATTAAAGTTGAGTAACTGAGCATCATGACGCTAACGTGCATCATCAGCCAGTTTGATTTGAGGGCGGGTACTAGGGGCTCTGCAGATTGCATGGTTGCGGGCAGAGTCAGGGCTGCAAAGGCGGATATTGCCATTGCTACGGGGGATGTGGCTACTCCTACTAAGCGGGAACGACTCATGTTTTCCGCGACTAGGTGGATGGCGGTGATTCCCCAAACTAGAAAAAATAGGGATTCGTAGAGATTGCTTAAGGGGAAGTAGCCTGCTTCTATCCATCGAGAACCGAGTAAAGCGGCGATGGATAGGTTGGCGACGCCCATTCCTGCGGTTCCTAGGGCCCCCAGGTAGGGAATGCCGGGGAATGCTGCGCCAACCCAGTAAATGAGCATTGTGGAGAACAAAACGGCAAAGGAGATGTTGTCCAGCCAGTTCTGGAGTACGACCAGATCCATAAAAATTACTCCGGTAGTGTTTTTACTTATTTTTGCTAACTAGATCGATCGTACTGGGGTTGGGCAGTTTTGGGTTTAGGATTTTGAATTTTTGTGGCAATTATGAGTGATTGGCGGTTGTTGAGGTACGGGCGGGCGATCGCGCGGACGCATCAAACAAGCTACTATTGACCCACCAGACGAGTGTCACCCCGTCAAGTCACGCTTGTTGATTCTGGCTGAGGGCTTGAGGTTGGACGAGTTCCAAGGAAGGAAACACGGAATGCTGATGGGCGAAATTCGATCGCCGATTAACAAAATTAGGACTTACGCAGAGGGGGCCGGAAACCGGGTTTTTTTAGGAAAATCCTTCGTTCGTACTCGAAGATTAAGTAAAAAACCCCGTTTCTTGGTCGGGAGTGCGTCTAGGACTGAAAATATAGGATGTTTTTTGATCTGGGGCGATCTGGAATCCTTTAGAATTGATTGAGCTGAATTACCCATTTGCTGTTTTTGCAACCAGCAAAAAACGGAAGCCCCCGACAATCGTTGTGGATATTCCCCAAATTTTAGACTAAAGCTCAACCTCCCAGATTTATCAAGGCGAGTCAAATCTAAAATCTAAAATCTAAAATCTAAAATGGACTGAGGGTTCGAGCAGTTGCATAGGTTAGAGGAGATGTTGGGTTAATGCGTCGAGATTCAATATTTTACCTTAATGTCCGCAGAAGGCTCCCGCTATAACCGAGGGGGATTTATCGAGATCCGCGAGTCCCCCCGATGGTTTAGCGGCGAGATGAATGCCGACCAGCTAACGATTGAGCGATAGCGAATCATTATAATTATACCCGTGTTTGTGTTGGGTAAAATGTGGTATCATTCTACCATGTTAGTAATAGAAGCAAAGTTAAAAGGAACTCAATCACAGTACAGTAAGTTGGATGAAGCAATCCGCACCGGACAATTCATCCGCAACACTTGTCTGCGATATTGGGAAGATAACAAAGGAGTCACTAGGAATGACCTCCAAAAGCTTTGCTCGGTACTAGCTAAAAACAAGGAAACCCCTTGGACGAAGAAGCTTAACTCTCAAGCTAGACAGGCTCACGCAGATAGAGCGTGGTCTGCTATTGGGCGTTTTTATGAAAACTGTAGATTGGGTAAGCCTGGTAAAAAAGGCTACCCCAAATACAAGAAGTTCAGCCGTTCCATTGAGTACAAAAACAGTGGATGGAAATTATCTGCTGATAGAAGACAGATAACCTTCACCGATGGTTTTGAAGTAGGAACGATGAACTTATGGAGCTCTAGGGATTTGGTCGGGTATTCAGAAAAACAAATCTCTAGGGTTCGAGTTATCAGACTTGCTGATGGCTACTACGCTCAGTTCTTAGTGAACTGGGATAGAAGAGAGGAGCATGAGTTTCAAGGAAAAATGACGGGAATCGACTTAGGGCTTAAAGAGTTCTACACCGATTCTGATGGAAATACTGTCGATAACCCTCGATATCTGAGAAAGTCCGAACGTCGCCTCAAGATGCTGCAACGCCGGGTTTCTAAGAAGCATATCAGGGGCAAAAAGCAGTCTAATAGATACCATAAAGCTCGCAGGGCTTTAGCCAAACAACATCTCAAGGTAAGTAGACAGCGTGAAGACAAGGCTCGTAAAGATGCTCTGGCGCTAGTTAGATCTAACGACCTAATTGTCTACGAATACTTGAAGATACGAAACATGGTGAAAAATCACCACTTAGCTAAGTCTATTAGCGACGCATCATGGTATCAATTCACTCAATGGCTTCAATATTTGGCCCTGGTTCACGGTGTCATTGTTATCGCTGTTCCACCTCGAAACACGACTGTTGATTGTTCGTGCTGTGGATCGAAAGTGAAGAAAACTCTTAGCACCAGGACGCATCGATGTAACCAGTGTGGCACGGTTTTAGATCGCGACCACAATGCCGCAAAAAACATTTTGGCAAAAGGATTCAAGCTGTTAGCTGAATATTTAAACAGTACCGTAGGGCATACGGAATCTGGAGCCAAAAGCTCAAAAGCGCAGGGAGAAACTAACCTCTGGCTTAAGAACGGAGACGTTCTTGCTCTAAGTTGGCTCGATGAACTGCGAACCAAGAATTCTTGGGAATCCCCCACTATATTCGGTACTCCAAATTAGTGGTGGGAGGATGTCAAAAGTTTACAAATTTGAACCGAAGGGAGGCAGAGGCGATGTTAGGGATTACGCTTGAGGAAACTCGCTTTTATCGGGAAGCTAAGCAGGGTAAACGCATCTAAATTAAGTTGACAGAAAATCATATTTGTGCATGATTTGTTTTTTATAAAACAATTCTTAA
>NZ_JAUBVD010000034.1:0-69878 GCF_036705675.1 Microcoleus sp. AT8-A3
GAGGACTTTCGCTATAAGCCCCGTGGAATTCATTCCCTGGCGGACTGCCGGGTAAGCGAGAAGACTGGCGGAGGAAAAGAGGACACCGCACCGTGCCCATAGGTGTCAACCAACACGTTAAACCGACAGTCCGACAGTCCTCCCGCCTACCCGACAGTCCGGCAAGGGTTGAAACCCCTGCCTCAAAGCAAAAGTCCTCTGAAAGAGGACTAATGAGTTCTTCAGTCCTCTTTCAGAGGACTTTCGCTATAAGCCCCGTGGAATTCATTCCCTGGCGGACTGCCGGGTAAGCGAGAAGACTGGCGGAGGAAAAGAGGACACCGCACCGTGCTCTTTCCCTACCGCAAAATCCTCAATTTTCATGCACGAAATATGTAACTACCCCCCCTATTATTTGTAGGGAAACGGCACTGCAGTCTCCTCTACTTTCCCCTGCAAACGTGGGATCTACTTCCTGTCCCCACCTTATTAAGGGGGGTTAGGGGGGATCTCCGGGTGATGCCGCAAAGGTGCGATAGGCCGCTAATGCTGCTTGTTTCACGGCTTCGGGGACAATCGGAAAAGTAGTCAAAATATACGCAAATTCGGCTTCCGTTAATCCGTAAAGGTGGGCGATGATGCCGTCTAATTCGGCTCGCAATTGAGCGCGTTCTGTTTCATCGGTAACGCCTT
Organism: Microcoleus sp. AT8-A3; assembly: GCF_036705675.1. Lineage (NCBI taxonomy): Bacteria > Bacillati > Cyanobacteriota > Cyanophyceae > Oscillatoriales > Microcoleaceae > Microcoleus > Microcoleus sp. AT8-A3. The sequence continues at coordinate 673 of NZ_JAUBVD010000034.1, forward strand.
CTCGGTGCGAGTTTAAGCCGACTTCTTGGGCTAATTCGTCAAATTCTGGGGCGGTGCAGATTAGTTTGGCGGCGCGCTGTACGATGTCGGTGAAGTATTTGTCACCTGATGTTAATCGCGGTACAGGTGTCTGGTAAATATAAAACATATTGATATTGGCAGAAACCATTTGGCGAATGTAAAAATCTAGCACCAAAGAATTAAGTAGCGCTTGACATAAAATAGTTTCATTATTTGATATTTTATCCATCCCTGATGAAACTAACATTGAATTTCCACAAACTACTTTTTGGGGAATAGCACTTACAATAATTGTTCTACTGTCAGTATTACGAGCTATGGCTCTCAATCCCAAACGGTAACACTGATAATCCAATTGTTGACTATTATCTACGCCATTCCTTCCCAATAAAGCTTTTCTCGCTTCCGCTTCATCCACCCAATACCTCGGTTCAGCGTAGAGATGAGTAAACTGATGAATCATCTTACCTTCATAAAGTGGCAGTCTCCCTTTCCCTGGTTCTTGCTTGAATAAATGACTGTCATTAGTCATGTCAAATTCACGAGTTAACCGCAGATTCCATTTCCCCTCAATCTGTTCGCCCAGTAAAGGGAATTGCAGCATTTTCTCAGCAATCCGAATATCCCCCTCATTTTTAAACTCCATCACCGACAGAGAGTCAGGAGATAACTTCCGCACTAATTGAATACTAATTTGCAAGCTATCAGCACTAGGAAACCTTTGCAGCTCATCCACATCAACACGCATAAAAGCTGACGGAAACTCAGTTGTTATCCCATCCTTCTCAAAAGTAAGAACAACTATTTTGAAACTCTTATGAACTCCTTCAAAAATTGTTTTCCGATTTTCTAAACAAAATAACCCCGTGACTTTGGTTTGACTAAATAACATCTCCCGCAGTTGCTTAGTACCCAAGTCAGTGTAAATTCCGCTAGGAATCACAATCCCGCACTCGCCACCGCTGCGTAAGAGATTCAAACATTGCTCTACAAAAAGTTTATAGAGGTTAATATCCGTACCTGCTTTTTTACCATTGACAATCGAAATCTGATTTTTGTACTGTTCCGCTGAACGATAATAAGCACTGATATGAGGAAAATTGCTCTGATATTCCAACCAAGCATTAGAAACATCAATATCTTGCAGGAGTTTCTTTTGCTCTTTCTCGAAACTCTTAATATCCATCTTCTTTTTCGTCACCAAATTGCTATAACTAGCAAAAAACTCCTTAGCATCTGGCTTAAAAATTTCCCAAGGCGGATTAGTAATAATCGCATCAAAACCGCCCCGTTGATGCAAAATCTCATCAAACTCATAGCCCCAGTGAAAAGGCTTCAAAGCTTCAATATCAGCGAGAGTCAGGGGACGCTTAATCGGCTTACCGCTAATCTGTGCTTGTTCAAACTTAATTTTTAACTGCTTGAAATCTTCCAACAAAATCTTATTAATATTTTCGATAGCCGGCGCTTTCTTTTCGGCAATTTCATCTCGTAAACTCTGCAAGTTTTGGCTATAGGTAGTCGCATGACGGTAAATAGAAATCAGACGGTTTTTCTCCTCCAATACTTGTCTGTATGTCTTGTGAAACAAATTTAACTGAGTTCCACTTCCTTCATATTCTGCGTCATCCACCCGAAGTAATCCAATTAAGGAATTGCCCGCCATGATGTTAAAATCAATATTCGGCAACGGTTCCAAGTCGTTGACATTCTGCGCCGCCGAAACTAAGGCTAAAAACAGTCGCAATTTGGCAATTTCCACTGCTTCCGGCATGATATCCACGCCGTAGAGGTTGTCGCTAATAATCCGTTTCTTGATATAGTAGTTAAGTGATGAATGCTCTTTTTCGATGTCTTTTAAGTAGTCATTGAGGTAACGATCGTTTAAAAACTTGCTTGTACCTATGACTGTTGAATAGATGTAAATCAGGGTTTTCATCGCTGCAACTAAAAACGCGCCGGAACCGCAGGCTGGGTCTAATAATGTTAGGTTTGGGAGGATTTCTATTAGCAGGCTGCGGCAGAGATTGGCGTCGAGATTGGTGAGGAGTTCGGTGATTGTTTCAAAGTGGGGAGAAGAACCCCCCCGGCCCCCCTTGCTAAGGGGGGAGAAAGAGTTGGATGCGTTGTCTTGTTGATGAAGAGATCCCCCCCGGCCCCCCTTAGTAAGGGGGGAGAAAGAGTTGGAGGAAGAGAGATTATTAACTCTATCGAGAATTAGTTTGTTGATTGTGCGATCGCACAAATATTCAGTAATCTCCGGCCTGGTATAATAAGCACCAAAGGCTTTTTGGTTAATGTATTTCTCAAAGATGTATCCCAAAACCGCCGGATTAATTTCGTTTTCCTTCCCGCCCACTGTATCGTCAAGATTCCAAGAATAGGCTGCAAATAAATTAAATATTTTCTCAAAAGCAGCATCGGGTATGGCGATATTCGGATAATTTTGTTCGATGGGATGTTCGAGAAACAGTCCCCCATTCAAATATTTAACATCGCCGATTAATTCTTTAACGCCTTCCTCCCGCAAATCGAGAGGTTTAGCAAATCCCTCAAAAAACAGTGTTTTCAAGAATTCTGAGTAAAATAAATCCGTTCCCCGCTGCTTGCTTTCGGCTAACTTTTCTTGCAAATACAGCATTTTGCCGCTGTCGATAAATCCTTTGCGCTGCAAAAAATAAACAAACATCAAACGGTTGAGTAAAACCGAAGTATACCAGCGCCTATCTGTTTCTTTGTCAATGCCGCGAATCACACTTAAAAATTCAACGTGTTGCTGTTTAAACTCTTCAAAAAACTTTTTAGTTACTCGTTCGACATCCAAGCCAGCCTGCAATCTTTGGGCGACATCAATCACCGAAAGCGTTTCTAATTCTTCTAAATCAACCTTTAAAGCTGTGACTTTACTCAGTAGCAAATCGCAAGGTTCCCGTTTCACGTATACATGATCGCGGGGATAAAGCTTTGTACCTTCGCGCTTTACCCAATACCAGAGACATTTGGTGCGATTTTTGTCAATAAAAATCAACAGATTTTCGGCGGAAATTTGGACGATTTCGCGATAAATCGTCAGTCTTTGGGCGCTGTTGGGGATATTTCCGCTATCGGCGATAATTTCATATACAACTACTCCGTTAAGTTGGGCGATGGCTTTTCGGGAATAAGTCTCGCCTTCTATTTCTAAAGATACGGTTTTGTGGGAAGATGGATTATCCCAACCGAGTTTTTGGACGAATAATTTGTTGAATTCAAAGTCTTGGAGAAGTTCGCGGGATTCTTTAAGTGTTTGTGGCATGGTTATATATGAAGGAATAAGGGAGAACTCTAGTAGGGACACGGCATCGTGCCCAAGGCGTGTCAACTTAACGTTAAACCGAGAGTCAGATAGTCCGACAGTCCGACAGTCCGACAGTCCGACAGTCCGACAGTCCGACAGGGGTTGAAACCCCTGTCTCAAAGCGAAAGTCCTCTTAAGAGGACTGAGAAGAAAATTTTTCAATTCATCAGTCGTCTTTAGACGACTTTCGCTATTAGACAGGGAATTCATTCCCTGGCGGACTAGCTGGATGGTGAGAGGAATGGCGGACTGACAGCTTTCTCCTGAAACAAGCCTAAAGAACAAATAATCATCGGTTCCCGTTTGTCTTCGTCTTCATTGGTGTCAACTTAAGGCTAAACCCGCAGTCCGACAGGGGTTGAAACCCCTGTCTCAAAGCGAAAGTCCTCTTAAGAGGACTGAGAAGAAAAATTTTCAATTCATGAGTCGTCTTTAGACGACTTTCGCTATTAGACAGGGAATTCATTCCCTGGCGGACTAGCTGGATGGTGAGAGGAATGGCGGACTGACAGCTTTCTCCTGAAACAAGCCTAAAGAACAAATAATCATCGGTTCCCGTTTGTCTTCGTCTTCATTGACTATACACAAACGGTCATCCATCCGCAAACCCACGACTAATTCAGCTAATTGTCGATCGCCAATCCCGCTTTTTAACTGCCGATTTAACGTGTCAATTGCCGACTGGCGCAGGGGATAGCGGTAAATTTCATCGATTGCTTTTGACAATTCATCGGATGCAAATATTGTACCATTCATTTCCTTAAAGTAACTCTTCAAACGTTCGTATGTTCGGAACCGGGCCCCGGAAGGCCTGCCCAATTGTCCGCCCGCAGTTAACTCTTCTTCTGCTATCAACTCTGCACCTTTTGTGACTAATTCGTGATGCTGTTTGTCTCTGGGAATTGCTGGTGTCGCTTCCTCGCAGGCTGCAATTCTGAGGATGCCGAGTTGCGATTGACTAACGCTATTGCCATCGCGATCGACCCAAATTAATGAATCATTTCCCTCGGCGGTTTTCATGTACAATAAAACTCCTTCTGGTTGCAAGGGTGCGGGAGTATGATTGCGAGTTGAATAAACTACATTTGGCATTGACTCAATGGTTTTTTTCAAAATTGGGTTGTTGTCCGTGGCATTTTTCCAAATTTGAAAAGCTTCGGATGTTAAGTCAACTTCGGCATCTTCTTCGCCATCTAAAATTCCTGATTTTTCATTGTAAATATCGAGAATGACTTGAGGTGAGTCATCCTCAAAAAATGTTTCATCAGTTCCCACAACTTCGGCATTTTCTTGCAAGCGTCGGCGCAGTCTTTCGCGCAGATTGATAATGCGATCGACTCCTTCGTCTGGCAAAAACGAATAGCACAAAATGCGATCGGCTTTTTGACCGATTCTGTCCACTCTTCCCGCCCGCTGAATTAACCGAATAATTGCCCAAGGTAAGTCATAATTAACGATAATCGCACTGTCTTGTAAGTTGTGACCTTCACTCAGGATATCGGTGGCAATTAAGATTCGCAATTCTCGTTCTGGGGAGATTTTGTCACGCTTACCGTTGCTAGTCGGACTAAACCGAAATGTGAGTTCTGTGGGGTCTTTTGATTTACCTGTCACCGATGCAGCGCCCGCAATATTTAGCTTAGCTAAATTATCAGTTATATAGCGGACTGTATCGGCAAACTGAGTAAAAATTAATACTTTCTCATGGGGGTGAGTTTCTGTGAGCAATTTCACCAAAGCAGCTAACTTTTCATCGGGTTGAGAATGCCATTTACCGCAAGTTTGCAAGACTTCTATCAGACAGCGGGCATCTTCTAGCAAATCCCGTCTTAACTTCTTGGTATCAAAAAAGTCTGATTTGAGCCATTTAAACCTGCGTTGATAGCGCGTTTTATATTCTTGATAAACTACTTCTGCCCGCTGTTTAAAACTCTTTTCGCTTAACAGCAATTCTGCTTCAATATCTAAATTTTCGCCCGCATCATCTTCGATTTCTTCGCTTTCAAAACTGCTAACCACCACTGAATCAGCATCTTCATCGCTGTTGCGGGTATCCAACAATTCTGCATCCTGGGTGCCGATCGGAATATCGGAGTTTTGGTCGATCGCATATAAGTAGATAAAATTCCGCAGGATGTGGCGCTCGATCGACTGAATAAAGGCACTACCGCTGCTTTCTAGCCGTTTAAACAGGTTTGTCCGCGAAAATCCCATTAATCGGCGACCCCCACGGAATAAGGCATTTAACTGCCGCTGTTCTGCTTCAGTCGGCTGTTGTTTGGGTTTTTTGGCGATGTAATTTCCCAGCCCGTAACGCGGCAGATTTAGGGCATTGATGACTTCGACAATTTCCTCAAAGTCAAGCTGGGAGTTAGCTGCGGAGGTTTCCGAGGAAAACTTAATGGTTTTGGGAAGGCGATCGGGAAAATACGATCGCGTGCGATCTACAAATTCTAAATATTTGCGCTTCTTCTCTGCGTCAGTTTCCGCATAATTTTCTTTGATAAACGAGCGAGTGCGCCTCACCATGTAGTGCTTCATCAAATCTCGCCAATCATCAGGATGTTCGCTTTTTTCAAAAGCAGCCAAAGAGCGCACGGAACATTGATGCCGCTTAATAAATTCTAACTCTCCTTGACTGCCTCCGCCCAATTGATTGAGCAAAGCTTCGGGCCGCAATCCTAAATTTTGGTCTTCAGGAATAAACAGCCGCAACTGAGAAGATAAATCTAAATAGGTTTTGTTGTAGGGAGTTGCTGAAAGCAAAATACATTTACTTTCGTTGATTGCAATATATTCTTGAATCGCTCGATATCGCTTGCCTTCGCGGTTTCTGAGGTTGTGACTTTCATCAATTAACACAACTCGATAGCGGCGCAATTCTGGCAATTCTTGCTGTACCAGACTGATGGATAAGACTTTTGCCAGCAGGCGATATTTGTCTGCATACTCTTGCCACATTTTTACCAAGTTTTTGGGACAAATAATCAGGGTGTCAAAGAAACAGTCTTCTTGTAAAATTTTGGCGATCGCAGTTCCGACTAAAGTTTTACCCAACCCTACAACGTCGCCAATAATCACGCCTCCCCGTCTGGTAATGTGACGGGCGGCTAACTTAACGGCTTCTTCTTGAAATTTAAATAAACCCTTAAAATCGCGGGGAATCTGAAACTCAGCAATACCTGCGATCGCCTCGCGGGACAAATGATAGACTATGTTGAGATAGATGTGATAAGGTGGAATTAGTTCGGATCTCGCCCAACTGCGATCGATAATTTCTGCAAGTTCTTTAGAAATATCAACACAGCCGTATTCTTCCCAGCGATCGTCAAACCATTTTTGCAACTTATTACAAGCATCTGAATCTAAAATATCAATATTCAATTCCCCTTGTTTTGACAATCCCGATAAAGTCAGATTGCTGCTGCCCAAAAAACCGACGATCGGAGTGTTGGGATCGTGACGGTGAACGAGATAAAGCTTAGCGTGTAGGTGATAAGCTAAGAATAATTTAACAACAACTTTTCCAGTTTTAATCTGATAGCTTAACCTGCGTAATCCCTGCTCATCAATATCACTGGGAGCCCCTATCGTCAACTGGTGGCGGAATTCCTCAGCCATCCGTTTTTTGAGACGAATAATGGCATTATTGTCAATCCCCCCGTGATGGGAAATCAGGCTAAAACTAGCATTCAATTCATCGGCCGGCAAACTTTGCATTCCCACCAAAAGGCGACAGCAGGCTCCTTGGTTTCCCACATAAGCTTCGATTAAATCGCCAATTCTCCGCCATCCCCGAAGATTGAAATAGCCCACACAAAAATCTGCCCGATAGGAGAGTTTAATGGTGTCTCGCAATGCTGGTAGCAGCCGCAGTTCAATGTTGTCAAAAATGCGTGGCACTTGGTTTCCTCTGTGATGATTATTAGATCCCCGACTTCTTTAGGACTTACGAAAAAAACCCGGTTTCTTCCAAAAATTGTCGATTATTTCTACAAATATTCACGCAGAAACCGGGTTTTTTGCCCCCGCGCCCTTCCCAAATTGAGATGCACTCCAATTCACAATTCCGGTTCAATTCCAGCCGATCGCAATTGAGCGCGCAATTGCTCTAATTGGTCTTCGGCGCGATCGGCTCTTTCAGCCCCGGTTAACAACAGATTCCCTTGACTATCCCACCAGCGCAGCCAAGGTAACTCAACATTTTGATACCTTCCTTGCCAAATTCCCAATTCCACTCCTAACGGTGCGATCGGATAATGACCGCGATCGTTTGCAGCAACTAATTGATACCTATCTTCGATCAGGTGATAGACTTCAACGCTAGCCTTAGTTACTTCATAAATTCCGTAAAATGCCGGATGGATGACATTTTCATAAATCCAGAATTTACCCGGCTTAGTTTCCTGTTGACCAGATCGCAATAAAGGCGTTCTGTCCCGTTCTTCCGCACCATTCCCCGATACAAACTCTAACACAATTAACGGTGCTACAAATTCTTGCCACATCACATAAGAACGGCGCAATTGACCGTCAATAGTTGGCGGGACATTAGGCACATAAAACCAGTCTGGCGCTTCTGCACCCTTTTCTAACGGGTCAGTTAATCGCCAGTAAATGCCGCTATCTTGACCGATACAATAGTTACCGTCAGCGTGGATTCTCTGCAAAACGGGAGTAATTGAATCTGTTAACAGAATGCTTTGGGGATGTTCTTGAAAGTTTTTCACAAAAGTGCCGTCGGATTCTGGTAGTTGAGTATGATCCGGCCAGCCTGTGGGATTGTTTTCTACATCTAAGGTGAATTTCATAGTTTTATTGCGATTGCAGGCATTGTTGGAGCGAGATTGTGATTGTAGGCGAACTCGATACATCTAATACCAAATTCATAAAATAGCGCTACATATCTACCCCCCCCAACCCCCCCCTTATTAAGGGGGGGAGTAAAACTTTCTATGTAGCATAACTTTATGAAATTGGTATAACTCAGACCTCTATCTCCCAATCTTCCAGACGCAAACCCTCAACACGGCTGAACTCGCGGGTATTGTGAGTTACAAGAATTAGGTTGTTGGCGAGAGCAATAGAGGCAATCAAAAGGTCATTAGGGCCGATAGGTGTCCCAGATGCAGCTAATTGAGTGCGAATTTGACCGTAAATTAGGGCAGACTGGTCATCAAAAGGCAAACTTACAAACTCATTGAAAAAACGTTCTAGTCTAGCTAGATTGCTATCTTGACGAGAACTTTTAAAAGCACCCCAGTAAAGTTCTGCTTTAACTACAGAGCATATTGCTACATCACCTGACCGAATCATTGCTAGTCGGCGAGATACCGATGAGTTGCGGTCTGGATTTAACAAACGGATGCAAGTATTGGTGTCTAAAAGATAAATCACAGCAATTCTTCCCGGATTTCATATTCCAACTGATCGGGACGAACAAGCGGTTCTCCCTCCCAACTTCCTATTACCGTTTCAAAAAAACCGGGCGACCAGCCTAAATCTTCCGGTGTTTTAGCTTCAGTTGCCGGTGTTATGCGCTGGAAAACTACAATAACTTCTAAATCTGTATCTTTTATCCCAACCGGGACTTGCAAATGCAACATCCCGTCTGATCCGACGCGCGATCGTACTTTAATACTTTGCATAACTCTTGCCTCCTTAAGTTTGTAGTGAAATTCAATCTTGTCAGGAATTACTCATCTATGCCCAAGAAACCGGGTTTTTTACCGAATCTGTGGGTGAGTGCGAAAGATTTTCGTAAAAAAACCCGGTTTCTGACCACCCGTGCGTAATTCCTACTTGTAATAACCTCAATCTTCATCCCACTTATCTTTAACTTCTTTGCCTTTTATCTTGAGAAACTCAACTGACTGCAATACTTCTAATCCGGTCATTCAGGCTACCTCTATGTTAATGATAGCTATAACTTTTGCTCTCCATTCTAACTGATATCTTGCACCATTCTCAATTAGCTATTTATGAACAGGCTTTCCGGCCTGTTCCACAAGAACATTGAATTTTTGTGGAACAGGCCGGAAAGCCTGTTCTTGAGAATGGTGCAAGATATGAGTTCTAATCAATTTGCTCCTCGGTTGCTGCGCCAAACCGTATGGAAAAAAGGTCGATCGCACCCAGCCAACCCCAGCAACCTGAACCGCAGGTGAGGCAATCCCCCCGCAGCCCCCGCTTCTCGACGCGGTACAATAAATGCAATCATACTTAACGCTTATATTGAAAAAGTTACACACAACGCCACAGGAGACAACTGACGCATGGGTAAAGTAGTTGGCATTGACCTCGGAACAACAAACTCAGTAGTAGCCGTCATGGAAGGCGGCAAACCGGTTGTGATTGCCAATGCAGAAGGGATGCGGACAACTCCCTCGGTAGTCGCTTTCACAAAGGAAGGAGAACGCCTGGTGGGACAGATGGCCAGACGCCAGACTGTTCTCAATCCGCAAAACACCTTTTACGCCGTCAAGCGGTACATCGGACGCAAATATACCGAACTGACTCCAGAATCAAAGCGCGTCCCTTACACAACTCGCCGCGACGAAAACGGGAACATCAAAATCAAGTGTCCCCGCCTGAAAAAAGATTTTGCCCCAGAGGAAATTTCGGCGATGGTTTTGCGGAAACTGGCCGATGAAGCCAGCCGCTATCTGGGACAAGAGGTGACGGGGGCTGTAATTACTGTTCCCGCTTATTTCAACGACTCGCAGCGACAGGCGACGCGGGATGCTGGACGAATTGCCGGACTTGAAGTCAAACGGATTTTAAATGAGCCGACAGCGGCTTCTTTAGCTTACGGTTTGGAGAGGCGAGAAAGTCAAACTATTTTAGTGTTTGATTTGGGCGGCGGTACTTTTGATGTCTCTATCTTAGACGTGGGAGACGGAGTATTTGAAGTTAAAGCAACTAGCGGCGATACTCAATTAGGTGGCAATGATTTTGACTCCAAAATTGTTGATTGGTTGGCAGAACAATTCTTAGAAAAAGAAGGCATCGATCTGCGGAAAAATCGCCAAGCTTTGCAGCGCTTGATCGAAGCGGCAGAAAAAGCCAAGATTGAGCTGTCGGGAGTCGGTGTCACCGAGATTAATTTGCCGTTTATCGATGCGAACGAAGACGGGCCTTTGCATCTGGAAACGCGACTAACTCGTGGTCAATTTGAGGGGCTGTGCACAGATTTGGTGCAGCGGCTACGGCGTCCAGTCAAACAAGCTTTGGCTGATGCAAGTTTGAGTCCTTCTCGCATTGATGAAGTTGTGCTAGTCGGCGGTTCGACTCGCATTCCTTTGGTGCAGGAAGTTGTTCGCAACTTGATTGATAAAGAGCCGAATCAAAATGTCAATCCCGATGAAGTTGTGGCGGTGGGTGCGGCAATTCAGGCGGGTATTTTGGGTGGCGATGTCCGCGATGTGCTGCTGTTGGATGTGACGCCGCTGTCGCTGGGTTTGGAAACGATCGGCGGGGTGATGAAAAAACTGATTCCGAGGAATACTACTATTCCCGTCAGGCGATCGGACATTTTTTCGACTGCTGAAAACAACCAAACTGTGGTAGAAATTCACGTCATCCAAGGGGAACGGGAATTAGGCAGAGATAATAAGTCTTTGGGACGGTTTAAACTAACTGGAATTCCGCCGGCACCGCGAGGGATTCCGCAGGTGCAAGTAGCTTTTGATATTGATGCTAACGGGATGCTGTTGGTGACTGCTTTGGACAAAACTACCGGCAGGGAACAAAGCATTACTGTGCAAGGTGCTTCGACGCTGAGTCAGCAGGAAGTGAATCAAATGATTCGCGATGCGGAACAGTTTGCTCAAGCTGATAAGTTGCAGCGGGAAAGGGTAGAAAAACGCAATCGCGCTGAAGCTTTAGCTTATCAAGCCGAGCGGCAGTTGCGGGAAGTTGCGCTCGATCGCGGAATGCAGTTTGCTCAAAGAAGCCGCCAGCGAATTGAAACTTTAATTCGGGAATTGCGAGACAGTTTGGAACGCAATGATGAGCGGGGAGTTGACCAAGTTGGTTCGGATTTGCAGGATGCTCTTTACGATTTGAGCCGGGAAGTTTCGGCGTTTGCGATGGATGACGATGATGATGATTTCTTTGAGTCTGTGAAGCGGACTTTTACGGGCGACGGTACGAAGCGGCGCAGCGATGATAGCAGCTATTATACCAATGCTAAACCGTACAGGCGATCGACTGTCGATCCAATTCCCGATCGCCCCTACGATCGTATGGGCGATCGTATGGGCGATCGAATGGGCGATCGAATGGGCGATCGTATGGGCGATCGTAGAAGCAGTGCTAATCGCCCCACTCGCCCTTATCAAAATCAAAGCGACGATTGGGATGATGACGACGATTGGCTCTAATTAGTGGTTAGTCATTAGTCCCTAGTCATTAGTCCCTAGTTTGAAGCAGGGAAGGAGGATGACTAATGACTAATGACTAATAATTAATAACTCATGACTAATAACTAATGACTAATGACTAACTATGCAGAATTTTCGCAATTACTATCTAATTTTGGGAGTGCCCAAAGATGCCACGGCTGATGAGATAAAAAAAGCCTATCGACGGCTAGCCAGACAGTTGCACCCTGACGTAAATCCAGGGGATCAATCTGCTGAAGATAAGTTTAAGGATATTAATGAAGCTTATGATATTCTTTCCGATATCGAGAAGCGCGCTCAATACGATCAGTTTAGTAAATTCTGGAAACAAAAGGGATTTCAAGGAAAGCAAGGGGTGCGACTTCCCAATTTCAAAACTTGGGGAAACACTAAAACTACCCGGAAAAAACCGACCGAAGATGTCGATTTTAGTGATTACTCGGATTTTAATAAATTTCTCGATCAAGTGCTCGGAAGACGCCGGGAAGTGAGGATGGCGACAGCGAATGATACACAGGGAGTAGCCTCCTCTGAACCGTGGAATACGGCTTCTAAGAAAACGAGTTATGTGGCTAATTCTCGCCCACCTAGAAGGGATTTTGACGATCGCGAAATGCGACGGGAAACAGTCGATCGCGAAATGCGACGAGAAACAGTCGATCGCGAAATGCGACGAGAAACAGTCGATCGCGAAACCAGAAGGGATGTGGACGATCGCGAAATGCGACGAGAAACAGTCGATCGCGAAACGAGAAGGGACATTGAGGCCAGGCTAACTCTGCCTTTGGAAAGGGCTTATTCGGGCGGTACCGAGCGAATTCGTCTGGAAGATGGGCGAGCGATCGAGGTGACTCTGCCTCCTGCTATGGTATCAGGCCAGCGGATTCGCTTGCGAAATCAAGGTATGGGCGGCGGAGATTTATATTTGAAAATCACGGTTTCTCCCCATCCATTTTTTCGCTTGGAAATGTCGGATATTTGCTGCGAATTGCCACTGACTCCCAGCGAAGCGGTGTTGGGAGGAGATATTGAAGTACCGACGCTGGACGGCTTGGTAAAGATGAAATTGCCACCGGGAGTAACCTCTGGAAAGCGGTTGCGGCTGGCTAACAAAGGCTATCCAACAGGAAATGGCGATCGGGGCGATCAGTTGGTAGAAATTCAGGTGTTAATTCCCAAAGAAATTAGTGAAGAGGAACGAGAATTGTACGAGAAGTTGCGACAGGTTGAGTCTTTTAAACCGCGTCAGGATTTATCGGTTTAATATAGAGTACGCAATGCGCCAGTTTAATTTTGTAGGGGCGCAATAATGCGCGCCTTACTACTAATCGTGTACGAAAAATTAGGAGATGCTTGGCTAAATTTTACGGACATATCAGATTTAGCCACTTGGCTGTAAATAGACGATATCAAATGCGTGGGTATAGCAATTATTCATCTCTCTCTTGTCTTCCTCTGTGGCCTCTGCGGCCTCTGCGGTTTAATAATTCCGAAACAACCGTAAACGATAGGATTTGTCGCCAGAATAGCAGATCGCACTTTCAGCCATCCTGGATCGCATAAGTAAAATTACTGTTGTGATTATTCCTGAACTAGCAGAGAATTAACAATAAGGTAATTTTCCCAAAATCAGGAGCAGTCTGCCGCCATGACTCAAATGCCCCCTCAATGCAACAATCTGCAAGAGCAAGTTGACTCCTTACTGCAACTGCTGCGTCAGGAATCTTCTTTGCGACAACAAGATATCACGGCGGTACAAGCTTCTCTGAAAAAGGCAATTTCTCCTGAGTTTGAAATTGTGTTTGCTGGCGCTTTCAGTGCGGGAAAATCCATGCTAATTAATGCTTTGCTGGAGCGAGAATTGCTCTACAGTGCTGAAGGACACGCGACAGGTACGGAATGTTATATCGCCTTTGCTGAGCCGGAAAAAGAGCGCGTTGTTCTCACTTTTTTGAGCGAGTTTGAGATTAGCCAGCAAGCTTCTGTGCTGTGCCATCAGTTAGGTTTAGCTACTGAACTTAATATTAATCAAACAGATGTAGTGTCGCTGTTGTCTCAGGGATGTAACATAATTATTGAAACGGAAGGCGGCGAAAATAAATCCGAGTTAGCCAAAAAAGCTAAGGCTTTGATGCTGCTGTTAGAAGGTTTTGAGGCAAATCGCGATCGCATCCAAACTCTCGAAAACGCTACCTACTCGATGGAACAGTTTAACTTTTCCAATCTCAAGGAAGCTGCTAGTTATGCCCGTCGCGGTAGTAACAGTGCTGTACTCAAGCGAGTTGAATATTACTGTTATCATCCGCTGCTGCAAGATGGCAATATTATTATCGATACGCCGGGAATTGATGCACCCGTGCAACGGGATGCAGAATTGACTTATGATAAGATTGAAAGCCCCGATACTTCGGCGGTTGTCTGCGTTTTGAAAGCAGCTTCGTCTGGGGAAATGACGACGGAAGAAACCGAGTTGATGGAAAAAACACGGGGAAATCCGGGAATTCGCGATCGACTGTTTTACATTTTCAACCGCATTGACGAAACTTGGTACAACACGCAACTGCGGCAGCGCTTAGAAAATCTGATTAATTCCGACTTTCGCGATACTGCGAGAGTTTATAAAACTAGCGGATTGTTGGGGTTTTACGGGAGTTTGATTCGAGGGACAACAGGGCGCGATCGCTTTGGTTTAAATACAATCTTTGCCACCAGTAAAGGGCGAGTTTTTGGAGATGATAAATTAGATTCAGATTTTTTTAGTAATAGTGAAGAGACTCCGCAATTTGTTAGTGAATTTAATCGCTACTGTGCGAATTCCGGCAAGCTATCTCCGAGCAAATTTCGGATTTCAGTTAACAGCTACGAAACACCAAATGAAAACTACGTGCGGATTCTTGCAGAGCAAGGACAACCATTAATTACTCAATTAATTCAAGATAGCGGCATCGAAGATTTTCGCACAGCCATCACCCGTTACCTCACAGAAGAAAAACGCCCGCAACTGTTCAAAAATCTCGCTGACGACTTAGAAGATTTGTGCATTCAACTGCGGAAACATTACCAAACAATTCAGCGGAATTTGGACAGCCAGCCCCGTGAAATTGAAGCAATGAAAGCACAGGAACTTTTGCGACTAAATCAAGAGTTGCAGCAAGTCGGACAGGATTTTCGGGAACATATCGCCGAAGAAGTCAATGAAATGATTATGAACAGATGCGATATTTTCGATATAGACTTTCGGCAACTGCAATCTCGGATGATCCGGCGCTTGGATGAATTGTTAGACGGATTTTCTGTTGAGGCGGCTTACGGACGTACTTTACGGAATCATCCCCGCAATGCTACAGCACCTTTAATTGCTGTTTTAGTTGAAGCACTTTATTATTTAGCGAATCAGTTGGAAGATATTTTAGTAGAGGCTACTAAATCACTGGTTGATAATTATTTCCAGTATTTGAAAGATAGCGTTCGCAAGTCAGAATACTATCGATTACTTTATCGGTTGTTGGGGAATGATGGGGGAATTGAACAGCAGTTAGAGGAGTTATCAAAGCGGGTTTCTGATGCTTTGGTAAATGCGGCGGGCGTTGAGTGCGATCGCTACGTGCGAGAAAGTCCCCGTTTTTACGACGAAGGCACATTTTCAATTTATCAATTCCGGGAAACATTGCAGCAAACTTCTCAAGGTTTCGACTGCGAAAATATGGTAGATGCCCAACCGGCAATTCGGCAATTATTGCGGCTAGATTTTGAGCCAAAAGTATCTAGAACTATTCGGCAAACTTTCCGCCAAACTGTCAACCAAACCCTGAAAGAGCATTTGTTGCCGCTGGCCCAAAAGCAAGCTGATGATATTTTGCAGAAATACAGTCAAGCCCGCGATTATTTGGAGCAAACTTTGGCACAGGAGGCGGAGGAAAAGATTGCTGGGAATCTGCGGCGGCAAGCTGAGAATGAGCAAAAGATTCAAGAGTACGATCGGGCTGTTTCTGGGATTAATAGTTGTTTGCAGGCGATGAAGTTGCACGAGCATTTGTTGCCTGTAATTGGACAAAATGATAGTGTTTCGGTGGATGGTGAATGATTGAAATCCGGGTGACTAATATTCACCTGGTTTCTTTTTTGTGTTTATTGTGCTATAATAGCCAACAAAGAGCGATTTTAATCCTATGAACATTCGCCAAAAACTTCTAACAATAATCGAGCAACTTCCAGAGGATAAGTTAGCAACACTTCTGAACCTAGCCCTCTTCTTGAAAAGTGGAAAAGAACCTATTCAGCCGATGCTTGTATCCCAAGCTTATCAAGAGTGGCTGAGTGCGGAAAATGACATTTATGACGAAATATTTGCCGATGAACTTACGACGCGGTGATGTAGTGTTGGCTCAAGTGCCGATGCCTTCTACTCAGCTAACACAGTTTAAACTGCGTCCGGCTGTGATAATTTCGGCAGATAATCTCAACCCAATTCTTGACGATGTGATGGTTGTACCTTGTACTTCTAAGACAACTCGCCCTTTGACTACCACTCAATATTTGATAACAGGAGATGAAATTGTATTAGCTGGTATTAGAGTTGAGTCGGTAGTTAGGTGCGAATCTATTTTTACTCTCAACAAGTCAATGATTACCCGGAAACTGGGTTCCCTTTCAAATGATGCCATAAACTACGTTGATCGCTGTTTGATGGTAGCTTTGGAATTAGAAAGAGTAGTAGATTAAATAGGACTAAAGCGAGGGGGGCAAGAATATGGAAGATAAATTTGATTTGCACAACTGCGGTAATGACGATGCTTTATCTTTTGGTAACGCAATGCTTAAAGTAGGAAAATTGAAGGAAACAGTAAATAACGTTTTGCCTGAAAATGATTTAGGATACGCACTCCATCAGTTGTTAAGCCAACAGAAGCTAAATATTGATGTAGGTGTAACTGATAAAAGAGGTTTTTTATATGGGAAGTGGTTTGGTCAAGGTATAGATTGTGAAATTCTGAGAGTTGGTGCTCAGGGCTGGAAGAAAGGAAAGATTAAGGTCAAACTCAATGTCACTATAGAGTTTTGCCCAGACGAACCCGAAGCCGACCAAACACCAGAAAAGAACGAATCAGAAACTCCCAAACCAGAATCACCCCTTGATGATTTGCGCCGCCAACTACTAAACCCTGAAAATCAACCGAACAATTCATGAGCAAAACCCCTAGAATCCCCATTCCCCCAGAAGTCAGAAAATATGTATTTACTCGCAATAAATACCAGTGCCAAAGCTGCGGCCAAACCAAACTAGAAACCCAACTCACGATCGATCATATCATCCCCCTAGCGCGCGGCGGCAGCAACGACATCAGCAACTTGCAAACCCTCTGCGGCACCTGCAACCAAAAGAAAACAGACAAACTAGACCCCCGCTTCCGCCGTCACTTTGACCTTTGATATTTAACAGTATTAGGACTTATGAACCGGACTCCAGAAACCGGGTTTTTTTACGAAAATACTTCGTTGCAAACCACAGATTTAGTAAAAAACCCGGTTTCTTCGATCGAAATGCGTCCCGGACTAAATTATTCATCTCTCTCTTCTCTTCCTCTGCGTCCTCTGTGCCCTCTGCGGTTAAAAAATCCTACCATCGATAATACCGATAAGGATCATCCCCCTTCTCAAAATCCGTTCTGTAATCCCAGTGATAAAACTCCAGACTCGAACCGTTAAACACAGATTCATCCGCCTTAAAACTAGCCCCTAAATTAGCCAAAATCTGAGCATTTGCCCTCGTTTGCCGCCAGCGAGTAAAACGCAAATAAGTCTTAGTATCAGCATTCAAACTGTCGGGTTCAATCTGAGAAAAAATCGCCACACCCTTGCCAACTTTTACCCGACTTAACAAACCGTCAGCACCGACTTCTCCCCCAGACTTAATCAACCAAGTATCATAAAAAGAGCGCGATCGCAAATCTGAAGCACTAACCCCCTTCACCTCATCCCAACTCGGAACCGCCAGCGAACCCCCAAAATCCTGCGCTTGCTGCAAACCCACGCCCAAACCCGCCACAGGCACTTGACGCGGCAAGAAAAACGCCTTCCCGCCAGCATTCAAATAAGCGCGTAAATCTGCATCTTTCAGATTCGCTTCTCTCCCCACAATCACCAAACCAACATCATTAGAAAGCGAACTAGCGCGCTGATAAATTACCCCCAAACTGTCCAACTTTTGGGCATCTCCATCTCCCCCTATTAAAACCACTTTATCCGGCTTTCCAAGTACCGGAGAATTCATGCCGTAACTCACAATTTGTTGCACTAACTGCGCCGCCACAGCATCTACAGAATAATGGTCTTCCAAATCCAACTCGTTTAAAATCAGCCGCCCTTTTCCGTAATCCAATTCCATCAGCGGCGAATAAGCTAAATCAAACTCAGATTCCAAAATTGGGCGCCAACCGCTGCGGTGCGGTTTCTCAATTGAAGCGCTGCTGACACCGCCACGATTTCCCCAACGCCAGCCGTACCAAGGTTTATTTGCCGGACTCAAATTAGGGCCAGTTTGGATCGTATCTGGATAAGCTTCAAGCAACGTGCTTTCCCCCACCCAATCCCGCAAATCTTCACTGTCTAAACCGCTAATTGCGGGATGGTTGCTGTCAACTGGATAAGCGCGGCGGCTGACGTGGGCAGCAACCCGGAAACCTGTATTTTCCAGCCAGTCCCTGCGCTGGGGAAACACAATTACTTTGCCGCCGTTTTGGACAAAATTTTCTAAACTTCCCGGCAAATTTTGCCCGCTAGAAAATGCTTCCCTACCGATAATTAATAACGATGAAACTTGCGAACCATTCCACGGTACAAGCTGATAACCTAATTGTTTTAACATGGCCGATGTTTTGCCCGCTGGGTCGAAAATTGTCACCGCATCTTTGATGTTGGATTGTTTGGGAAAAACGCGGAAAGCAAATGTATCAGAATGCGATCGATCGCCCACTCGCGCAGTCAAGCGAATTTCGCCGTCAGCCTTGCTAGAAATGGTATTTGGCAATTTTACGTCAATTGGGAAAAACAGCGTTCCTGCCTGCTCAATCGTCCCTTTTTGCTCGCCTTTTTTAACTTCTTCCCCCCCCACCAAAACCCGCCAATTAAACGCAAATTCTTGCGCCGTCCGCGTATCGTTAATTAACACTACTTGCTTAGCCAGTTTTCCGCCCACAAACAAATTGTGATCTTTCGCAGTAAAAACCGGGCTAGCACCAGCAATCCAAGCCAAAGTCGAGCTATTATTATTCATAATTGCCTCGCCCCCAGGATGAACAGTGAAAGCTTCGGGCTGGTAATAATTCAAAAGATTATTCGATACTTGCTTCAAATAAACTCCCCGGCGACCAGGTTTAAATGCCCCAATATCCACCTTTTTTCTGCCAGCTTCGGAAAGTTCCCAACCATGTCCGTCATTCCAAGGAATCATCCCCCCAGACATTCCAAAAGTCCGCCAACTCCGCCAAGTATTTGTACTGAATAACTGCTGCAACTTTTGAAAAGCGGGTGCAAAATCCAACTCTTTTTTAATATGCCAGTTTTGATACTCCTGACCATTGATAAACTGCTCGCGAATTTTAGATTTATAAGCGGCAGTTTCCAACTCGTAAGCCTGCTTGCCAAAATAAATTGCCGCAAACTCAGTCATCCAAGGTTCGCTGACAATTGCCTGACCAAAACCTTTGCGGGCCCGCATCATCGTTGCGTGCAGAGGAGTCCCAAACTCGACTGCCATGTAGGGCCTTTCCCCGGTTTTGCTCCACTCAGAAATCCACTCTTCTCGTTCTTGCAAGGGAATCAGATTTAAATAAGAATTCAGCGCATAAACATCGCCGAAGTGTGCGCCTTGGTGTACCATCACAGGTCTGGTTCGGTCGGCAGATTTAATCGTCGCTAAAGCGTCATTTCCTAGGGGAGTGTTGACCCGCAAACGCTGGTTTTCCGAGGGACTGAGAGTTCCTTCTACTTTGCTTTTGCCGATGCGACGGGGATTTAAATCGTCAGCGTTGCCGAAAAAATTAGGACTTGTCGCCCACATTAATACTGATGGATGATTGCGGTAGCGGCGCATTTCAATCACCATTCGGTCTTTCCAGCGGTTTTTCCACAGGGGGTTCTTCCACTTGCCGTTCCAAGCGATAGGACTAATGTCTAAAGCGGGAGCCATAATGGGAAAACCTTTGAGGTCTGCTCTTTCGGAAAATAACTCTCGGAAGTGCCATCTACCCCGTTCGTCGTGATTCCAAGGCCACATTTCTGTTATGTTAAAACCTGCTTTTACGTAGCCATCAATTAGGCTATCAGCAACTTCTACTGTGCCGCCTTGCCAAGTATCGGAGTGCAAGTTTGGTCGCAGCCGAAATTCAGTTCCGTTTAAGAAAAATTTGCGCCCTTCTATCCAAAATTCGCGGAAGCCAAAAGGTTGGTCGTATTGCGTGTCAATGCCGCGGCCTTTTACTTCTAATTGTAGGGTGTAAAGGTTTGGTTGCCCGACATCCCAAAGACGGGGATTTGGCCAATTCCACTGAACTTGGACGGTTTGAATAGGTTTAGCTTGAACCTTGGCCGTGCCAGTAAATTTTTGTTCTATTTTGCCTTTTTCGTCCAGCATTTGCGCTATTATTTCTACTTGACCGCTTTGGGCAACGTCTTTGAGTTCAATATCTAATTTAACTTGCTTTTTTCGGGTGGAAGTTTGGACGAATACGTCCCTAATTAACGGGCCTGGGGGAAGGCTCAGAAGCCTTACCTCGCCGATGATTCCCCGCGATTCCAATTTGGATTTTTCTGTGTAGATTTCTGTGGGGCCCATGATGACGGCTTTTTCCTTTTCATCGGATACTGCCACGACTAAAATAGATAGGGTGTTTTGACCTGGTTTTGCTGCTTTGGTAATTTCAATAGTGCCGTAGGGCCAGGGGATTTGACCGCAGTTAATGCCGTTGGCAAAGATGACTGCATCGGTGCTGACTCTGGCTAAGTCGAGAAAAATTCGGCGGTTTGTCCAGTCGCCGGGAATGTCTATTTTTCTCTGATACCAAGCTTTTGATAGTTGTTTACTGTTGAAGTTTTCCCAATCTTTGCCGCTGCCGCGAGTGATGATTCCAGGTACGGATTGGTTGTTTTCTTTTTGCCAGTCTCCGGGTACTTGGATGGATCCCCAATTTGGCGAGACGGGGGGGTTTTGGGGGTTGCCAACTGCGGGGACAAATTGCCAAGTTCCGTTGAGATAGATTTGGGATCGTTTGTTGTCGATCGCCCCGACGGCCGCGGTGGTAAGATTGGGGAAGCCGATCGACATCGGTGAGCTGCTGGCGAAGTTGGGATTTTGAAGCGCGTAACCGACGAATCCAAAGAGGGTGGCGGCTGCGAAAAATAATCCGATAATTTTGGCCAGCTTGTGATTCACTCGCTTATTGCTCCCAGAAATTAGATAATCTAATTTGTCTCTGGATCTATGATAGCAGTTGCTTCAGCAGCAATCCCGCAGCCAATCTGTCTCTGGGAAGATGGCACAGAGCCGACAAATGTGGTTTTGTATAGAAAAAATAAATACTTAGTTTTAACTAAGTTTTAACAAGGTTGTTTCATCGACATAAGCAATAGTGCTATCGGCTAAACACTAAACAACACTGGACAAGCCGTGCATTTGGTGAGAGATAGCCAGTCTCAGCAAATAGCTACGTTACTCCGGTCAAGACACCAAAAAGTGCTTTCCAGCTTTTTGCTCTGTCGTTCAACTTTAAACATCTGTATTTAGCTAAGGAAGTGAGTTGAGCCAAACAAGCCGGAGTAACTTTGACGAGGAAAAAATTACCTGAGCAATCAGAGTTTTAAATAAGATGTCCAACTTTGTCTTTGTTATTGACACCAACAAACGCCCCCTTAATCCTGTTCATCCAGGGTTAGCTCGTTTACTTCTTACCCAAAGAAAAGCTGCCGTTTTTCGTCACTTTCCTTTTACGATCATCTTAAAAACTGTATCAGCAGAAATAACTCAGCCTATCCAGTTAAAAATAGACCCGGGATCTAAAACTACTGGCCTAGCATTACTCTCGAATGATGCGGTTATCTGGGGTGCTGAATTAACCCATCGTGGGCAAGCGATCAAAGATTCATTGGAATCCCGCAGAGCCATTCGTCGTAATCGGCGGCATCGTAAAACTCGTTATCGTCAACCACGATTTCTCAATAGAACCCGTAAAAAAGGCTGGTTAGCTCCGACGCTAGATCATCGAGTGAAAACTACTCTAACTTGGGTGAATAGGCTCATAAAGTGGGCGCCTATTACGGGTATTTCTCAGGAGTTAGTACGGTTTGATACGCAAGCTTTGATGAACCCGGAAATCAGTGGTACAGAGTATCAAAGAGGCGAGTTAGCAGGGTTTGAAGTCAAGGAATATTTGTTAGCAAAATGGGGAAGGAAATGCGCTTACTGTGGAGTAGAAAATACTCGGTTAGAAATTGAGCATATTTTGGCGTCGAGCAAAGGGGGGACAAATCGGGTTAGCAACCTTACCTTGGCTTGCCATGATTGCAACCAGAAAAAAGGAAATGACCCAATTGAGAAATTCCTAAGTAAGAAACCTGATGTTCTCAGGCGGATTTTAGCCGCTTCAAAATTACCATTAAAAGATGCTGCTGCGGTTAACTCTACCCGATGGTCATTGTATCAAAGGCTTAAAGAAACTGGATTGCCAGTCTCCCTTGGGACTGGTGGCCGAACCAAATTCAATCGCGTCAAATTAGGTGTTCAAAAGCGTCACTACTTAGACGCTGCTTGTGTTGGCGTGGTGGAAAAGTTGTCGATAAAAATTACCAAGCCCTTACTGATAACTGCAAAAGGATGGGGAACTCGCCGAATGTGCACGACTAACAAATATGGGTTTCCAATCAGACATCGTACTAGACAAAAAGCTTTTTTTGGCTTTCAAACTGGCGATATAATTCGTGCTATTTTGCCTACTGGGAAATTTGCCGGAACTCATGTTGGGCGCTTAAGTGTTCGCGCAACGGGGGTGTTTGAAATGGTTACACAGGTGGGCAAGGTTAGCCCAGTTAGGGCTAAATATTGCCTTGCGGTTCATAGAGTCGATGGATACAGTTATGCCGCATAATCCACTTTTGTCCACTGAATAAGCGATTAGATTTGATCCGATCGCGCCATCGCTACAGGTCAACCAAAATGAGTCGGTTTCAGGTCTTGCCCTTACCCATTAAATCTTACAGTATTGCTACATTTAGTGCCGGCACGGCTTTACTGCTGACAACTCTGTTACTTTTTTTCTTCGAGGAAGTTCCTGCAATCTTACTTTTTGCCGCTGCGGTTATCGCTTGGTATGCTGGCTTAAAGTTCGCAGAACCAGAAATAGAAATTGAACGTAATATTATTTCCAAAGTAATTGACACGACGGCTTGCTTAATTGTAGTCCTAGACAACCAAGGACGGATTGTGCGCTTTAACCAAGCTTGCGAAAAAATTACAGGCTACTCGACAGCAGAAGTGCTCAATAAATGTGTTTGGGATGTGTTCTTAATCTCCGAAGAAGTAGAGCCAGTTAAAACTGTTTTTACCAAGCTCAATGTCGAAAACTTTAACAGCGAGTATCAAAATTATTGGCGCACTAAAAATGGGGACAAGCGCTTAATTTCTTGGTCGAATACTGTGACCATAGATGGCGATGGTTTGGTAGAATATGTGATAGGAACTGGTATTGATATTACCGATCGCAAAGAAGCAGAAATAGCCCTAGCATTATCCTACACTAACCTAGAAACTCGCGTCAAAGAACGCACAGCAGAACTGACAGTAGCTAAAGAAGCGCTGCAAGCTCAAGAAGAACGATTTCGCTGTTTAAGTTCCTGTTCGCCTGTCGGCATTTTTATGGCCGATTCCCAGGGGCGCTACACCTATGCAAACCCACGCTGTCAGGCTATTTGCGGCTTGAGTTTGACAGAACTTTTAGGAGACGGTTGGGAGAAGTGCATTCACCCGGAAGACAGCGATCGCGTATTGAGCCGATGGCTGGATTATACTCGGCAAGGTGGGGAATATGCGATCGAGTATCGCCTGCAAACACCAGAGGGGATTGTGCGCTGGATTAACGTTTGTTCATCGCCGATGTTCTGCGACTCCGGCGAACTCATCGGATACGTGGGCACGGTGAGAGATGTCACGGAAAGACAACAAGCGCAAGCAGCTTTGGCAAGCAGCGAACAGCAACTGAGAACGCTGCTAGAAAATACGCCAGATGTGATTATCCGCACTGACAAAGAGCTGCGTTATATTTATGTCAATCAAGCCGTTGAAAGAAGCCAAGGAAAACCAATTTCATTCTTCCTGGGTAAAACCAGTCAAGAAATAGGAATGCCGCCGGAAGTGTGCCAGATGTGGGATGAAACCCTGCACAAAGTGTTAGAAACAGGTCAAGAAGAAATTGTAGAATTTCAGGCTTTCTCAATCAACGGCATCCGAAGTTATCAATCCCGCGTAGTTCCAGAATTTGACAAAAATGGCGTACCAGAATCAGCCTTAATTGTCGCCCGCGATATCACAGAAATAAAACTTGCGGAAACTCAAAGATTGCAGTTAACAATTGAGCAAACAGCAAGGGAAAAAGCGGAAATAGAACAGCAGCGGTCGGCATTTTTAGCAGAAGTCAGCAAAATGCTGGCTGATGCGTTTGACGGGGAAACGGTGCTGCAAAAGGTAGCCGAATTAGCAATAAATTCGATCGCGGATGGGTGCTGCATTCATTTGACCGAAACGGGGTCAAAAGTGCGTCTAGTCGCTGTGGCTCACGCAGAACCCTCCACAGTTGAGACTATTAATAACTTCAGCATCCGCAGTTTGAGCGCCGAAAATGCTGTTAACGGCTATCCGCTGGTAATCCGCTGCGGCAAATCCGAACTAATTGCCGAAGTGGATGAGGAGATTTTAGCAGCAGGAGCCGAAAATGCAGCAGAATTGGAAATATTGCGATCGCTCAATATCGGATCTCACGCTTGCGTACCGCTGAGAGCTCGCGGGCGGGTAATGGGTTCCATCACTTGCTTTACCTCAAAGTTTGGCCGCCGCTACAGTGCAGAAGACATGGCAATGCTAGAAGATTTAGCATACCGCGTGGCGATCGCCCTAGACAACGCCAGACTTTACGCAGAAGCGCAACAAGCACTATCTCAAACATCGCAATCCTTTGCCTTAATTGACGCGCTGTTAGAAGCATCTCCCCTAGCCATTTGCTTTCTGGATCGCGAAATGCGCTTCATCCGTATCAATAAAGTCTTAGCAGAACTCCACGGTTTGCCCGCCGAACAGCATATCGGCCAAGATTTCCGGCAATTGTTGCCAGAATCCGCCGCCAAATTTGCCCCGATTATTCAGCAAGTTTTAGACACCGGTCAGCCTGTTTTAAACATAGAATTTAGCGGCGAACCTGATGGAAAACCAGGATATTTCGGCTACTGGGTAGCCAACTACTACCCAGTGAAAAATGAAATGGGAGAAATAATCGGAGTTGGCCTAATTATCACAGATATTACCGCAGCAAAACAAACAGAATTAGCTTTGCGGGAAAGCGAAATGCGCTTCCGCAGTGTGGTAGAATCTAACATGATAGGCATCGGTTTCTGGGATGGCAACGGGGAAGTTACTGACGCTAACGACGCCTTGCTGGAAATGATCGGATATACGAGGGAAGACTTAGTTTCGGGACAGATCCGCTGGTTAGAACTAACGGCGCCAGAATATCTAGAACTCGATCGCATTGCCCTCGCGCAAGTCGAAGCATCAGGAAGTTGCGCGCCTTTTGAAAAAGAATACATCCGCAAAGACGGCACGCGGTTCCCAGTTTTAGTCGGCGGCGGAAACTTCCAAGGATGCACAGACAAAGGAGCATTCTTCGTACTAGATATCACCGATCGCAAACAAGCCCAAAATCAACTTCGAGAAAACGAAATACGCATTCGCCGCCAACTAGCAGAACTAGACTTAGTTTACAAAACCACACCAGTCGGGCTGTGCTTTGTCGATACAAATTTGCGCTACATCCGCCTGAACGAATGCCTCGCTGCGATCAACGGCCGATCGATCCCAGAACACATCGGGCGCACCGTTAGAGAAGTAATTCCCGAAATGGCAGATATTGTAGAGCGAATTTACCGCCAAGTGCTGGCGACACAAACCCCCGTGCTCGACTTGGAAATTAAGGCAGAAACCAAGCAACAGCCAGGAGTTTTGCGGGATTGGCAAATCAGCTTTTACCCCGTGAGCGATCAATCAGGAACACTCCTGGGAGTCAGCACCGTGATTGCCGAAATTACCGATCGCAACCAAGCAAAACGGGTAATGCAGCAAAGCGAAGCCATATTCCGGCGGCTGTTCGAGTCAAATATTTTCGGAGTTGCGATCGGCGATTTTAGCGGCCGCATCGCCTACGCCAACCAATCCCTGCTCAACATGATCGGCTACACCCGCTCAGACTTGCTCTCCGGTAAAATACGGTGGGACAGAATGACCCCCCCCGAATACCTGCATCTCGACGCCTTAGCGGCCGGGGAACTGCGGGTTCAGGGAGTCGCAACTCCTTTCAAGAAAGAGTATATCCGCAAAGATGGCAGTCGCGTGCCGATTCTGATGGGCGGAACCACTCTGTGCGCGGACAACCGCGAACCAGAGACGATCGTCGCATTCTACATCGACTTGACCGAAATCTCGCGGGTGGAAGCAGAACTCAAAAAGAATCAACAACGGCTGCAAATCGCTCAGCAAGCAGGCAAAATCGGAAGTTTTGAATTGAACATCCAAACCAACGAGGTCGCCTGTACGCCGGAGTTAGAGGCTTTGTACGGGCTGCCTGCAGGCGGTATCGACAGCTATCAAACTTGGGTGGAAATGGTGCATCCAGACGATCGCACTGTTACCGAACAGCAGGTGCAAGCTGCGACAGCTTCCGGGGAGGAATTAAACATAGAGTTCCGCATTTGCCGCCCGGACAAAAGCGTGGGCTGGATTGCTTGCAGGGCTAAGGTGTTTCAGGACGATCGCGGTTTGCCTTTGCGGATGATCGGGGTGAACGTCGATATCAGCGATCGCAAAGAAGCAGAAGCAGCGCGATCGCACATCCATCAAACTTTAGAAGCCTTGATTCAGGCTTGTCCCCTAGCAATTACCGTTTTGGACTGCGACGACGGCACTGTGAAAATGTGGAACCCAGCCGCCGAGAGGATTTTTGGCTGGAATGAATCAGAAGCGGTAGGTCAATTTGTGCCCTGCGTTCCCGCAGACAAGCGGGAGGAATTCACGGCTAATTTGAAAAGAATTCGCGCTGGAAAGGCGATCGCGGGCATGGAAACCTACCGCCAAAGGAAAGACGGCAGCTCGATCGACATCAGTTTGTGGGCAACTCCAGTCCGCGACAGCAACGGCAATATCAACTGTATGTCGATCGTCGCCGACATCAGCGATCGCAAGCAAGTCGAGGCCGGGCGCGCTCAGTTGCTCGAGCGCGAACAAGCCGCGCGGGCGGAAGCAGAAGCTATCAGCCGCCGGAAAGACGAGTTTCTAGACTCTCTTTCCCACGAATTGCGAACGCCTTTAAATGTGATTCAGGGGTGGGCACAGATCCTGCGCGCCCACCCCAACAACCAAGATAAATTAGCTTCGGGTTTGGAAGCCATTGAGCGTCAGTCGAAGGTGCAGATCCAGCTAGTGGAAGATTTGCTCGATGTTTCCCGGATTATTCAAGGCAAACTGGTTCTGAAACCCGGCTGGTTCTACATGGTAAGGACGATCGAGGCGGCTAATAATTCAGTTCGTTTGGCAGCCGATGCCAAGTCTGTCACCGTTTCGTTAGAACTTGACCCCGCAGTCAGCTTGATGTGGGGCGACGCCCAGAGGTTGCAGCAGGTAGTGTGGAATTTGCTGACTAACGCCGTCAAGTTTACGCCTTCGGGGGGAAATGTGCAAGTGCGCTTGTCTGCGGTGGCTGTTAGCGATTCTTCATCACCCAATTACGTGCAAATTACTGTCAGCGATACCGGAAAGGGCATTCCTGCTGAGTTTCTGCCCTACGTGTTCGATCGCTTCCGACAAGCAGACGCCTCGAAAACTAGGGCTGACAGCGGTTTGGGACTGGGATTGGCGATCGTCGAGCACTTGGTGCAACTCCACGGGGGCACTGTGACTGCGGAAAGTCCCGGTAAAGACAAGGGTGCGACATTTACGGTGACACTGCCACTCAAACAGCCTCGGAGTAAGAAGGGGCAGTTGAGAGGAGTCGCCGCCGGATATTTTAGTCCGTGATATCGCTATGCTGGTTGAGGACGGCTACTCGCCGATCCGCACAGTGCGATCGTCCGCATCCGACAAAATCAAGCGCTTGCCGGCCGTGGCGCTGACAGCTTATGCTAGCGAACAAGACCGCGATCGGGCGATCGCCGCTGGTTACAACGAACACTTAACAAAGCCGATCGAACCCGCTCTCTTCGCCACCGTTTTAGCTGACATCTTGCAACAATATCAATAAGAGGATTTTTCGTGGGGTTGGGCGGGTTTATAGAACCTATTTGCAAGCTTTAAGGCTGTTGGCGAACCCGCCCCTACGGCTAATTGAGAATGGTGCAAGATATCAGTTTTAGCCAAGTTAACAAATTTGCATTAGGGCGATCGGGTGCGACGAACACACAAATAATATCATTTCCGTTTGATTCCGATTTGTATGATGTTAAATCTTGTAGGGGCGGGTTCACCAATAATAATTGCCCATAATCTACAATCTCATAAACCCGTCCCCGCTGGCTATCTGAGATGTTGCACCGGCCGTCAATAAAGGGTTTTTGGGTAGGTTGGGGTGGGTTTATTTAACCTGTCTGCAACTTTTCAAGCTATTGGCTCACGGGCCCCTACAGGTTCCACAGGAATGGTGCGACATCATAGATGCTACCGGACATAATATAACCTGTACATTTTGATTCGGATTTGTATGATATTAAATCTTGTAGTTATGTAGGGTGCGGATCTGCTCATGTTTAATGAAACTTGCAGATTGACTGGTGGCGACGCACCGATGCTTACGACAAGATTGTGTGTACCGCATATACATGGAATATGCTGTAATTGCCCAAAACCCACAATCTCGTAAACCCGCCCCCGCGCCACCATCAATCCCAATCTACGTCTTTTAAGATATAGCCTTTCTCAAAAAAAGTGAGGTATGCCCTATGCCCATGAGTACCTCCTATGAGAACTCAAAAGGCTATACTTCAACCACTAGAATAAATCCCTCTTTCTTGCAGTTGCTGCATAAAAAACTCTTCCAAACTAGGCTTAGCCAAATTCATCCCAATTAACTGCCCTCCCGTACCGCTCAGACTAGAAATAAACTCCTTCGGATCGCCCTGCAAATGACCGTACCACAAATCATTATCAACTTCCATATCCGGTATCCATTTTTGCAGGATATTCAAGTGGCCTCCCCTACCTTCAACCCGGTAAGTTTCAGTATTACCCAAAAGTTCATCGATCGCACCCATGCAGATTAATTCACCCTTAGCCAAAATTGCCACTCGATCGCAAATCTTCTCCACATCCGACAATATATGCGAATTAAAAAAAATTGTTTTTCCTTGATTTTTCAGCGATAAAATTATCTCCCGCATCTGATAGCGTCCCATCGGATCTAAACCAGACATCGGCTCATCTAAAAATACCACATCTGGATTGTTAATCAAAGCTTGAGCCATGCCGATCCGTTGCAGCATTCCCTTAGAATACTGGCGCAACTGTTTTTTAATTGCCGCCGATTGAGATAGCCCAACTAAGTCTAGCAAATTGGGAATTCGCTGTCGCTGAATCGAGGAGG
Organism: Microcoleus sp. AT8-A3; assembly: GCF_036705675.1. Lineage (NCBI taxonomy): Bacteria > Bacillati > Cyanobacteriota > Cyanophyceae > Oscillatoriales > Microcoleaceae > Microcoleus > Microcoleus sp. AT8-A3. The sequence continues at coordinate 30,318 of NZ_JAUBVD010000034.1, forward strand.
GAATTTGAAATAACCCCGCCGCAAATTGCAAGAATTCCCAACCCGTGAGATAATCGTAAAAATAGGGATTTTCTGGCAAATAGCCGACTCGCTGCTTCACAGTGCGATCGCCCAAAGGCCTCCCCAACAGCAGCGCCCGGCCAGAAGTGGGCCGCACTATACCCAGCAAAGTTTTCAGCAGCGTAGTTTTCCCCGCTCCATTTTGCCCTAACAACCCAAAAGTTTCCCCCTCAGAGATAGTCAGAGTGCAATTTTTGAGCGATTCAATTTTTTCATTCATCCAGAAGCCAGTACGGTAGAACTTCCCCAGATTAAATGTTTCCACCACTGGGGTAGCTCTGGGCATCTCGATGGAAGTTGGCGCATCTACAAGAGGTTCCATTTTTGTCAGAGAAATAACTAGCACCTGATTATATTCTATTGCATAAGTTAAGTAATAATTGCTATTTTTAATGTTAAACTAATATTAGCTGTAGTTAAAATTTTCTCAATTATGGAACGTTCAAAACTTGTTGCTATTATCACTGGAGTGATTTCTATAGTTTTAGCAGTTGCCTACCTGCTCCTTGTTACCCTCCTTGACTTCCGAGGCGAAATGGTGCCCGCACCTCAAAGTCAGTTGCCAGTCTCCATGCCACTTCAGCAATTAGGCACTGTTAACCAGACTTTGCGAGTACATTAGTTATTGGTTATTAATCATTGCAATAACAACTAACAACCAACAACTGCTAACTGCCAACTAACTAATACACATGAATTGCTTTCATCATGTGATATGCAACCAGCAACTGCGTCAAAGCTAGCGGGTAACTTTGCAAAACTTCGCCAGTTGTGCCGATCAGTTTGCCAATTTCCGGGTTGCCTTGGGCGGAACAAAATCCCCGCAGGTGGGGCAACTCGCCGCACAACATCATTTCCAGTTCGTTTACTTGCTCGCTGGTAGCGTGGGAGTCTACTTCCAAAACGTCAACAGGTTTGCCCATATCCCGATCGAGTCCCAAGCGAATTGCAGGTTTAAAACTCTCGCTGCCTCGACCTAAAATTTCAGTAAAATCAGGGTGAGGAATTGTCGGTCTGAGCACTAAACGGACGCTCAAATTTGATTCATTTTCCGCTTCGGGCGGGTAAAAACTAACTACAACGTCGGCCGATTTGCGCTGAGGACGAATAAAGTCTTCAGAGTCTGGTTCCCGTTTTTTTATTTCTGCAAGCACCTGTTCTTCAGTATAACCGCGCTTCATGACATCGCGCTTAACTTTCCACTGAGTTCGCAACTCTTCGGGAGGAGCAAGATACACTTTTACGTCGTAAGAATCGCGGATTGTTCGGGTTGCGTAACCCAGCAAACCTTCAACTATGACAAATTTGCTGGGCTTGATATATTCCGGCGGGTCAAATGTACCTGTCGTGTGGTTGTAGATGGGTTTGAGAATTGCTTGTCCGGTACGCAGCAGGCTAAGGTGCTGCTGCATGATATCGAGATAATTGCAGTCGGGATGCAATGCTGTGATTCCGATTTCGGTCCGCTGCTTTCTGTCGTAGCGATGATAGTCGTCAGTGCAAATCACAGTGACATTTTCTGGTCCCAATACTTGGGCAATTCCCCGCGTCAGGGTGGTTTTGCCCGCTGCGCTGTCTCCGACAATACCGAGAATAATTGGTCGATCGCTCATTGTTTTTACCCGGACGCACAATAGCAAATTTTGTTGTCAATCTTCAATCTTATCAAAATTGTGTTCCATCCGATCGCTCGGTTTGACTTGCTCCCCCCGGAGTCTCCCCCCTGTGTAAAATTATTGTAAAATTTCTTAATAAAATTCAACAAAGCATACTCAGGGAACATCTCATTGAACGATCGTAATTACCCAATTCTCAATTCCCTGTTTGCCCAATTCCCTGTTTTGCCCATTACCAGTCATCGTTTCGTTTGTTGCTGTAAGTTTCCCAATCGTCTTGTTGTGGTGGCTGATACAAAGGTTCTGCTTCCAATTCGGCTGACATTTCTAATTCAGGTTCCGATTCCTGCTGATAAATGTTCAAAGGTTCGACAACGCGGGCGATCGCATCTTTGACAAATGCTTTGACAAACTCGTCCTTCCTATTTAACTGAAACTGCCTTTGTACAACTTCGGCGATGCCACCATCGCCCCAATCTTGGTCATGGCGGAAATATTCAATAAAACTTTTACCAGCAATTCTAGTTAAATAAGCCGCACTAACTGCTTGAATTGCTTTGCCAAGTACAAACCCCGCTACGCTTAATTGCAGCGCCCTTGACACTACTTGAATTACCCCTTCAACTATTCCCAAACTTGCTAGGGTTTTTGCTAGAGACAATGCCAATTCTTTCGCGCGATCGATATTTAATTCGCAGCCGTAAATCTTAGCAATTTCTACTACCATTTGAGCGTTAACTGCTGCTGTCGCTAACAAATCCACAACTGGCAAAGGCGTTACGGCAATTACTCCGGCTCCGATCCACTGAAATCGCTCTACTGCCTTATCAGCTTGCCGCCTTCTTTGAGCATCAATTAACTTGCGCGCTTGGTCTCCCAAGTGCTGAGATTGCAGCAAAATATTGTCCGCAATTAAGTCTTCGCCTTCGGCTCGCAAAATCGCAGCGACGCGCCGAATTAATGGCATAATATCCGGGTCTGGCTGAAAAATTGTGCCGTCTTCTAGGACAACTTTTTGCGGATTGGCGCTAATTGCTACTACATCCATTGCTGATACAAAACCTTTGACTCGCTGCCGCAGTTGATCGAGAATTTCATCTCTGTCGGTGTCGGGATAAAGGTCAACTTTATTAAAAACCACGATCGACCTTTTGCCAATTTCCGCCAAAGTCCGCAGCGGTTCGTACTCGGATTTGCGTAAATCACCGTCCAAAACAAATAAGATCAAATCTGCCCTCGCCGCCAACTGCCTCGCCAATTCCTCTCTGTAAGTCCCCGCAACTCCCGCTTCCAAGATGCCTGGAGTATCAGTAATTGCTAATTCTCGATCGATTCCTTTCAATTTCAGAGTGTAAGTTTCCCCAACTTCGGTAGTTCCCATCGGCGCACCCACCTGTCCCGCCATCCGCCCCACCAACGCATTCACAGCGGAAGTTTTGCCCGCAGAACCGGTGCCGAAAACAACTACTCGAACGCTGCCCCTCGCCATGCTAGCTTCAATTTCGCGGGCTCTCAACAGCAAAGCTTGCCGCGCTACTTCATCTTGAATGCGATCGACTTGTTGCCGAATTGCTTTAAGATTTTCCGAAGCAGCTTCACTTTTCACAACAGGAATCTTCGGAGTAATCGGCCGTTTTCCCTTAACTTTCTGGGGGCGTTGCAGCAGCCTAAAATAGTAAACCAGCGCAAAAATTAGGGTTCCCAAAAGTACAATTATCAGGAAAATCAGCAAATTAGCCAGCAGCGGAGAAGCAGACAACGCAACTTGACTGTAAAGCCCTGTTAAGGAACTCACCAGCCCAATAATCAGCCCCAGGGCGAGGCAGAAAGCAGCAATTAAGGTTAACAGGCGCGGCAAAGGCATGAGGGGAGTGGCAAATAAAAGGGTTATACTTTGATTTTTACATTACGCCGATCGTCATCAGTCATGGCAAATCTAAAATCTAAAATCTAAAATCTAAAATGGCCGAGCGCCCGATGGTACTGCGCGAACCCGCAAATCCCGATTCTGTCGCACTGCGGGCGCGATTTGCGGGGTTTTAGTGGTAGCGGGTGCAGATAAAGTGCGATCGCGCCCGCAGTCTGCAATTGTAGCTTGCACGAGAACTTAGGCTCGCGAATTAAATAACTTACAATTTTAATTGTTATTGTGGGATGGGCTCTTATAGCCCGTCATGAGTGGACGGGCTATAAGAGCCCATCCCACTTTCAAGAGTGGAAGTTATTTACAGCACTTTCCAGGTAAGTGAAGTACAGAGAAACCGGGTTTCTTGAATAAAACCGGTTTCTGGCGAGAAATCCAGAAGAAACCCGGTTTCTGGGGTGTACTTTATAAACCTGGAATCCGCTGTAATTCTCATTCCTTACTAAGTCGGTGGCAAAATTCGCCAGTATGTAACAAAAGATTAATTAGGGTGATTCGAGTTAAATTTAATAGGTTTTGTAAGGTTGTGTATGGTTTTTTCTTTACCTTCTACCCCATGAATTACCGCAGAAGCAAGCTCTAATTCCGAGTCAAATATTTCTCCTGCTAGTTCCTCTTTTTTGATCTGTTGCCGCTCCCTGCAAAGCAAATTTATTCCTTCTCAATCTCCATAACGATGCCACCGGACTTGATAGAAAAACTCATGCTAATTGCGGACAATTGGCAGAGTGAGATGTACCGTTGTTTCCTTTTGATAGATACTGGTAATTGAGAACTCTCCTCCTGCCAGTTCGACAATTTTCCTGACAATTTTTAAGCCGATACCGGTGCCCTGTTGCTCATACCTCTTGCGCTCAAACTGCATGAAGGCACCTATTTTAGCAATTTGCTCTTCTGTCATGCCCCGCCCGGAGTCATGTACAGATAAATGTAGCATCTCCCCTAGGACTTGACTACTAACTTTAATAGTTGTCTCTGGTGAGGAGAATTTCAGTGCATTATCAATTAATTCATGGAGAATAGTTGATAGATATCGGTCTGATAGAGCTATATCCGCTTCCTCAAGAGTGAACAACATATCGTTGCTACGGTTGACCTTCTGAGCCTGGTATGTCAACTCGGTTTCAATGGCGGAAGCTACAAATTGAGTCCGGGCAGATTCCATCTTGTGCTGTTGACTTGCGGATAGTTCTAATCCTAAATAAATCAGGAATTTTTTCGTTAATTTTTCTAGGCGACGGGCCGAGTCATGTGCCCAGCCTAATATCTCACGGATTTGGGCGATATCCATGTTTTCGATATCGTCCTTGAGCAACCCGATCGTGCCTAAGATGCCATTGAGGGGCGTATTTAGTTCGTGGGATAGAGTAGAAGCTAAGTTGCCACGCAGCTCATTGAGGGTGCTGTCCAAGACATTGAGCGTATTTTCTTGGATGTGGTATAAGTTCTGGATATTATCATACTGTTCCTTGATTCTGAGCATTGAATGCACGCGAGCACGCAGTTCAATAGCATTTACAGGTTTACTGATGAAGTCGTCAGCACCGGCAGTGAGACAATGGGCAAGGTCTGATTTTGAATTTAATGCTGTCACCATAATGATGGGAACGGCTTGCCATTTTGACATGGCTTTGATTTGCCGACAAATCTCGATGCCGTCTATTCCCGGCATCATCACATCCAGCAAAATAAGATCCGGATCAAATATGTCGAGGGATGCGATCGCTTCTTGCCCGCTGGCAGCATAATGCAATTGATAATCCTGCTCTGATAACAGGGTTTCAATCACATCAAAGTTATCCGGCTCATCATCAACAATTAAGATAGAAAATTGAGACATAATTGCCACCATTTCAATAAAGTAAAAATTTTATAATTTCATCTGATACTCGTCAGCTATGCGGCCAAAGTGATTTCAAAAATTGCTCCTTGTGGTTGGTTGTTTCTGACACAAATTTCGCCCCCATGTGCCTCAACGACCATTTTGCAGAAAGCTAAACCCAACCCTATTTGAGAGACATTAGACATCAGATTTCCAATCTCGTATTTCTCAAAAATTTTTTGTCGCAATGTATCAGGAACACCTGGGCCAGAGTCGATAACCTGAATTTTTGCCTTGCCAGATGTGAGGAATTCTACAGTCACTATGATTTGACTATTGGGTGGGGAAAACTTAATGGCATTCGAGAGGAGATTGTCCAGCATTCGATGTATCATCGTGGCATCAGCCGAGACTTTTATACTGTTTTGTCCTGGCAAGTGAGCGACTATAAACTGATTTTTTTTAGCAGCGATTCCTTCAAAGTTTGAGATAGCAGATTCAATAAGGTCGCACAGATAAATATCAGTGTAATTGAGACGATTTTTACCGGATTCGAGTAAATAGATTTGCAATAAATCATCAATTAATAGCTGTATTGCTTGTGCTGACGAGTAAATTCGTTCCAGTTGCATTTGTTGTTGTTCTTTAGGATACTCTAAGCTTTTTAGGATTTCCAAGCCAAGCAAGATGCCAGCCAGGGGATTGCGTAAATCGTGGACTACCATTTTAACCATATCTTCGCGCAATTTGAGTAAGCTTTGCAGGTCGTCATACTGGTGCTTAATTCGCAGCATACAGTGAACTCTGGCACGTAGTTCAATAGCATTTACAGGTTTACTAATGAAGTCGTCAGCGCCCGCAGTGAGACAATGGGCAAGGTCGGATTTTGAGTTTAATGCTGTCACCATAATGATGGGAACGGCTTGCCATTTTGACATGGCTTTGATTTTCCGACAAACTTCGATGCCATCTATTCCTGGCATCATGACATCCAGCAAAATAAGATCCGGATCAAATATGTCGAGGGATGCGATCGCCTCTTGCCCGCTGGCAGCGTAATGCAATTGATAATCCTGCTCGTTCAAGAGAGTTTCAATCACATCAAAATTATCGGGTTCGTCGTCAACGATCAAAACAGATGGTACATTCATGAATTATCTTACCAGGGAATTTAAAAGGTGTTGAATAGTGCTTGCCAATTGCTTCAGCTTAACGGGTTTGGTGAGGTAATCATTGGCTCCGGCAGCAAGACAACGATCGCGATCGGCAGTCATGGCTAAGGCAGTTAAGGCAAGGATCGGCACATCGACTAACCTAGGATCGAGGCGAATCTGCTGCATAGCTTCTAGGCCATCCATACCAGGCATTTGAATGTCCATCAAAATTAGATTGGGGTTTTGTGACTTGGCCAGGGCGATCGCCTCCTCTCCATTCTTCGCCAAGAGAATGCGATAGCCTTTAGCTCTCAAGTAGCTCGACACCGTACTGATATTGGCTTCATTGTCTTCCGCCACCAAGATTAAGGGAGAGCCTCCCTGTTCGGGCCCGCTGGGTTCGATGGGGGGTTCTGTCTGGGATTCCAGGGCAACAGAAGAGGGCGCACCAGTAGGGGCAGTGCCCCCGTGCCTGCCCTCGAATTCAGTGCCCCCGTGCCTGCCCTCGAATTCGATGCCCCCGTGCCTGCCCTCGAATTCAGTGCCCCCGTGCCTGCCCTCGAATTCAGTGCCCCCGTGCCTGCCCTCGAATTCGATCGTGAAGCAACTTCCTACACCCACAGTGCTGGTGAGCAACACCTGCCCGCCGTGGAGTTCGACAATACGTTTCACCAGGGCAAGCCCCAAGCCAGTGCCTGCATATTGACGATTCAGCGCGCCATCGATTTGGATAAAGGGCTGAAACAGTTTGTTGATATGTTCTGGGGCAATACCAATACCTGTATCGATGACGGAAATTTGCAGAGTTTCTTTGACCAAAAAATGGGGTGAGGAATCGGCAGAATCTGGGTCGGCCCGGGGCTGTTGACGGCTGACTTCTAGGGTGATGCGTCCTCCGTTAGGAGTGAATTTTACCGCGTTGTTGAGCAGGTTGATCAAGACTTGGCGCATCCGCCGTTCATCAATCAATAAGTCGGGCAGATTGAGTGGCACTTTAATCTCTAGCTGGATGCGTTTTTGCAGGGCTTGTTGTTTGATAAATGCCAGACTGGATTGACACAGATGATTGATTGAAACTGGGGTGCAATCGAGTTCCATTTGACCCGATTCAATTTTGGCGACATCCAAAATGTCGTTAATTAACTCTAGTAAGTGAGAGCTACTGCGATCGATGGTTTGTAAAGCTTTGATTTGTTGTTCATTGACGATACCAAAGACTTGCTCTTGTAGCCCCTCGCTCATGCCCAAAATGGCGTTGAGGGGGGTGCGGAGTTCGTGGCTCATGTTGGCGAGGAATTCGTCTTTGAGGCGGGTAGCACGGGCCAGTTCTTGGTTAGAGACTGCCAGTTGTTCGTTGCGCTCGGTGAGTTGCTGCTGGGCTTGTTGCCGTTCGGTGAGTTCTTGCTGCAACTGCTCAAATAGGCTAGCTTGTTGAACCGCGATCGCCAACTGGTTAGCAATTTGTTGCAGGAGTTGCGCTTCAGACTCTTGCCATACTCGCTTTTCTCGGCAAGCATGGACGACTAAAACCCCCCAGAGCTTGTTGGTTGGGCCAGGGGCAACCCCTCTATGGCTTTGGCTGCTTCGGACTTCTTGCAGGATAGGTGCAACCATTTTGGACTTGACTTCACCAACGCTTGCGTATTCCACCAAGCAATTAGTCCCCATATCCGTCATTATATCCGGGACGATACGGGGCTTGCCCTGGGAATAGTGGTTGAGGATTTCTTGAGACCACAGTTGGTCGTCCCAGTGATGGTTTTTGAGCGCGGGAAACTCGGTCAACACAGATTCTTCAACTATTTGACTTCTGCCATTGCCAAATAGCCGGATGACGATGATTCGATCGCCTTGCAAGATTTCTTTGACTTGCTGTGTCACAGTCGCCAAAATTTCCTTAATATCCAACGATTCGCGAATTTGCTGGGCGATTTCTCCCAAAGTTCGCTGCCGTTGCAGTTGTAAAGCGATCGCCTTTTGTGTTTCCTTGCGGATAGCCAGCTCTGATTGCACCTGTTCGTAGAGGTAAGATTGCTGAATTGCGATCGCTAATTGGTTAGCAATTTGTTTAAGTAAATTGATTTCCCAGTCTTGCCATTGGCGCGGAATATCGCATTGATGAACAATCAGCAACCCCCAGAGGGTTTGATTCAGAATAATTGGAACTACGAGTTTAGCTCTGACCTGGATTTCTGCGAGGAATTCAACCAAGCAGGGTAAGATTGACTCATTTTCATCTTCCCTATCGTTGAGGGCATAAACTTTTCCTTGGATATAGCGATCGTAGTTCTCTTCGGGGAAAACCTCTTCTGGGAAGAGGATATCCAGAAGCTTAAGCCTATTTGGCGAAACTGATTCAGCAATGGCAGCCCCCGTCCCTTCAGGAAAAACCCGATAAACCAGCGTTCTGTCTGATTGCAAGAGCTGATGGATTTCCTCAACAGTGCTATTGAGAATCTCGTCCAGATTCAGAGACGATCGCATCCGTTTAGTAATCGCTCCCAGCAAACGTTCCTGTTTTGCTTGTTGTTGCAATCTCGCTTCGGCTTCTTTGCGATGGGTGATATCCTGAAACGTGCCTACCAGACCAATAATATTACCTGAGCAGTCTCGCAGGGGAGCCTTGTGGGTTTCGAGAAATATTGGTTTACCATTGGGTAGGGTTAGCGTTTCTTCGATCCCTAATATAGCTTCACCCGTTTCGATTAACCGCCGATCCATCGCACAATACTCGTTCGCCTCGACTTCTTTCTGGCAAATATCTAAATCTCTTTTACCTATACTTTCGGTCGTAGATGGCAAGCCTAGAGTTTTGGCAAACTGCTGATTGCATCCTAAAAAAACCGACTCTCGATTCTTCCAAAACACCGAAAGCGGGATGGTATCGAGTACCGTTTGCAGAAACTGCTGAGATTCCTGCAAAGCCTTCTGGGCCTGTTTGCGATCGCTGATATCTACTAATACACAAATAGTTTGATCCTCTGAGCCTGGAAGAAGTGCGGCTCCGATCAGCACAGAAATCCGGCTGCCATCCTTACGGTAGTATTCCTTTTCCAAGGAATCGATCGCGCCCTCCTGCATCAGGCGCTCCATCGCTACAACATCAGCGTGGGCATATTCGGGCGGCGTCATGGCATCCCAATGAATCATCCCAGCATTTAGTTCCTCCCTAGTGTAGCCAATCATCTGTAAGAAGCGATCGTTGGCATCGATTATGTTCCCCTGAAAATCGGCAAACATCATGCCGCTCACACTGGACTCAAACACACGGCGGAAGCGGATTTCACTGCTTTCCCTGGCGAGTTCAGCTTGTTTGCGATCGCGGATATCCGATATAATTCCCTGGATACTAATCAATTCCCCTTCAGCATTGATAACAGGTCGGGCGCTGCTTCTCACCCAGACATAATTGCCATCTCGGTGGCGATGTCGGAACTCATAATCACTTGACTTTTTACCAAGTTTGACATTCTCCCGATAATCAGTAACCACCAAAGGACGATCGTCTAGATGCACCAGATATATAAACGGCTTACCAATCCATTCACTCTCGTCCCAGCCAAACATGGTCTTGAATTGCGGTGACAAATAAGTGAGCATCCCATCGGGTTCACATGACCAGATCAAATCATTAGCCCCTTCTACCAGCCGCCGGAATTTAGCTTCACTCTCTGCTAATTGGGCTTCGATTTGTTTGCGATCGCTGATATCGCGGCATACACAAATCAATAATCCATCCTCTGTGAGGGTGAGGGATAGCCCTTCGGCAAAGGTAGAGCCATCTTTGCGGGTGGCGATCGCCTCTCCCTCCCAAGCGCGATCGCGCCCCAGCACCGGCAAGACTTCCCGCTCAAACCGTTCTAACTCGTGTTGGGAATACAAAAGTTTCCAAGATTTGCCCACCAGTTCTTGGGGATGTTCGTAGCCAAACAATTCTAGATGGGCTTGATTCAAATAGAGGTAGGTATCTCCTTGCATAATCGCAATGCCGTCGATCGCCGCCTCAATTGCTGCCAGTTGTCGTTTTAGGGTTTCTTCGGTTTGTTTGACATCGCTAATATCTGCAAAATAGCCAACAATCTCGATTGGCGTGCCTTCTTCATCTCGCAGCAGACGCAGCTCATCCCGTAGCCAAACGTAGTGACCATCGCGATGCAAAAATCGATATTCATGCTGATGAGTGTTGTGTTCAAATAGAGCCGATAAATGTGTAAAAACTCTAGGGGCATCTTCTGGGTGAATATGGTTAGCCCAGAAGCCACATTCCGATAAAAATTCTTCTGGTTTGTAGCCCAAAATGGCTTCGATATTTTTGCTCATGAAGGTTGCTCCATAGTCGCCATAGGGCTTACAGCTATAGATCATGGCGGGGCTCGATGCCAGAAGAAATTCGAGGCGTTCTTTCAAAAGGCGATTTTCTAGCTCTGTCTGTTGGCGATCGGTAATGTCTTGGATCAGGCCAAGCACATAGAGATGTTCATCATCCATCAATAGGATAGAAGTGGAAAAGGAGATAGTGCGGCACTGTCCATCTGGGCGCCGGATTTCCCTTTCCACGGCGATTAAGTTGCCCCCTTGTCGTATCTTTTTCAGGTCGGCAATCGTCTGTTTTTGAGATTCTTGATTATTCAGGTACAAGCTGTGATACCACCCCAGACGGTTAATTTCTTCTAAGGTGTAACCCGTAATTGTTTGCATTTGCTGATTCCAGACTGTGAAGCGGACAAATGGAAACTCCTCAACTTCATAGAAAACGCACAGCCCTTCAGTCATGTTTTCTACAATTTGTTGACGGAAAGTATTTTCCTGCCGAAGCGTTGCTTCGGCAAACTTGCGATCGGTAATGTCGAAGCGAATGGCTAGATACTGAAAAGGTCGCCCGCCTTCGTCCAAAAAGGGGACAATGGTGCTAGCAACCCAGTACAGGCTACCGTTTTTTGCCTGGTTGCAAATTTCACCGCGCCAAACATGACCGCTAGTAATGGTCTGCCACAGGTCTTGGAAAAATGCAGGGGGATGATAGCCAGAGTTGACTAGGCGATGGGTTTTGCCCATGAGTTCATCGCGGGAGTAGCCAGAGATCGCACAGAAGGGATCGTTGACGTAGGAGATCACCCCTTGGCGATCGGTGATGACCACAATTGCAGACTGATCCAAGGCCTGTTTAAAGGCTGATAATTCTTGAATTAACTGCTGTCGTTGGAGTTCAGCCTGCTTGCCTCTGCTAATATCAAAGTTGACCCCAATCATGCTCTGGGGATTGCCTTGGGCGTCTGGCACGACGACACCATAGGCTTTAATAAAGTGGAGGCTACCATCGGGATGCAACACTCGAAACTCGGTATCAAATTCTGCTTGTCCTAAGAGGGCTTGTTGGAGCAATGTTTCGGTGGCGGTGCGGTCTTCGGGATGTAGTCGGTTTGCCCAAATGTCGTAAGGCAGAGGGGAATGAGATTGTTTTGTGACACCGTACAGTTCGTACATCCGCTCATCCCAAAAGACGGTGTTTTGTACAAGATCGAAGTCCCAACAACCGATCGCCCCTGATTTGAGCGCCAAAGCGAGGCGATCCGATACTGTCTGTAGTTCTGCTTCTGCACGTTTGCGATCGCTAATATCTTTGGCGATGCCTAAAAAGCCGATAATTTGTTGATTGACATCCTTGAGGGTGCTGATGGATAGCGACACAGGAAATCGAGAACCATCTTTACGGATATAGCTCCACTCTTCTTCGCTGACAATACCTTGGCGTACTTTGGCAACAAAAAGCTCAAAGCCGGGAGGAATATTTTGCCCTAGTTCAGCAGAGAGTGATGATGCCCGGTCAATTACCTCATTTGCATCGTGGATGAGTGCGGGCGTAGCTTTGCCGACCACTTCTGCTGCACTGTAACCCAGCATCCTTTCGGCTGCGGCATTAAAGGTCTGGATGATGCCAGTTGGGTCTACGGAGATGATGGAGTAATCAGCACAATCGAGGATGGCGCGTTGCAGGCTGTTGACTTGCCAAAGCTCTTGGGTGCGTTCTTCAACTTTTGCTTCTAGCTGTTGGTTTAGTTGGTAGAGTTGTCGCTCAGCCTGTTTGCGAGCCGTAACGTCTCGAATCATAAACAAGGCTTCATCTTCGCCACTCTTGACAACTCTGACCTCTTCATATTTCAGGCGTGGGCCAATGTGCACCTGCTGTTCATAAACTTGCAGTTCTCCTGTCCGTAAGGCTTGTTCTAGGTGGTGTAGATGTCGCGTCGCAATTTCTCCTGAGATCATATCCACCATCGCCACACCTGGGGTATCGAAATCTGTACCGCCGAGAAAGTCGAGCTGACGATTGGCTGTCACGCTCCCCCGATAAATACCATCGGCACCGATGCGAAACATGAAGTCGGGAACTGCTGCTAATATGGCTCGGCTGTGGGCTTCGCTCTGGATCAGGGCGGTTTCGGCAAGTTTGCGATCGCTAATGTCTGTAGTAGTTCCTACATAGCCGACTACTTGCCCGTCTGCATCCAGTTCGGGAACGGACTGCCCATATACCCAAGCCACAGCACCGTCGGGACGTTGAAAGCGGTATTCGAGTTGGAAAGAGCGATTTCCTTGAATGAATTGCTCCCATTCGGCGATGACCTGATCGCGATCGTCGGGGTGTAGCCCTTGTTGCCATCCTTCCCCGAAAGCGGTTTTTGGGGTGAGTCCGCTGATCTGAAACCAGCGATCGTTAACATAGATGCACTTACCCCTAGCATCGGCGCGGAAAATCCCCACTGGTACGGCTTCCACTAGGCTGGCGTAGCGTTCTTCGCTTTCTTGCAGGCGGACTTCAGTTCGTTTGCGATCGCTAATGTCGGTAATGGTGCCTATATAGCCGATCCGATGTCCATTGGCATCGAGTTCGGCGACGCACTGCCCATAAACCCACGTTACTTCACCGTCGGGACGTTGAAAGCGATATTCGAGTTCAAAAGAGTCGTTACCTTGAATGAATTGTTCCCATTGGGCAATTACCCAATCGCGATCGTCGGGGTGCACTCCTTGTTGCCATCCCTGTCCGATAGTGGCTCCTGTTGTGAGTCCGCTGATCTGAAAGTAGCGATCGTTGACATAGGTACATAGCCCCTCGGCATCGGTGCGAAAAATCCCCACCGGAGCGGCGGCGGCAAGGGAGGCGTAGCGTTGTTCGCTCTCGATCAGGGTGGCTTCGATCCGCTCTCGCTTTACCAGTTCATTCTGCAATTTTTGGTGGATCGTGGCTTGCCCAATGGCGATCGCCAGATGCGCTGATAAGGCTTGTATCAGTTCAACTTCTTCCGGTTGCCAGTCGCGGGGGTGCTGGCTTTCGCTGGCATTGAGCAAGCCCCATAACTCATCGCCACACAGTAGCGGCACCAAAATTTTGGCTTTTGTCTGGAGGCGGATCAGCATCTGCCGATGACAGTCTGATATGTTGGCTGTGGAGATATCTGGTACGACGCGAACATATCCCTGACGATAAATCTCAGGATTGTCTTGCTTATAGCAGGTCTCATTGACCCGTTGGCCCAACAGAGACAGGGACGAGTCGGTGGATTCCGCCACGACAATGATTTCCCGATCGGCTTCAAACCGCCAAATATTGACGCGATCGCAGCCGAGCACTTGCCGCACCTGCTGCACAGTCGTATCCAAAATCGTTTGCAGGCTTAGGGACGAGCGAATTTGGGTAGCCAAGTCTGCGACTAATTTCTCTCGTTGTACCTTGGTGTTGAGAGCGGCTGTCCGAGCTTCCACCTGTTGCTGGAGCTCAAGGTTGCGATTTGCCAGCAGCGCTACCTTTTGGGCCTCTAGCCGCACCACCTTCTCTTCCCACTTCTGGACCAGCTTGTATAGCTCCAGCGGGTTGAGGGCTTGCAGCAAACTGGTCTGGGTGACAATACCCAGTAACTCCCCTTGTTCCCCTGTCACCGCCAACCGACGGATCGATCGCTGCTCCACGATCTGCTGCACAGTCCAGAGCGACTCCTCTGGCTTGACCTTAAAAATCGGTGTACTCATCACCGCCTCAGCCCGACAGGTTTCCAGCTTCAACCCCAATGTCTGAAATTGCACAATATCCCGCTCGGTGATAATCCCCACTGGAATTTGTAGCGGTTCAGTAGAGATTCTGCCTGGGTGCACAATCATCACGGAACTGACGCGATGCTCTGCCATAAGTTGGACGATCGCCAGTAGGGAACAATCTGGCGTAGCACAAATCACTTCGTGGGTCATCACTTCTGCTACCATACGCAACCGCAACAAGTCGATCGGTCGAGATATTTGGCGCAGACTTTCGTGAGTGACTAGGCCCACTAGGCGATCGAGTTCGTCCACGATGGGCAAATGGCGAATGTGGTGCTGTTGGAGCAGATTAATCGCCAAAAATAAATCGGTGAAGGCGGACTCGCGGAGGGTGACGACGGGGTGTGCCATCACCTCCCGGAGCGCCAAATTCTCCAAGGAACGCTGCTGGGCACTCAGCCGCACCACGTCTCGCTCGGTCAGTACGCCGACCAATTGCTCGTTTTCCACTACCAACACGCAACTCGATCGCGCCTCCTTGTGGAGGTCGTCGAGTTGACCCTCGGCCGTTCTAGGGGTGTTGCAGAGCGATCGCACGCCACTCATTTGGGCGATCGCATCCATCACCGTCGTATCCGGCGAAACCACCAAGGGCTCTCGCACGATCGCAGTCCTGAGTTCTATGGGAGTGAGAGCAGTAGTACGAATGAACATGAGTTTATAGGGTTTTTTTGCTGATTATTTTTTTAACCATTTCGCCTTAAACACATGAGCTGATAGCGTAGCCCGGGGTCAGCCATAGTAACGAGAAGAGTTACGTAGCTGCACGACATTCTCTAAATATTATATTTACTTACAGTTCGCTTTTGCCGGAAATGACTTAGGGAATTTCTGCCACGCTAAGCTAACGCTTTTGCATCCTTTTCATGAGATGATAAAAACAGGAATTGCCCTCAACCCTTTACTGGATTAAGTGAAATCTCGGAGAAGGCGCTGTAACGATCAAATTTGTTGACTCTTGACGATTACTGGGAATTCTACAGTATACAGATCGCTATTCCCCCAAGTGAGAAGTTGTGATGCGTTTAATTACTTTCATCTGGGGCTTTTCTGATATTAAGCGTAAAACACTACCAGCCATATCTCGTGGAGTGGGATTAAGCCATGAACAAACACTCTTATTTCCTAAGCGAATTACTTGAAAATTAGAACGCTGGAGAGAGGCTAGGTTAAACCTTTTGGACGCTCAGCATAATCCTACAAAACAATGGCTTAATACACCGATTAAGGCAAGTCCAACAGTTAGGGTCAAAGTGGGAGAAGCAGGGGTCATATATCTTCTTGTTGCCAGAAGATTGTTCCCAAATGAACCCAATTAAATGGAATTGGCAACATCTTAAAAAAGATGAATTAGCGACACAAATGTTTGAAGCGGAGTTATATAGCAATCCTAAATGATTCATGTAAATTTGTAGGTAGTGCCTTTCTTTGCCTACCCCCTATCTATCGGGGCAACCGGGCGTGGGATTGCCCCTACAATAATTACCCGAATGATTTAGGGTTGCTATATCTCGCCTACGCCGTAATTCATGGAGTAGAAGTTAGAGGAGAAACGAGTTTCAAAAAAGAAGGCAAGTGCAGGCCCGGGATCCCAACTCTGAGGCCATAATTCATTCCAAATCTAAAATCTAAAATCTAAAATCTAAAATGGTATGAGATTGCTTCTTGAAGGGCTGTCGCTACGCCAATAGATGAGTTATATTGCAATCCTCGCATCAGTTGTAAAAATATGTAGGGGTAGTGCCTTTCTTTGCCTACCCCAGCCTGCATCGGGGCAACCGGGCGTGGGGAGAACCCTACAAGAATTACACAAATCATTTATGATTGCTATAAGACCCAAATCCCAACTATTTTCGGTAATCTTGAAAAACAGGAGTTGCTATAATTTAAAGTTGAGAAACAACTGTACGGAGCGAAAATTATGGGACTATTTGACCAAATTTTGAGCGCGATCGACAATCCCAACCAACAAGCAAGTCCCAATCAGTTGGGCAACATTCTCGGTGCGGTAGAGCAGTTGAGCGGCAACCAGGGCATCGATGCGGGTACGACTCAGTTGGCGATGTCGGTTTTGGGCGGATACGTGCGATCGGCATTGCAAAACGTGCGATCGCAGTCAGGAGACGCACAAGCTCAACAAGTTGTCAACCAATTTAGCGGTACAAATCCCAATCCCCAAGCAGTACAGAGTTTGTTCGGAGCCGGCCAACTCACGCAGATAGTGACGGATATAGCCCAAAGAACTGGTTTGAATAACACCACAGTGCAGGCGATGATACCTGTTTTGGTGCCGCTCATACTGAATTTGCTACAAACCGGCGGCAACGCCCAAAATCCAGCCCAGGGCGGAAATCCCGTTTTGAATACGTTTTTAGATACAGATGGAGATGGCGACGTAGATATTACTGACGCAATGTCGATGGCTAGCCGCTTTTTGAATCAACGCCGTTAATTTGGGATTTTGTAACCGCAGATATCAGCGGATGGACACAGAGGAACGCAGATAGGATTTTATCTGCGTTCCTCTGCGTTTATCTGGCTTCATCTGCGGTTAAAAAAAATTCCTAGTTTAACCCAAACCCAAATCAGTCACAGCACCGACACTGCTAGAAGAAACCAACTTAGCATATTTAGCCAAAACGCCCCTAGTATAGCGAGGTTTAGGAGGCTGCCAAAGAGCGCGCCGCTGCTCCAATTCTGCATCAGAAACATTGAGCTGCAACAAGCGATTGTTAGCATCAATCGTAATCGAATCGCCCTCTTTTACCAGAGCAATTGTGCCTCCTACTTGTGCTTCTGGTGCAACGTGACCGACCACCATGCCGTAAGTTCCGCCCGAGAAGCGACCGTCAGTAATTAACCCGACAGAATCGCCTAAACCTGCGCCAATAATTGCCGAAGTTGGTGCTAACATTTCGCGCATTCCCGGCCCGCCTTTGGGCCCTTCGTAGCGGATGATAATCACATCTCCGGCTTGAATTTTGCCTGCTAAAATTGCATCCAAACAATTTTCTTCAGATTCAAATACCCGCGCCGGGCCGGTAATTTGCGGTTTTTTAACGCCAGTAATTTTAGCAACGGCTCCTTCTGTTGCCAGATTTCCC
The DNA here is from genome assembly GCF_036705675.1 of Microcoleus sp. AT8-A3. Lineage (NCBI taxonomy): Bacteria > Bacillati > Cyanobacteriota > Cyanophyceae > Oscillatoriales > Microcoleaceae > Microcoleus > Microcoleus sp. AT8-A3. The sequence goes on from NZ_JAUBVD010000034.1 coordinate 48,092, forward strand.
CTGAGAATTGCTAAATGTCCTTGGGCGTAAAGCGGGTTGTTCCAAGGGCGGATGACATCTTGGTCGGCGCGGGGTTCGGCTGGAATATCTGCTAACACTTCGGCAACAGTTTGACCGGTAATTGTCAGGGCGTCGCCGTGCAGCAAACCCTGTTCTAGCAGCATTTTCATTACTTGAGGAATGCCGCCGGCTGTGTGCAAATCGGTTGCTACGTATTTGCCGCTGGGTTTGAGGTCGCACAGCACTGGTACTTTTGCTCGAATAGTTTCAAAATCGTCGAGGGACAGTTCAACGCCGATCGCATTGGAAATGGCTAATAAATGCAGCACAGCGTTGGTTGAACCGCCGACTGCCATGATGACGGCGATCGCATTTTCAAAGGCCTTGCGTGTCAAAATTTGGCTCGGTAACAACTGTTTGCGGACAGCTTCCACCAGCACTTTTGCAGATTCGGCAGCGCTGTCAGCTTTTTCGGCATCCTCAGCAGCCATTGTCGAAGAATAAGGCAAACTCATGCCCATCACTTCAAAAGCGCTCGACATGGTATTTGCTGTGAACATTCCGCCACAGGAACCCGCACCCGGACAAGCTTTTTGTTCGACTGCATTGAGTTCTGTTTCGTCAATTTTGCCCGCGCTGAATTGGCCGACTGCTTCAAAAGCGCTGACAACGGTTAAATCGCGTCCGTTGTGGTGTCCTGGTTTGATCGTGCCGCCGTAAACAAAAATAGCAGGAATGTTCATGCGGGCGATCGCAATCATCGCCCCCGGCATATTTTTATCGCAACCGCCGACAGCCAGCACCCCGTCCATACTTTGGCCGTTGCAAACTGTTTCGATGGAATCCGCAATCACATCTCTCGACACCAGAGAATATTTCATCCCTTCTGTTCCCATCGAGATTCCGTCGCTGATAGTAATCGTACCGAACATCTGCGGCATCGCCCCAGCTTCCTTTGCACCCGCAATAGCCCGCAAAGCGAGGTCGTTTAATCCCATGTTGCAGGGCGTAATCGTGCTGTACCCGTTGGCAATCCCCACAATCGGCTTGGTGAAATCGCCGTCACCAAAACCGACTGCCCGCAGCATTGCTCGGTTGGGCGCGCGCTGCACGCCTCCAGTCACAGCTTGGCTTCTCAAATTTTCAGGCATTTTAAAATTTCCTTTGTCAGTTAGTTGTCGGTTGTTCTGTTGTCTGTTGTCTGTTTTTCTTTGCCGCTGGCTGTTGACTGCCCAGTGCCGAGAGTTTTACGCTATTTTTAATTTTCTCAGAAGCGTTCATATTTGTCAGGCCTTTTAAGAGGCAGTGGCACCGCAGTGCCCGGAAAGCAATGCAAAGATTCTACAGATACTACAGCGTGCAGAGTGAATACCGTGGTTATCTGGGATGATGTGGTAACACCCATCACTCTAACGTTTAAAAAAAATTGCGAGGCGAATGACATGGAGGCCGATCGAATTCTGAGGCAATATGCGGCCGGAGAAAGAAATTTTCGAGAGATTAACCTCGTCGGGGCAGACTTAAAAGGGGTAAACCTCAGCGAGGCTAACTTTACCCGATCGAATTTCCAAGACGCAAACCTCAAAGGCGCTAACCTGACGGGAGCGAACTTGCGCGAGGTGAAATTGGCAGGGGTGGACTTGACGGAAGCCAACCTCAGCGAAGCAAATCTCATCGGTACCGATTTGAGCCGTGCCAATCTCAGCGGGGCTAACCTGATGGGAGCCAACCTGCGCGGCTCAATGGCCAGAGAAGTCAACATGACTAAGGCTAATTTGACGGAAGCTAATTTGACCGAAGCCAACTTTACCGAAGCGAATTTGTTTGCGGCAAACTTAACCGAGGCTAGCATGATTCGCATTAATTTGATGAAGGCAAATTTGAGTTGGTCAACTCTCAAAGCGGTAAACCTGACAAATGCCATCCTCAGCGAGTCGCTTTTAGAAAGAGCTAACCTAAATCAGGCAATTCTCAGCGGGGCGATGGTGAGCGGGGCAAACTTGGCTGGTGCAGACTTGCGCCAAGTAACGATGGTTGGAGCTAATCTCACCGACGCTAATCTGAGCAATGCTAATTTGAGAGTTGCTAATGTGAGTTGGTCAACGTTGGCAAGAGCTAATTTGAGCGGTGCTAATTTGTACCGTGCCAAGCTGTGCTGGTCTAATTTTAGCGGGGCTGTTTTGGTGGAAGCGGTTTTGATTGATGCTAATCTCAATCGAACTAACTTCCGCGATGCAGATTTGAGGCGGGCAATTATGCCCGATGGCACGACTAATGATTCTTAAAATTTGATTGTTGACTGTTGACTGTTGATTGTTGATTGTTGATTGTTGACTAATGACTAATGACTAATGACTACTGACTACTGACTACTGACTAATGACTAATGACTAATGACTACTGACTACTGACTACTGACTAATGACTACTGACTAATGACTAATGACTATCACTGAATTATTGATGTTGGGTGCGGCGGGAATTTTTGCCGGAATTCTAGCTGGATTTTTGGGTATCGGCGGCGGTACGGTGCTCGTGCCTTTGCTGGTGGCTCTCAATTACGCTCCGGTGCAAGCGGTTGCTACTAGCGGTTTGTCGATCGTGATTACAGCTATTTCTGGCAGCATCCAGAATTGGCGCATGGGCTACCTCAACTTGAGTCAAGTCGCAGGCATCGGATTTCCCGCCGTCATCACCGCACAAATCGGTGCTTATTTGGCGGGGATATTTCCGCCTTACTTGCTGTTACTTACTTTTGGGTTGTTGCTGTGGTTGAATATTTATTTGATTGAAGTTCGCAAGCACCTGACAGCTAAGAAGAAAGCGGAACTAGAACAAGGGGAACTGGGAGGACAAGCGGGACAAGGAGAAAATGCTCAATTACCAATTACTAATCACGAATTACCCAATAATTCCAATATTTTATTCCATCCAACTTTTGCTAAAATTGCTACCGGCAGTGCGGCGGGTTTATTAGCGGGTTTGTTCGGCGTAGGCGGCGGCGTAATTATGGTTCCCCTGCAAATTTTGCTGTTAGGAGAAAGCATTAAAACCGCAATTCAAACCAGCTTGGGCGTCATCGTCATCACGGCAATTTCGGCGACGGCGGGACACGCGGCGCGCGGGAATGTTTTGTGGGTTGTGGGGTTAATTCTTGGCGGCGGCGGTTTGTTGGGCGCGCAGGTGAGCACGCGGTTTTTGCCGAGATTGCCCGATCGTATTGTTAGTTTAGCTTTTCGATCGCTCTTGGCAGTGTTATCGATTTATGTTTTCTGGCAAGCTTGGCAAAAATTTAGTAACGGGTAATTTCTCATTGGTAAGGTGCGCGGCCCGGCGCACCCTACAAAAGACTGCGGGAAGATGCCCGCGCTGCACCCTACGAAAAACGAATAAGTAAGACTAATTTGCTGATAGTTTCTTCACGGCGCGAGTCAGACGCTGCAAATAAGGCTTGACAATTTCTTGATTTTGTCGCTGCAATTCGGAAACTTGCTGCTGCAAATGCTGAATCTCGGTTTGCAACATCCCTGTGTCTATTGTGGGTCGATCGAGCAAGTCCTGCAATTGCTGGAGAGAACCTTGGATTGTATCAAAGTCTACTTCGTTCGATCGCTCCTGTAACTGAGCCGTAATAGTTTTAACTTCAGTTAACTGTTCGCCCATCAATAAAAATCGGACGTTGACATTTTCCCAATCATGCTCTCTCAGGGCACTATTTTCCAAAATGCGGAGTTTTTGCTGCAAATCGGACAGGGTGGTGTAGAGTTCCTGAGAATCAGCCGGCAGCGCCTGGGCTTGGCGTTCGAGGGAGGCTACGGCAGCTTGTACCTCGGCGATGACGCCGGATTCCAAGCCCAGGAGTTTTTGCTGCAAATCGGAGACAGCGGTGTAGAGTTCCGCAGGTTCTCCAGGTAGTATCTGAACTTGTTGCGATCGACGTTCTACGGAGGCCTGTACGTCCGTAATCGCAGAATTTGCCTTTTGTTGCATTTGTTGCTCGAAACGCTGGCGATTGGCGAGATTTATCGAGAGTGCTGCGGTTAAGGGGGCGGCAGCGTAGACAATTTGGCCCGACAATCCAGCAGCAATCGTGCCAATAGCTGAACCAGCAACAGAGGCGTATTCTACCAATTCTAGCCAGTCCGGCTGGTTCGGGCCACTTCTGGAAGCTGGGAATGATGCTTTTTCAATCTTCTGCATAGCCTTTTAGTCGTAGTCGGATAGATGGCGATACCGACATGATAAAAGCGATCGGCAAATAAATCAGGCCTATTTGTCAAAATTTCCTGATTGTGGTATTTTATTTCACCGAAAGCATCCAGGATACCCGCCACGTGATTCATCTCGCGCAAGTTAATGCTTCAATTGTTTAATCTAAAATCTAAAATCTAAAATCTAAAATCTAAAATCGATTGACCTTCTGCCTTCAAAACGGTCAATCTCAGGTAAAATTCAGGATTAAGTCGATCGCTCAAAACACTTAACCGATAACCGTTAACCGCCGTCTGTCAGGAGTATACAGAAAATGGGTCTTAAGATTATTGAAAGCTACGATAGCAGTTTTGTCCTCGAACCCGATGCTAAAACAGCACTGTTCGGTTTATTAACCGGTGAAAGCTTTCTCCAACAAATAGCGCTACAATTGCAATGCTCGCGCATTGAGTTTGCCGAGTTACTGTTTCAGCCAGTCCCTTACAGCAGCGAGACGCCGAAGGGAATGCCTGCGGAATTTGAAAAGTATCATCAATCGAGCGATTTTGCGATCGTCAACGTCCCGCCTAATTTCATGTTCCAAGCCAAAATATTTAAACCCAGCCGCCTCTGTGCAATCTATCGAGTTTTTAAGAATTAGGTAAAAGCTGGTTCATCTGTGGTTTAATCTAAAATCTAAAATCTAAAATCTAAAATCGGATGACAGAAGACATTCAATCTCTCGCCAGCTTAGAATTCATTCCATACATAGACTCCGAGGGGAAATTGCCCGATTTTGTCCAGGGAAAAATCGGCGTTTACGCAATTTTTGACAGCGATAAAGTCCTGCAATTTGTCGGCTATTCTCGCGACATTTACCTCAGCCTCAAACAGCATTTGGTACGCCAAACCCAATATTGCTACTGGCTGAAAGTCCAAACTATTGACAAGCCCAGCCGCACGATTCTAGAAAGCATTAGAGAAAGTTGGATTGCCGAAAACGGTTCCCAACCCCAAGGTAACGGTGCCGATGCTGCCAAGTGGAACGAGCCCATCGACACAAAAACTGTAATGACTGCCCAAGAAACGGCAAATTATGAAGGTATCTTCGCCGATGAAATTGCCAAAGATAAATTGTTGAAAAATGTCGCGCGGCGCGTGGAAAATGAAATTTTCGCGCTGCTGAAAACTCGCGGCGTAACAGAAGAAATCCGGTTTAATCCCAAGCTGAAAACTAGCGGATTGCTGGATTTAAAGTAAATACCGCTCACCCGGCAGTCCGCCAGGGAATGAATTCCCTGTCTAATAGCGAAAGTCCTCTAAAAGAGGACTAAGCTGTTACGAATCTAGATTGTATTTTTGGGCGGGCGGGACGCCCAACACCTACTCCCCACAAGACTTGGATTTTTTTTGACAGACAATTTAAAGGCCCAACAGCTTAATAAATTATTCAGTCCTCTTTTAGAGGACTTTCACTTTGAGGCAGGGGTTTCAACCCCTGACGGACTGACGGAATATCGGTTTTACCTTAAACAGATGCTCGTGTACAATCTATCTCATATATTCTCTGGGTCGGTTAAATTTTAAAATGTTGAAATGTATTAAAATTTAACAGATATCGGAATCTGCAAAATTAACTCGGTTCCTCGGCCCGGAGCAGAAATACAACTGATTTGACCTCGATGTTTTTCCACTACAATATCGTGACTGATTGCCAACCCTAATCCAGTACCGCGGCCTACAGGCTTCGTAGTAAAAAATGGGTCAAATATCTGGTGGCGCACTTCCTCACTCATCCCACAACCGTTATCGGCAATGTGAATAATAACGGATTTATAGTTGTGAGTGGCTAATATTGAATCTTGATTGTGCAGCGCAGCTTCTGACTCAAAACCTACTGAAGTGCTGATGGTAATTTTTCGGGGAGACGATTGATTTTCCAGGGCATCAATAGCATTACTTAGCAGGTTCATGAACACCTGATTTAACTCACTGGCATAACAGGTGACTCTTGGCAGTTGGCTGTAGTTTTTAATGACCTCTATCTCCCCAGCTTTGTGTGTTCCCTTTAGTCGATGTTGCAAAATAACTAAAGTATTGTCTATGCTTTCATGAATATCCACTGGCTTGTACTTTTGTTCGCCAAGGCGGGTGAATTTCCGCAAAGACATCACAATTTCGCTAATCCGAGAAGCACCCTCTGTCATCGAATTCAGCAGTTTTGGATAATCCTCTGCGATGAATTCGGGTTGAATCTCATCCAATTCGCCGATAATTTCTGCAACGGGGTGGGGGTAGTAATGTCGGTACAATTCGACGAGGCGAAGCAAATCTCGCGCATACTCCGCCGCTAGAGAAATATTGCCGTAGATAAAGCTGACGGGATTGTTGATTTCGTGAGCAATTCCTGCCGCTAGCTGACCTAAAGAAGCCATTTTTTCCTTCTGTATTAACTGAGCTTGAGTTTTCTTTAGTTCAGTTACGGTTTGTTCGAGTTGCTGGGCGTAGGATTGTGTTTGCTGGAACAACTGGCGCTGTACGAGTTGATTGGAAACGCGGGCGAGAACTTCTTGTTCGTGAAACGGTTTTGTGATATAATCTATACCGCCAACTTCAAAGGCTTTGACTTTATCTAATACTTCATTCAAAGCACTGATAAAAATAACTGGAATGTCCTTGGTTGTGGGAGAAGCTTTCAATGCTTGGCAGACTTGGTAGCCGTCCATACCGGGCATCATGATGTCGAGCAAAATCAAGTCAGGAGGAGTTAATTCGATCGACCGCAGCGCTAGTTTGCCGTCGGGTGCGGTGCGTGTTTTGTACCCTTGCTGCGAGAGTATTTGAGCTAAAAGTTGCAAATTAGCCGGAATATCATCAACAATTAAAATATTCCCTTTTAAGACGGGAGTTGGTTCGTAATTCATATCTAGTTTGGTAAAATAACCTTTATAGGTTTGTAGTGAGTACGATCGCCCGATGGGGTTTTATAAGGACGATCGTACTCACTACGAACCGGGTATAATATCAATTCTCTTTCGTTTCGGGATGGATGAGAGCTAGTATTTGATTGAACTGAAACTCGTTAGCCAATGTGGCTAGGGCGCTAGCTAAAGCGTCATTACGATCGCGAATTTGCTCAATTTGGATCAGAATTAACTCTAAATCGCACTCAATTGTGGCTTTCTCTAAAGCTGCCAGCCAATCTGCGGGTAAAGCTGCAAGAGTCTCTGGAGTCGGAGCCTCGATTTGAGTTGAATCGGGAACACTCTCCGGTTCACCGTAAATGTAACGCACTCCCAGATGTTTGTGCAGGGTGGCAAAAATTTCTGTATCTCCGAAGGGTTTGTGGATAAAGTCATCGCAATCATCTGATACAGTAACGGTTTGCGCTTCCTCGGCGTTACCGGCACTCACGGCAATAATTGCCGTAGCTTGACCTTTAACGGTGGCTTTAATGCGTTTGGTCGCTTCATGTCCATCCATCAGGGGCATCCACATATCCATAAAAATTAAGTGTGGCTCAAAACTCGACCACATTTCAATAGCTTCCATGCCATTGCTGGCTTCTTCGAGTTCAAAGTTAAAGCCAGCGAGGAGTTTGAGCAACAGTTGGCGGTTGTCCGATCGATCGTCCACAATCAAAATACGATAGCGTGGCTGGTTGCGTTCCAGGGCTATCACCCGACGCGGTTCGTGTACGGGTTGAGTCGCAGGCGCATCAACGGCGCTGACGGGGATATCAAACGCGAAGGTGGTGCCGCGTCCAACTTCACTGCGTACAGTAATCACGCCGCCCATCAGCTTGATAAACTGTTGGCTGATAGCCAGCCCCAAGCCTGTTCCTTGCTGAGATTTGGTTCCTGTTTTGGTTTGCACAAAGGGTTGAAAGAGCTTATCTAACTCATCAGCAGCTATGCCGGCACCCGTGTCTTCTATTTCAAAATGTAATTTGTAATTACTGATGGGTAATTGCTGATTTTCACTGTCTATAAATGCACTTACTCTTAACCTAATTACTCCTTGCATGGTAAATTTAATGGCGTTAGAAAGCAGATTAATTAAAACTTGACGCAATTTCATTTGATCTGTTTGCACGTATTCGGGAATTTCGCTAGAGCAGTCAATGATTAACTGCAATTGTTGCTCCCTTGCCTGGAGTTTAAACATCTCTTCGAGATCGTTCAACAGGCTGCTTAATTGAAAGTCTGTTGGATTGATTGTAATCCGTCCCGCCTCTATTTTGGCTAAATCTAATATTTGATTGATCAGAGCTAGCAAGTGTTCTCCGCTGCGGTTGATAATGCGGATATTTTCCTGTTGTTCGCGAGTGAGGTTGGTAGAGCGCTGCATCAATTGCGAGAATCCCAGAATTGCGTTTAGCGGGGTGCGGAGTTCGTGGCTCATATTTGCCAGAAAAGTGCTTTTGGCAAGGTTGGCGGCTTCTGCGGCCCAGGCGGCTTGTTGAAGCTGTACTGCTTGCTGTTGAGTGGCTTCGAGCAATTGAGCTTGTTGTAAGGCGACGCCGAGTTGAGTGCTAATTTGCAGCGCTATATTGATTTCTGCTTCGCGCCAAGTGCGGGGTGCAGAATTTTGATAGCTGGCGAGCAAACCCCAAAGTTGACTGCCACAAAATATGGGGAAAATAACGTAGGCTCTAGCTTGAAATTGTTTTAAAAGTTCTAGGTAACAAGGACTCAACCCAGCGCTGTATATGTCTTCAATTATGCGGTAAGGAACGCCTCTAGCATACATACCACCTTGATTTCTTTGTAGATAGGTATCCAGCACTGGTTCACTGGAGGCTTGCATAGTTTTCACGGTACAGCGAGAGTGTTCGACGAGAGTGTTTGGCACATTACCATCGTCGGGTTTTTGCATCAGAGATATCCAGCCTGGAGCCATTGACTCGGCAACAAATTCGCCACTCCAATCAGGATTAAAGCGATAGATACCGACACGATCGCATTTTAGGGTTTGTCGCAGTTCAGAGGTTGTGGTTTTGAATATTGTGTCAATATCTAAGGATTGACGGATGCGATCGATGCTGCGGGCGATGGCTTGTTCTCCCTGGGCGCTTTCTCGCAAAGCTGACTCGGCTTGTTTGCGATCGCTAATATCCAAGACAGTGCCGAACAAACGGAGCAACTGCCGTTTTTCATCATAAACAGGTTTCCCTCGGACTTCAATGTAAGTGAGCGAGCCATCTCTTCGGATTAGCCGCAGATCGATTTCAAAGCTTTGTCCCTTCATCGCTTGATCGCGCACCATTGTCAGATAGCGCGATCGATCTTCTGGATGAAAACGCTCGATTAATTGTTCGTTTGGCAGCGGTTTTTGAGTAGAATCGAGCTCATAAATGCGATAGAGTTCTTCACTCCAAGTAGTTGTTGCTGTGGCAATATCGTATTCCCAACTGCCAATACGGGCAATTTTTTGGGCTTCCAGCAGTCGGGATTCGGCTAACTGGCGATCGCTAATGTCGCGCGCTACCCAAACCGCAGAGCTATCGGAAAGTGGCGAAATTTTAGCAGCAAACCAAACTTCTTGGTTATTAATCGGCAGACTGTAATCAAAACTTATAGTTTGTTGGGTTTCCAATGCCTGTCGAACTTGAGCAAAATAAATCTCCTTCCTTGCCTCATTAAAAAAATGTTCGATGATGGAGTCGATCTGATTCGTATTATAGTTGTATTGAAAAATTCCCTTAGTTGGTATAATTTGGATGGTTTCTTCTTGAATCTCAAAAATTAATACAATATCTGTAATCGACTCAAATATTTTCACAATTTGCTCAGTAGAAGTGGAAAGTTTTTGTTCGAGCAATTTGCGCTCAGCAATTTCATATTGTAATAGTTCGTTAGCACGACCTAAAGCAGCGGTACGTTCGGCAACTTCGGCGGCTAAAGTGTGATTGTAGTCAGTTAATATTTTTTCAGATTGTTTGCGCTGTGCGATGTTATAAAAAGCATTGATGGCATAAACAATATTTCCGCCTTCGTCAAAAATTGGTGTGGCGCGCACCTCAAAAGGAATAAATTGCCCATCTCGATGAAGTTCTACATCTTCAACGAATACTGTTTCACCGCGCAGTGCTCGGAATGCGGGCAGTTCTTCCGTTGGATACGGCTGGTTTTGGCGGTAGATTTGATAAACTTCTACTGCTTTTTCTAAAGTTGCATCGGGAATAGTTTCTACGCCGAGCCAATGCTTGGCAGTTTGGTTGAAGTACACGACTTTACCCGAAGCATCGTGGATAGATACTCCCGCAGGTATGGCTTCGATAAATTGCTTGAGTTGGCTCTCTCTTTGCGCTAAAGCTTCATTTAAAAAATTTTGGTCTGTAAAAGCCTGTTGCAGTTGCGCTGCCATAAAATTGAAGGAATTGGCGAGATATCCGACTTCATCCAAGCGTGTAATTTCTAAAGGTTGATCCCATTTTCCTGTGGCAACATTTTTGGCGGCGGTATTCAAACGCATAATTGGCTTTGTTACCCAACGGGAAGTCAAAAATCCGATCGCGATCGCCAGCGGCAGTGTACCGATCAATAACCACAATGTATGGCGCGTATTTGCTTGAATGCGAGCCATGAAATCAGACTCTGGCACTACTACCACAATCAACCAATCCAAACCACGGAAATCTCGATAGGGAGTAACGCGGACAAACTGCCTATCGCCCTTACTCGCCAGGGTCAATTTCTGAGTTGTTTGCAGCGTGCGGAAGTTGCCAAATCGGTTGGCGAGTTGTCGAGCAATATCTCGCGTGCGGGCATCCTTGCTGTTGGTGGCTAGCAATGGCGTCGGTTGCTTTTTTGTTGTTGGCGTCACCAAGGGTGTTTCTAGTGTGGATGTGGCAATCAGATTGCCCGATCGATCCATAATAAAAGTTTGTCCTGACGCCGAGAATTGCAGCCTAGCCAAAAAGGTATTGATTGCCGAGGGCCCATTATTATCCGTAAGGCGATCGCGGGTACGTTCTCCTACTTGTTCGATTAACTGATGTGCTACATCCTCGATTGATTCCTGACCACTTTTGAAAGAAAGAAAGCCCACTAGCCCAACTACACTTACCGTTTGCAAAACAAACGGAACAATCAGAACCGTTCGCAGCGGCAGCTTGCTAAAAAATTTGGCGGTTAGGCGGTTGAAGTGATAAATGGGCATGGGTATGAACCAATTGCGCTGATAATAGTATTTTAACTGCTGTAGCGTACCTTTTCCCGCAATTGGCGCGCCCTACAGGCTCTGAAATGTTCCTCCGGTTTTAATATAGCCAACTACCAGCGAAGATTGGACGTGGATGGAAAAATTTGCTTCTGTCAGTTCTGTTTCTAGCTGTTGGGACTTTGATTCATTTTTACTTACACAAACTGTGATAAGTTTTCTAATTTCTTTGTGTCTATCGGCAATCGTGTCGTTAATTAAAAGCTCTATAAATGGCTTATTGGTGGGCAGTTCTCTGCCCATCGTTTGAATTTTAACTTCTGTTTGATTTCCATCTAAATCTGTCAAAGTCAAGCTAGAGTAGCTTTCGGGAAGTTTATTAATAGTTTGATGCGGGTGCTGCAAATGCAACCATTTAACAACTGCTGCCTCTGTTACGGCTACAGATTCATGCAGCCGATCGACAAAAGCATAGAAAGCCTCATTATCTTCTCGATGAGCAAGTACGTAAGCTCGCAATTCTTTTCTGCTCATAGTTTGAAAATTAGGTCGGTTCATCAGAGTATCTCCATGGCCCGTTAGGATAAATCTCTATTTCGATAGTTTCACCAGCCAAAATGTAGAGGTTATATTATGTCCGGTACCATCTGAGATGTTGCACCATTCGTGTGAAGTAGGGGCGGGTTCACCAATAGCTTTAAAAGTTGCAGACAGGTTAAATAAACCCGCCCCAACCCACCCAAAAACTTATTGACTGCAGGTGCAACATCTCAGGTAGCATGGGAATTGTCGCCAGCGAGGGCGGGTTTATGAGATTGTAGATTATGGGCAATTATTATTGGTGAACCCGCCCCTACAAAGTTATGTTTTTTACTTCCGTTAACAATGGCAACGGTAGATTTGCACATACTAACTCAGCACAATTCCACTGCCGCAAATACTCATAGACTTCAGAAATGATCGCATTTGCTGCATCTAAATCTTGTGCTTGAGAAGCATGATAGTGCGCTCTGATTAGGGGCTTAATATCCTCGATTTCTTGCCATTCCGATTTTGGTTTGAGGGGAATGCTGATATAATAACTATAGGCTTGGCTGTGGGCGGTACGGAGATTTTCAGGGTTTTGATTTAGCAGGTACTCGCCCTTTTCTCGGACTAGGGGATGCAAGTGATAGGATTTGAGGTGGCGATCGTAATATAGCAATTGTCTGCGTTTGAGTGCCTGAATAATATTTTCTTTAAGCTCATACTTGCTAACTTCTGGCATTTGAGCGCTAATTCCGGCAAAAGATAGCGGATATTCTGAGGTTTGATAGACAGAAATTCGGCTGAGACAAGTTTGCTAGCCGTCGCCCAGACGCGCTATCATTTCATCGATCGCACTTTCAATATCTCGAATCAGCAACCAGTCTCTCTGGTGCAGAAAAATCCCGACATTTCCCTGAAACTCGGTATCATCTCGAATCAAGGCTGCGACGAGTTGTAAGGCTTTGGGATGTCCAGAATAGCGATCGCACATTTCGGCGAATTCCTCTGGATTTGCAGTCAGATTAAAAGATTGCAATAGGGCAACTGCCGCATCTCGATCCAATCCGTTTAGCTGGATTTCGCGGGTGACTGTTGACGGCAATTCGGCTAAGCTTTCGCGACTGGTGAAGAGGATTTTGCTTTGATGTTCTGTTTCTAATAGTTGTTTGAATAACCAAGCATATTCTGCACAATCCTCGGCGAAATAACCAGCGGCTTTTGCTTCTCTTGTTTGCAAAAGTGTGTCGGCGCGATCGAAAACGAGCAAGCAAGGTTTTTCTCTGAGGATTTTGAGCAGATTTTCGGTTTTTTTGAAGTAGTCATTTTGAGCATTGACGGCTGCGGTAATGTCGCCGTTGGAGAGGGTGAATAGCAGGGAGTCAATTGTGCGATCGCAGGGGGGTGCTTTGCCTGTTGCGGATTGCAAGGATTGCCAAGCGGCGCAGGTGAAGGGAGTTTTTTCTGTGTGGAGTTGGCGAATTAGTTGGCTGACGAGGCTGGTTTTTCCGATGCCCGGTAATCCGACAATTGAGATGGCGATGATGTCTGAGTTAATAATAGTAGTTTTTAAGATTTCGAGTTCTTTTGTGCGCTGTACCCAATTTCTGACGGGGGGTAAGTTTTCGGGGAGGGGGAAAGTGCGATCGGTTTCACTGTCTTGGGGGATATCTGCGATCGCGGCGACAAAGAGTGGTTCTGTTTTGATATTTTTGTAGCCTTCAGCAATGTATTCCCAGTTGTGTATTTCTACCGCTTTGCAAATATTGATAAAGTTCTCTCGTCTAATTTCTATTTTCGCCCAAAACCGCTTTAAGGTAGCTGTTGAAACTAAAGCGGCAACACACCAGGCCTCCTCAGTTTTATTCCATCCGAGATTGCGTCGCACCATATCAATAATTTTCAATCCTTCTTCGGATGCTCTGAGCAAACCTGCCATTGTTACTCCGATACCACAACTTTACCCTAATTCGATTATAGCTCACATCGGAGAGCCAAAAAATGAGCCAAATGATCCAAATGAGCTAAATGAGCCTTTTTTGTTGAGCCAAATGCTGAGCCTTTGAGCCGACACAGCGTAGAGATTATGGATTATTGTCATAGGATGAGCTTGGCTGGCGGCTACAGATCGGGGTGAAGCCAAGGTAAGTAAGCATTTGCCTTGCGGTTAGGTATCGGTTTTTAAATTCTTGGGTAAAAAGTTGTTATTTATACTTTTTCCCCTGTAAGGGATGAGTGAAAGACCGATCCAATTTAGTTATTAATTTTTTCAAAAGCTTAGTTCAATATTGACATTCACAAGGAGTTTGAATCATGGTACAGGCTAGTTTTGGAGAGATTAACTTTAATACATGGGGGAATAACGGTTTCCAGTCACAATCCATTGACCCAAACCAGAATACTTATGTAATCGCTCATGGATGGAATAATACAGGTGGTAACGCAGGAAATAATTTTACGCCTGCTGACTGGGTAGCAGAAAAAGCTCAGGCTATCCGAGAACTCGATCCTAATGCAAATATTGTCGCGATGGATTGGGAAAGTGGTGCTAAAACTGATTACTCACAAGCTGCTGCAAATACAAAAGAAGCAGGTCAAAAGCTCGGTGAGTATCTGAAAAATGTTGGTGTTAATCCTAACAAAACCGAACTAATTGGTCACAGTTTAGGGGGTCATATCGCTGGTTCTGCTGGCGCTAAGTATCGAGAACTAACAGGTAATCAGATAAATCTCATCACTGCTTTAGACGCTGCTGGGCCGGGTTTTGGAATCAGGGCTAGACCGATAGGCTCGGGAACTGATGTGGTTGAAGAACCAGTTCCTCCAAGCGATCGCCTAGACCCCACTGATGCTAAACAAGTAATTGCGATTCATACAAGTAAATTAGGATACCAAGATACCATAGGTACAAAGGACATTTATCTCAACAAGAATGAACTCATTCAACCAGGTGGAAAGATTCCTCTTAATGATAGTCATGGTTACGCTCATAAAATAGATACTGAATTAAGGAATGGAGCATCTTTCTCTCAAAAAGATGGCTCGACATTCGATTTGAATCGATTGCGTTCTTCAGAAAAAGGTAGTATAAACTTTGATACTACCAACCCACCTTTCACAGGCTCAACGACTGGCACTTTTGGAGGCAGTAGCAATAAGTTCAGTTTAGGAACACCGGAATTTGTAAGTTTTGTCCAGTTTGACGGTAAACCTTTTAGTACAGGAACAGACATTCTTTTTAATCTTGGTAAATTGACTTATCGGAATGGAGTAAACGCCGAAGATTCACCCAGATTAATAGATACAACTCTCAATATTAATCTTTCGATAACCCAACCCGAAAATAGTCCCCAGACGTTTAATTTTGCAATTAACAATCAAGCAACAAATAACACAACTGGTGATGCGGTTCTGGATGCAGATCGCCTAACTTTTTCAGGTGCAGGTTTATCCGAAGAGAGAATTAAAGTGGCGGGTGCTGAATATACCCTCGATCTATATGGTTTTGCTTCAAATGGAGAACCTGTAGGACAGTTTGATTCACCGGAGAATAGCACAGCTACCGCTGATTTATTTGGTAAAATCGTACCAGTGACTATTTTTACTCAAGATCAAGAGACGCTACGTCTATTTAGCAATGATATTAAAGAGGCTGTTAAGGGCTTTAGAAACACAATTGCTGATGCAACAAATGGAATTTTGAGAGATATAGTTTACCCATTGGCAGGGGCTGTAGTAGATGTTCTAATAGGTGCTCCAAGAGCAATAAGAAGTGCCAGCCAAGTCAATCCTCCAACAGATACGGGAACTACATTTCAGATTACTCAAGCAATAATGGCTGAAAATCCGGGGGGTGTGCTAGGTTCTAATAACAATGAGAAAATCTTAGGATCGCCCGTAACTGATGTAGTATTCGCAGCCAGAGGTGCTGATACTATCGAGGGTGCTATCGGCAATGATTACCTGCGAGGCGGAAAAGGAAGCGATCGCATTTTAGGTGACGATGGCAATGACATTCTCAACGGCAATGAAGGTGATGATTTCATCTCAGGAGGCCCTGGCAATGATTTAGTGCGGGGTGGACAAGGCAATGATGAAATTTTTGGCGATAATGGAGACGATATTTTAATCGGTGAAAAAGGAACTGATCGGCTAACTGGTGGCAATGGGACAGATGTTTTTATCCTGAGAACAGATACAGGTATAGAAGAAACCAATGCTGCTACTGCTGATTGGTTACTTGACTTTAATGCGAGTGAAGGCGATCTAATTGGCATCAATGGAGGCGTACCTATAGATATTCTCACCTTCACTCCTACTGATGTCAATCAAGATGGTATTGCAGACACGATTATTCAGTACACAGAAAACAACGAAATTATAGGTGTCTATACAAACATCTTTGGTGTCGTCATCAACACGCAGCCAGACATTGTGAAAAATGCCTTATTTACTATACCCCTGAACGACCCAATCACTCAGATAGGATAACGCTTTAGGAAAGTCGCCCAATAGTTTCGTCACAGCAATATGATGAAGTGCGATCGCCCTTACGACAAAAAGTGCGATCGCCCTTAAAATCAGAATAGACAAACAACATCTAATTTGTTAGAATTGAGTAAAACTCTACCCTTGAGAGTTTTACCTAACTTTATAATAGGTGAAAGATATGTTTTCGATTCTGAAAAACTTAATCAGCACAGATACCCAAGGACACCTAAGTTTAAACCTCGAACCCAAGTCAACAGAGTATCGCGTTCTTGTCAACGAAGCCGGACAAATTTTATTAGACCCAATAACCAACATACCCGATCGCGAACAGTGGTTGTGGCAAAACCCCCAAGCATTAGCCTCAGTCAAGTGCGGCCTCGCACAAGCAGCTAAAGGTGAAGTACACGATTTGGGTGACTTTTCGGAATATGCCGATCGGGATTTAAGCGTGATAAACGATCGTAAAATTAAATCAAAGTAGTGAAATCTAACTCGCATAAATGACCGACGAAACTCGACGAGAAATAGCGAGACGACTAGCTAGAGAACTAGAATCAAGGACTGTCATCTCACCCATAACACCCGGACAAGGCTTTCAAACCTTTGGTGAATTTAAAAGAACGATCGGGGTGGCAGGATCGGGGTTAGCGTGGCATCATATAGTTGGGCAAACAACATCAAATTTACAGAGATTCGGGGCAGAAGCAATACACAATACAGGCAATCTCGTCCGGCTAGAACACGGTACTGGGTCAATTCATCAGGAAATTACCAATTTCTACAACTCCGTCCAACCAGAATTAACAGGTACGAATACTCTAACCGTGAGAGGGTGGCTCAGCACTCAATCTTTTGCAGAACAACAAGACTTTGGCATTAGAGTTATTATAGCTTTCGGAGGAACAGTTTAATGCTGACTCTAGATATCCAATCAATCCTCAATTCTATTCCCAATGAAATTAGCTGGCAAGACATCGTACAGTTTGAAAATCTAGACGATCGCGTTACCATTGCGAATGACCTTTGTGCTAACATTATTGGTGTCAATGAAAGTACGATCGAATTGTGTCCTAATGAAAATCCTCCCGATCGTTTAGAACAACTGGTTTGGTGGTGGGTTGTGCGTCCAGATTTAGGAGCGGCGATTGCCAAAGAAGCTCCTCAAGAACTCAAAAATATTATCAGTCAATACATTCTGCAAAATTGACAAAAACCAGCGCTCGTCTGTGGTTAAAAAAAGTGCGATCGCCCTTAACACAAAAAGTGCGATCGCCCATTTCAATTCCTAGCCAGAAATCACCTCACTCAAAAGATGAGCCTGAGAACCCTCAAGCCGAGGCCCATGAATCTGCACCACCCTAGAAGCCAAATAATTGCCCCAGCGCGCCGCTTGTACAGAACTCAAACCGTTAGTAATTCCAAACAAAACACCCCCCGCAAAAGCATCCCCAGCACCCACAGTATCGATCGCCTTTACCGGAAATCCAGCCACATCAACAATCTGTTTGTTCTCCACCACCATGCAGCCTTTATCCCCATTCGTGATAAAAGCCAAATCCGAAATCTCGCTCATTTTCCGAGCGCACTCTTCCAGAGATTCCTCCTTAAAAAAGCTCCGAACTTCATCAGCATTGCAAAAAATTACATCGCAATATTCCGAAACCACCTTGTGAAAATCATCAGCAAATCGATCGACCAAAAAGCCATCCGAAAAAGTAAAAGCCACCTTCACGCCCAGACGCTTAGACTGTTCCATCGTCTCAATGCTAGCCTTTCTAGGATCGGGAGCATCCCAAAGATAGCCCTCAACATAACTGTACTTGCAGTGAGCCAGTCGATCGACATCAATATCAGTCGCAGCCAGAGTAGTAGAAACCCCCAGATTAGTACACATCGTGCGTTCCGCATCCGGCGTAGTCAGCACTACACAAGTACCCGTAGGCCCGTTCGACTCAGCAGCAGGATGCACGTTAAAATCAATCCCCGCCGCCAGCAAATCTTGCCGATAAAATTCGCCGTTAGTATCCTTAGCAACCTTCCCCGAATAATACGCTTTACCGCCACTCTGAGCCAAACCAATCATCGTATTTGCCGCCGAACCGCCCGATCGCATTTGCAGCGAATTGTGTTCTAAATCGTGCAAAATCCCCCCCTGGGTTTCCGAATTCATCAGCGTCATCCCGCCGCGATTCAGCCCGTGGCCGAGTACAAATTCATCTTCCACCAATGCTAGGATGTCTACCAGGGCATTTCCCACGCCAAACACATCCACGGAACCAGATTCTTGATTATTTTCTGTCATCGCTGCTTTTTTTTACACTAACTATCAACTCTATAATAAATCGGATTAAAGTCAACATCCCCACTCCCAATCTAAAGTCCCCAACTTAAAATCTAAAATTCACAATCCAAAATCCCCAATCTAAAATCTAAAATCCAAAATCTAAAATCGCTATGACTTGTCTCCCACCTCTGATTCAGCAAATGTTGCATCCCGGTTTTTACCCGCACGGGGTGACAGAACCAGTGCAGCTAATTCAGACTCACGCTTCCTTTGTTTTGCTGACAGGAGATTATACTTACAAAATCAAGAAACCTGTCAATTTTGGATTTTTGGACTATTCAACATTGGAAAAACGGCACCATTTCTGCAACGAAGAATTGCTGCTGAACCGACGCACAGCACCGGAAATTTATCTAGAAGTTTTGCCAATTGTTAAAATTGGGGATTTGTTTCAATTTGGCAGCAAATTACCTGCTCTAACTCCGGCTGAAGTTGCTGTAGAATATGTGCTGAAAATGCGGGAGTTTCCTCAAGATTCGCTGTTGCTCAGTTTGTTGGAACGCGGAATGTTGACCGAGCAACTTATGGCAGACTTAGGGCGGGAAGTTGCCAATTTTCACAGCACGGCAATTAGTAATAGCTACATTCGCACATTTGGCGAAGTCAGTCAGATTCGCACAGCAATAGACAACAATTACCTGATTTCGCAAAAATATATCGGCGGGCCGCAGACTCAGACACAATATCAGGAAACTAAAGATTATACTGATACGTTTTTTGAGAAAAATCAAGAGTTATTTAATCTGCGGATTGCCAATAATAAAATTCGCGAGTGCCACGGAGATTTGCACTTGCGAAATATAGCATTGTGGCAAGAGAAAATATTGCTATTCGACTGCATTGAATTTAACGAGCCTTTTCGCTTTGTTGATGTGATGTACGATGTGGCTTTTACAGTAATGGATTTGGAATCGCGGGGTCGCAGAGACTTGGGTAATGCTTTTCTGAATACTTACATCGAACAAACAGGGGATTGGGAAGGACTGCAACTGTTACCTCTGTATTTGAGCCGTCAAGCTTATGTTAGAGCAAAAGTAACTTCGTTAATGTTGGACGATTCTGCTATTTCAACTGCCCAAAAAGCCGAGATTTCACAGACAGCAGCTCATTACTATAAACTGGCTTGGCAATACACAAAACCGCGCCGGGGAAAGTTAACTTTGATGTCGGGTTTATCGGGTTCTGGCAAGAGTACAGCGGCTCGATATTTGGCTCGCCGCACTGGGGCAATTCACATTCGATCCGATGCTGTTCGCAAACATTTAGGCGGAATTTCTTTAAATGAACGCGGGGGGCCAGATTTGTACTCGGATGAAATGACGGCACAGACTTATGGTAGATTGTTAAAGTTGGGGATAATTTTGGCTGACCGAGGTTGGGATGTGATTTTAGATGCAAAGTTCGATCGCCCAAACTGGAGAACCGATGCGATGAATCAGGCTCAATCCCACGGCTTACCCTTGCAAATCATTTACTGTACCGCACCACTTGAAGTATTGCGAGAACGACTGCAACAGCGCCGGGGCGATATTGCCGACGCGACGGCAGAATTATTGAACTCGCAGCAAGCAGCTTTTGAACCTTTTACAGAATTAGAGCAAATTTCTGTAAACATTATAGATACCCTACAAGACTTAGAGGTACAATTAAACTTGATTTGTGGGGAGTAGTTGCAGTTCGATCGCCCTTGGCAATCTTACTTGTCTGCTAATATTGTAAATATCTTTCTGTTTTATTACAAAAAAAAGTTGCAGCTTATGCCAAAATTTACCGGAGACTCCAAGGGCTTTAGCCCCGCGCTGATATGGTTTGTGTTGTTTACCGTTGGGTTTCGCTTAGTAGGATGTACGCTAGTCCTGAGTCTCGGCTTGGGTGTCATCGGTGGCGTGGCAGCAGGTTTAATTGTCGCTTGGTGGCACAACGAATTACTACTCAACCCGAATATAAATTCCAAGGACAAAACCTCGGATGCTATCCTCAATAAAGAAGTAGTGCAAACGGACGCCCATAAATATAGCAAAACCTCTAGGGGTGATGCTGCTACATTTTTTGGCTGGTTATCTGGACCAGAGGATCGGCGCTAGCTTTAGTCATTAGTCATTAGTTAACAGTTAAAAGTCACTAATGCCCAATGCCCAATGCCCAATTCCCAATGCCAATTTCTCATTGAATGTTTGTATTTCTGTCGAAACTCTTGCCGCTGTTTATTTATCCTTTGGGGTTGAGTTGCCTGTTAATGATGGCGGCTTTAATCACACTTTGGAAGCGTCCGAAATGGGCGGCGGCGCCAATTGCTGCGGCTCTAATTATTTTACTTCTCGGAAGTAGCGGTTGGGTTTCAAAATCGTTAGTTCGATCGCTCGAATGGCAAAACTTACCAACCGCCGAACTCCCTCAAGCTGAAGCGATTATCGTCTTGGGCGGTGGTGTCAAAGCAGCTTTACCTCCCCGTCCTTGGGTAGAATTAGCGGAAGCGGGCGATCGAATAATCTACGGTTCCCGACTTTATCGGCAAGGCAAAGCTTCTCTGCTCATTCTTAGTGGCGGTAGAGTAGATTGGAAAGGTGGCGGGCCTCCCGAATCGGCAGACATGGCAGAAATTGCCCAAACAATGGGCGTACCGGCATCAGCAATTCTGCAAGACCCCGATTCACACAACACTTATCAAAATGCCGTCAACGTGCGGAAACTTTTAGATGCTAAAGGCATAAAAGGGCCGGTTTTGCTAGTGACATCGGCGATGCACATGACTCGATCGCTCTTAATTTTCCAGCGTCAGGGAATAAAAGCAATTGCCGCACCAACAGACTTTCAGATCACGCAGCAGGATATCGCAGCATCCCAAAGCAATTGGCAATCAGTCGCCTTGGATTTATTGCCGGACACCTATCAGTTAAACCAGTCAACTAAAGCTTTGAAAGAATACATCGGCTTAATCGTTTATCGTCTGCGGGGATGGCTTTAACAGAATTTTAGATTTTAGATTTGGGATTTTAGGATCGTCAATTAAATAATTTCCCTTTTTTCTTGTGGGATGGGCGTCCCGCCCGCCCAGAAAGGACGGGCGGGACG